>JBDUEA010000263.1:0-4738 GCA_040002695.1 Gemmatimonadota bacterium | reverse complement strand
CCGTCGCATTCACCGTGTACGGCGATGCCGCCGAAACCACCGACCGCGTCGAGCGGATCAACCGGAAGCATGTGCGCGCAGGTCTTGAATTGGACGTGTCGGTACACACTGCGTATCATCTGCCATTCGATACCGCCACCGGCCGCGGTGGAGGTGTATCGTATGAAGGATGTCTGCTGATCTCCGGGGGCGGGCCCTTGTCCGGATGTGCAGGATTCGAGAGCGAACAGCGAAAGGGTGCCTCGTCGATCATCTGGGCCTTTTTCGAACCGCGGTACCTCCTCCTTCGGTCCGCGAGTACTGGAGACCTGGGCGTCTCATTCCGGTTCTCTCGCGGCAATGTCTCCGGAGAGTCAGATACGCCTGCGCTCCTCGGCGTGGGGGCGTTCTACCAGCACTATATCTGGGAGACACCACGCGGAACCGGGGCGGCACTGCGGCTGAATCTCTCCTATCGACTGACGTGGAACTCGGGTCCTTCCTCTCCCACGATTCGGAATCGCGCCGATGTTGAACGAGTGGGGGTCGGCATCTGGGTCATTCCGTAGTGGTCGCGGCTCGAGAGCTGGAAATCGCTTTTCCGAGCAGCAATCGCCGAGGGCGCATGTCACGAAAACTGTCTGCCTTCGCGTTCGCCTGCGCCCTGACGGCGGCCTGCTTCGATTCCCCGACGGGCGCTCCGCCGCCAACCGGCACTCTCCTTACGTCGAGCCCGAATCCATCTGTTTTTGGCCAGGTCGTAATATTCACTGCGACGGTATCCGGCGGCAGCGGCGGAGCGCTGAGTGGGGCGATGCTCTTCTCCGACGCAGGGCTCGACACAAACTGCGGCGGACCGCTAGGGAACGCCAATACTTCCCTGTGCTTCGCTGTAACGCTCGCTCCGGGAATCCATCCTTTTCAGGCGAACTATCTGGGCGATGCAAACTCACTGTCGTCCACGTCCAACGTGCTCAACCAGGCCGTCAACATGGCCGCGACGACCACCAGCATTGTTCTCACAACTCCCCAATCGCAGGCCGGCACACCACTCACACTCTCGGCGACTGTCACCGTCAACCCTCCGGGCGCGGGCGCGCTCTCCGGCTTCGTGACTTTCAAGAGCGATACGAGCATTGTCGCCACCTGCTCGAGGGCAATCGTGAACAGCCAGTCGGGCTGCAGCGCAACGATCACTCCGGCTCCAGGTATGCAGACCTTCACCGCCCAGTACTCCGGCGACGTGGATCTCGAAGCCTCCAGTTCGATTGGCCTGCCGGTGACCGTACAGTAAGTCTCCCCATGCTCTTTTCACCTTCTTTCATCGGATGAACATGCGCCCGCTCCGCCATGCTCTCGTGATCGTGCCATTCCTCGCGCTCGGTTGCTCCAGCTCGACCTCCACCAGCGCCCCGACCCCCACCACGACGGTACTCAGCTCGGGAGCAAACCCCTCAGTCGCAGGCCAGTCCGTCGACTTGACCGCGACCATCTCAGGCGGAAGTGGCGGCAACACGGGCACCGTAAGCTTCGCGGACAGCGGCGTCACCTTGGCTGGCTGCGCGGCACAACCGGTAACCGCGGGGCAGGCGTCGTGCACTTTCTCCGCCGCCTTTCCCGGCACACACCCCCTTGGCGCCACGTATCATGGCGACCCGAGCTCGGAAGCTTCGGTCGCTACCGTCGTGGTTCAGGTCGTCCATAGCGCCTCGACGACAACGACGATTACCCTCGCCAGTCCGCAAGCCAATCCCGGTGGACCAATCACGCTTTCCGGCATCGTCAGTGTGAACGCGCCTGGCGCGGGCAGCCCGCAGGGCAACGTGGCTTTCATAAGCGGTGGAAACCTCATAGCCAGCTGCGCGCTTGCCCCGCTTAACGCCCAGATGGGCTGTCAGGCCTCGGCCACTCTTGCACCAGGATCTCGCACCATCACCGCCTCGTTTCCTGGAGATGCGAACTTCTTCACATCGGTTTCGGCTGGATTGCAGGTCGTGGTGAACTGATTCGTAACGGAGACGATTTGGGGGTGAGTACTCCTCACTCCAGCGACAGACGACCTGACCGACTGAAAATTCCCCCATAGTTCTTCATTTTTGGGAGCCATGCGCCTCTTTCCTCGAAATCCGAAACGCCTGTTCCTGATCCTGGCTCTCGGCGCACTCGTCATCGGTGGCCGCTACTCGACCGTGCACTATGGCCTCCGTCTACGACCCCGACTCCGTGACGAAGCGAAGATCCTGACCGGCGAAGAGCGTGGGCGCACGGAACAGTTCCTCGACCGGATCAACGATGAGTCGAATGTAGACATTCGCATTCTCCTGGTCCCTTCCGTGCCCGGTGGCGACCTGGAGGGGTTCGCGCTCCGCAGGGCGCGGGACCTCGGCGTCGGCAAGGAGTCCGGCCGGCGCGGGCTGTTGATCGTCTACGATCTGGCGGACCGTCGCATGCGGCTCGAGGTCGGGGCAAAGCTCGAGGGGTTCTTCACCGACGCCTTTGCCGGGTACCTCGTTCGCCAGAACGCCACCGCTTTCTTCGCGGCCGGAAAGCCCGAGTATGGGCTCCGCACGACTCTCATTCTCGTCTTATACCGGCTGAGGCAGGCGGTACTGGGCGACGAGTTCGATCCTCGCATCGAGGATTTCGTCACCGATACCAGGAGGCTCGCGGTCGGGGGCGGAGCGACGGCGGAAGTCTTTCTCGGAAAGGATTCAAGCGGCTTCCGGAATCGGAGCGCGGACTCTCTCGCCAAGGAGTACTTCTCTCCGCAGCCCACGCCAGAAGAGACCTATCAGCGATACCTCCAGTGGCTCGCACTCGATGCACTGGAAATTGATGTCCCGATGTTGACGGTCACCTCCCGCGAGTGGATGGCGGATCTGCCGGTGAGCAACGCATACGGCGACTACATGCTCTCCGCGGAGCAGGGACGTCGCTATCGCATCGTCACGCGCGGCGCGCTTGCGATGCTGTACTACACCAACGATCCATTTGCAGGCCCCCACTATTTCCGACGTGGCCGCCACGGGTGGGAAATGGATCTGTTCGCGGAGGTCCTCGCGACTCAAAATCTCGTCGGCTACCCGTATACCTGGACTATCTGGAATGGGGGCGGAGACTTTCAGCAGACCTTCGGAGATCTCTACATCGACGAGGGACGAATCTGGCGAATCGCCGGCGGCGATAACCGGCAGCTTCCCGTGAAGCCGTCCTTCTGGTCGCGGCTCTGGCGCGACAAGCCGGATTCGATGCCACCGGTCCGGTCGGCGCCACCACTCGAAGAGATCACCGTCGACGACGCGGCGAGCCGGCTCGCCGCCGCGCGAACTCGACCATCGCTCGTCATCCTCTTCGACCCTGGCTACGACGCCCAGCGGGATCTCTTCCGAGGTCTCGCTCGCGCGGCTGTCCGAGATAGTGCCGGCGACGTCTTTGCGTTCACCACCGACGGCGAAGATGGGAGCGGCAGGCTCGCGTGGCTCCTCGAGCGATATCCAATGCGGACCACGCCGATGCGGATGCTTCCATGGGAACCCGGCAGTCTGAATCGTGCGATGGCGACCGTCGGCATCAAGGTCGGCCAGAGCTGGAGCTCCCCACTCGTCGCGGTTCGCGACCGCTATGGAGAAGTGGTCATGCAGGGGCAGGATGTCCACGACCTCACGCCCTACATCACCGCGTTCGAGGCTGAACTGGAAAGCGAGCAACACTGAGCGACTGGTGGCGTCGTGCCGATGGGCCGAGTTTGGGCGCGGATACTACGACGACCTCGGAGACGCACAGGCAAAGGTCGCGGCGGTGGACTTCCGAGGTACTCTATCTTCCTCTTGCGGCATAGACGCATATTAGGTGCACAGATGAGCCACGACGACGAATCGATGGACTCTCGCATGGAGATGATCGGCGCCGAACTGAATCGAATCGGTTTGCGGCGGAGCGATCTTCACATATTCGTGCTTCCGCGCGGAGGGTTCACTCGGTTTCTTGATCACCTCCGCAGTCTCCCCGCGGGGGCGTCCTGGTCGGATGTCTTCCCCGGCAACCCGCCTGGTTGGACACCCAACACTCCACCACCCGAGCGCTCATATGGCCCCTTCGATTACCCGGAGCCACCGCGAGGTGCAGCGGTTTTCGCTGTGATTGACGTCCCGGTCGATCCTGACGCGGCCCCACGAGCAGTCGATCTCGATGCGTGCGCACGAGTATTGGCGGGAGTGGGTGAACTCGGTATCCCCATCTACGGATCCGGCCTCGTTCTCGATCGCGGACACCCGCACATGTATGTCATCCTGCCGCTCGGCGCGCCTGTGGAGCACGTAGATATCATCGCAGAATTCCTGCGTGACCAAGCCGGGATCGGCAATGCGTATCCGACCCGGTTTGAGTCCGGGCGCGCGAGTGACGACTGACGAGGCATCGCAGCCGGCGGCGCTGGCGCCGTCAATTGTGCATCCCTGCGCCACAACTTCTTGTCCGGCACTTCGCTCCATCGACCGCCCGCCGCAGCTGAACTCCAGCCTCAGGCCCCCAAATCCGAGGATTTTGTGAGGGTGACCGTCCGCTACGAGCTCCACAAGGGCGGTTGCGCTGAGCTGACGATCGCGATTGATGGACGAACGACATCCATTTCGGGGTTCGAACTCCTGCAGGCCAGCCTAAACCACTGCCACACATCCCCTTACCCCCAATCCTCCACCTCACCACCCTCCCCCTTCAATCCCCTCCAGCGCCCCGCCATATTTCCGCCCCTGTTACGGCA
>JBDUEA010000262.1:0-4756 GCA_040002695.1 Gemmatimonadota bacterium | reverse complement strand
CAGTACTCAGTTGGCTACGGAGTACCGGAGTCACTCGCGCCCGGATCCGCCGGCTCGCGCGCATGCTCCCTGGGTGGTTTGCCGAAGGTCCAGGTGCCGCTCAGCAGCACACCGCGGATCATCCTGCGCCGGTTGCTCACCTGATTGAACTGTGGATCGGTAGTGAACGAGCTTTCGCGTGAGTTATTGAAGGGGTCGATCACTCGAAGCGTGAGGCTCATGCGGTCGTTCATCAGCCGCTCCCGGGCGGCGAGGCTCAGGCGGGTCCGGCTCGCGATCCGGCCCTGCTCCACGGTCATCGGTCCCTGGTAGGAGACCAGGCTCTGGAGATCGAGCGTTCGTGAGAGCTTGAGTGTCAGATTGGTCCGCGTCGTCCAGCCGAAGGTCCTGGCATTGAGGCCGGGCCCGAGGTTAGCGGCGTTACTCACCTGCCGGAATGCACTGGCTCCCGCGAATCCGCTCAATCGTCCCCCACGGATCGCGACCGTGGCATCCGCGCCGTAGGCATCACTCGTGGCCACGTTGGCGAAGGTTCGGGTCACCACTCCTGCAGTGTCGATGGAACGGATCGAGCGGACCGCATCCTGGGTGTGGCGGAAGTAGGGGGTCAGCTGCACGGTGGACCGGCCAGCGGTCCGCTGCAATCCCAGCTCGAACGCGCGGATGTATTCCGGCTTGAGGAACGGATTGCCGATCGTGCGGTTGAGCGGATCGAGGAAGAACGGCGTGGGGTCGAGGAGATCGGTGTCGTCGGGACGGCGGATCCGGGTGGAGTAGCTCAGCTTGATCTGGTGCGCCGGGTCGAAGTTGTACGCCACCAGCGCGCTCGGATACGCGCTGTTGTAGTGATTGTCATAGCGCGCCTTGCGGGTGACAAGGTCGAAGGTCGTCGCCGCATGCTCCAGCCGCACGCCGCCCTGCAGCAGGAACTTGCCCGGCTCGGCATCGAGAATCGCATATGCCGCGTTCACGTTTTGATCGTAGGTGAAATCGCTGATCCGCGTCGAATCGGGAAGAAATACCTGCTGGGCGGTGTCGAAGACGTCCGTCCCCAAGGCAGTGTGGAACCGCTGAAAGGTCCCCTTGTACCCAGCCTCGAGCTGTACCGTCTCCGAAAACGGCCGCACGTAGTCCAGCTGCAAGCTGGTCTCATCGCTGTGATCGAGGCTGCTCTGGTGTTCGAGTGCGGTGGTGTCCGCCGGCGAGCCACTGAGAGTGAGGTCCCGCGCCCGTACGCGCTGGGGCCCCTTCTCCTGCTCCCGGAGCAGGTGGACTTCTCCAGAGAGCGAATGACGGTCGTCGCCGAAGTGATGCTTCTCAGCGAGCGTGGCGTCGAGATTGTAGCGATCGTTATTGCCGACCGTCAGCCGGTCGTTGAGAGCGGTGAGCGTGCGGCCGCTGTCGAGGGTGCGAAAGAGCGCGTCGTTGGACTCGGCCTCGGTCCGGGTTGTGAACAACGTCTCCAGAGAGAGTTCATCCGAACGCCCGAGCTGGTACCCAGCGGTGCCGGTCAGTGTATGGCCCTGCTGCGTCTGCGTGCGGTCCGCACCCTCGTCCAGGTAGGTGATGGGATTGAGGAAGAGATTGGTGCGGGCGAGTGAATCGGTGCGGGGACGGTTCTCATGGAAGAAACCGTAACTCCCATACAGTGAGAGCGCGCCATGCTGATAGCCGAGGTTACCTCCGGCATCGATGTGGCCGGTGGTGGCGCCGCTCAGGGTGACGGCACCGCTCAGTCCCGGATCGGCTTTCTCCTTGAGCACGACATTGATGATCCCCGCCACGCCTTCCGGATTTTCCCGCGCCGAGGGGTTTGGGATCACTTCCACCTTTTCCACGACGTCGGCGGGAAGCTGCGCGAGGAAGTCGCCGAGCTGGGCGCCTTTGAGCGGACTGGGTCGGCCGTTGATCTGCACCACGACACCGGGGTCACCTCGGAGGGTCACGGTGTTGTCGATGTCCACGTCAACGGAGGGGACATTCTTGAGGACATCGAGCGCGGAGCCGCCCTTGGTGGTCGGCATGTCGGTGACAACGTAGGTGTTTCGGTCGGGTGCAAGCTGGACCGCATCTTCGGGCGCGGTGACCTCGAGGGACTGGAGCTCTATCGGCGACGCGACGAGCGCAATCGTCCCTAACGCGACAGGCGCCATGGCCGCAGCGATCGTTAATGGAGCGATAACTTTCGGCGCATAGCCGATGGCGACGATGCGGATCCGATAAGTGCCGAGGCGAGGTGCCTGAATCCGGAACCCGCCATCGGCACCGGACGTCGTCCGGGCGAGGGGCGGAGCGCCGGTCGGCGAGGCGGCGCTCAGCGTCACCGTCGCGATGCCGATCGGGGCGCGGCTCGCGCTGTCTACGACGCGACCGAAAATTTCACCGGCGATCGGAGATCGGCGGGGAGCGGTGGCGGTGCTCTGGGCAGCGAGGGGGAGGGAGATCGCGAGCAGGATCGCCGTCGTGAGGGCGACCCGGAGGGTCAGCACCGTCGGAATACTCCTGCTCTATGAGGGGCGTGGCCTGTCGGTGGTGTCTGCCGGAAACGGATGATTTTAGGAAGCAGACCTGACGGAGAGGTGACAGCCGGGGGATTGGCCGCGCCGGCGCGACTCGAGTCGCGGCTCGGCAATTCGTGGCGCTGCCACGAGGGGGCTTTGGCGGCCTCGAGGACCCGATGTCAGGAGCGTCGTGGAGACGACGAGCTGCCGGGCAGCGGCTTCAGCCACGTGCCGCGGGGCACAGCCGCAAGGTGCGCATATCGCGCCGGCGCGACTCAAGTCGCGGCTCGGCAATTCGTGGCTCTGCCACGGGCGGGCTCTGGTGGCTTCTGCCGCGCGGCGGGCGCTCTCAATACCTGGTTCAGTATCTCCAATCCGTCGCATCCGCCGCCGGCTGATTCTTGAGCGCCTGAGTCGCCATCTGGCGGATCAAGTCTGCGTTCGACATCGGCTGCCATCCGTGCTGCTTCAAGGGGCGGCCGTAGTCGAATGACCCGCCGTACGCCGGCGCGGTCGTCTTCGAGAGAAACTCTTCCAGCCGGTACACGGCGAGGTTGAGGTAATAGTTGTCCATGTCGCCCACGTACATGTGAATCTTGCCGACGAGTGACGGACCGACTGTGGTCCAGTTGCGCTCGAGGTATTCGCGGATGTCGTAGTGCTCCCGCCAGTAATCCGCGACAGTATGATCGATCACGCCCGTGGTGTCATTCCAGATCGGCGCGGGGTAGCCGTCCTTATCGGTCGGACCATACGTCGCCTCCCAGATGGCGAAATTCTCTCCGCCGCGCCGCCGGCTGCCTCTCGCGTTGTTGAGCTGATTCTCCTGCCGCACCATCACGACCGGCTGTCCGTCTCTCCGACGCTCGGAGGGGACATCCTGACTGATCCACGCGTTGCGCCGGACGGTGAAGGCGTTCGAGTCGGCGTAGAGATTCATCAGCTCGTAGTTCCGGAAGTCCACCGGATCCGGATAGAGAGTCCAGGTGCCGCCGAAGAAATCCGGATGATAGACCTGGAGCGCGAGCGATTCCCAGCCGCCGGTCGAGCCGCCGGTGAGCATTCTCGCGTAGGGTTGCTGAATCAGGCGGTACTGCTTTTCCAGGTAGGGAATCAGCTCCTGCATGATCGCGTCGCCGTAGGGACCGTTGTTGGCGGAGTTGACCGCGTACGAGTCGTCGTAATAGGGCGAGGGATGGAGAATCCGGATCGCGACCATCCGCGGGAACGAGTCGCCGAGCCAGCTCTTCGCAAACTCGTAGCCGGTGCCGCGCGCCTCGCTGCGCTCGATGCGCTGCTCCCGAGCCTCGGCCGTTTCGGGCGTGCTGTCGAGCGTAAAGCCAAGGGGCGCCCGGAGCGTGAAATGGCCCTGCTCCCAGACGGAGGGATAGCGCGTATTGGGGTGTTCGTCGAATCCCTTCGGCAGCAGGACCACGGCGCCGAGGTAGATCGGGTGTCCCCACCACTTGGTGAGGATCTGGCTCTGGATTCTCACTCGTTTCACGTACTGGTCGTCGGGTGGCACGACGACCGGCGGCAACACGCTGGAGACGCTGAGCCGGATGGGGCCGGCGAGGTGATGGGTGACGTGCACCCGCCGGACGGTGCTGACGAGACTTCCCGGCGCCTCGTTGAACTGCTGTCCCTCCCATTCATCCATGTGGGCCCAGATGGTGTGGCCGTCGGCGCGGGCGAACCTGGTGTAGACACTCACGAGGGCCTGCACGAAGTAGTCGCCATCCGGCAGCTGGTCGATCGAGCGGTAGGGATATCCGACGGCGGTGCGTCCTACCGCTGCGGGCATACCGACGGACAGACCTTCGACATCCACTCCGAAGAAGGGAATGCTGACCATGCCGCCGGCCTCGAGCCGAGGTTCGGGGGTCGAATCGTGCGAGAGGAAGATGAAGACTCGTCCGGTGAGCGCTTCGGATCGGAGCGACGCGGGAATCACGACTTCGAAGCGAAGGCCGGAAGGCGCGGGCGCAGCGGAATGCGACGCTGGGGCCTGCATGAGACCCGAGACGATCGCGACGGCATGAAGCACATACATGAATGCACCGGGGAGTAGGGAGTCAGCAGGTGTGGCAGACAATCTATCGGTCCGGCGCGCGGAGGTAAGAGTGTCCCCCGAAATTGCGGGGTGTTCGTCAGCATGGAGGAAGCGTAAAGCCGAACATCCGCAGAGGGCCGCAGATGAACGCAGAAACTGAACGACGCCACGTGCCTGCCATAGGTTTCGGGGTGATGGGCGG
>JBDUEA010000261.1:0-4764 GCA_040002695.1 Gemmatimonadota bacterium | reverse complement strand
GTCATTCTCTCGACATCAGGAACTCCTGAATCTTCCCGTCCGGCGTGCGATACATCAGGGCGCGCGCTTCGAGGGAGCCGAGGGAGAAGCGGAGGATCGCCACTTCCATTCCGCCGCGCTCGACGGTCTGGGTGACGCGCAGGTCGCCGAGCCGTCCCATCTGCTTGAGGGTCGCGCGAGCACCGGTGACGAGCGCCGGCGTGAGGTAAGCGTCAAAGTCGGGGCTGAGCGTGGTGCGGTCCACTTTGCCATCCTGGAGACCAGTCAGGAACGCTCTGGCGGCTGCAAGCGCCGGGGCACCCTGAATGGCGGGGACGTCGACGTGCGGCAGGAGGCGGGAAACAAGCTGCTGGTTCAGCTGATCCACCGCGGCAAAGTCGGTGTTGGCGAGGAGCACCACGGCCGAGCGTGTAGCGGGCACGACGGTATTCTGCGCGATGAAACCGCTGACGGCGCCTCCATGGGTCAGCACCACCGCTTCCCCGCCGTCGCGCACGCCGTCTCCACAGCCGTAGCCCGTCGAGCGCCCGTCCGCGAGCCGGCGCGGCGTGGTGAGCGTGTGAAAGGAAGCGGGCGAGAGCACCTTGCCGTCGACGAGGCCGAGATCCCACGAGAGCAGGTCGGAGGGCGTGGACCAGATGGCGCCGGCGCTGCTGGACCAGCCCTCAGCCTCGGGCGCGGCGGGAATCGGCGCACCCAGCGCGAAGGAGGTGTAGCCGCGCGCCATGCGCGCGTCGGTCTGGGTGGGGGAGAACTGCGTGTGGGTCATGTTGAGCGGGCCGAAGAACCGGTGGGCGAGGAAATCACCGAACGGTTCACCGCTGACCATCTCGATCACTCGGCCGAGGATGATGAAATTCGTGTTGCTGTACGACCACCGGGTCCCCGGATCGAAGTCGAGCGGTCGGGTGGCATACTCCTGCATGATGGAATCCGCCGTGGTCGGCTTCTGCATTTCCCGATCGACGAAATCGAGCGGGTAGTAGTCGCGGTATCCGGAGACGTGCTGCCCCAGATCGAGCAGGGTGATGTCGGCGGCGCGCGTCAGGTTCGGCAGATACTTCGCGACCGGGTCGGAGGTCGAAAGCTTCTTCTCCTGGTCCAGCACCAGCATCGCGCTGCAGGTGAACTGCTTCGTCACGGAACCGATGGCGAACATCGTCTCCGGCGTGACCGTATCCTTGCTCTCGATGGATCGTAGACCATAGCCTCGGGCGAAGATCACCTTCCCGTCCTGCATGACCCCGACGCTCAACCCCACCAGATGTTTGTCGACGACTTCGCGACGGATGATCGAGTCGAGCTCGGTGGCCGAAACGGGGCCGGCCACGAGCTCACTCCGAGAGTATGGATGCGGTAGGCCCGATACATTCGCGGTGGCGAATCCGGTGATGAGCGCGGCGATGCCGAAACGGACGTGCACGATTCCTCCGGTGAGCCTCGAGGCCATGTGATGGGGATGCGACCGCGTGTGTGTTGCGATGCAACAGCGGTGCAATGCGTCAGCGCGACGTAGCATCGCCGCGGAGAGTGAGCGGCGCAAGTGCGAGTGGATTTGGAGGGTGGCGATCCTGCACGGCTTCCGGTGGAGCCGGGAACTTCACTCCACCCGGAAGTCGTGATTCCAGCGAGGTTCAGGCGCCTACAGGCTCCACTGCCTCGAGATTCACCGAGCTTTCGGCGAGCTTCGTAAGCAGCAGGTCGGTCTCTTCTTCCTCATCGAGGGTCTGCTGCAGCAGCGCGGCCTGATCCTCATGGCCGAGCAATAGTGCCCAGGTACGCACCGTGCCGTAACCGGCCATTTCGTAGTGCTCTACGTGCTGGGCGGCGGAGATCAGGCCGGCATCAAGTACGTCCTGCTCCGGCTTTTCCTTGATCAGCTCGGCGCCTTCCTTGATCAGGCCCTCCATCCCTACGCACTTCTTGCCGCGGGGGCTTTCATCGAGCGCCTTGAAAATCCGCTCGAGGCGCTTGACCTGCTGGCGCGTCTGCCGCTCGTGGGCGGTGAACGCGCGCTTGAGCTCACGATGGCCGGCCGCCCGGATCATCTTGGGCAAGGCCTGCAGGATCTGCCGTTCGGCGCTCCAGAGGTCCTTCAGTTCCTCGACGTACAATTCCTGCAGCGATTCCATCTCCATGGGGGCCTCCGGTTCGAGTGTGGCGCCGGCACGCCGCGTCATAGGGGACACGTGCGCCATGGCGTCGCACTCATACCCCGGCTTGATCAGTTTGGTGTCGCCGCTCAGGCCGCGGCGAATCGCTACTCGCCGAGGAATTCTCCGAGAGGTGCGAGACCCTCGACGTGATCTGCCAGGATCTTGAGACTCGCGACGAACGGCACCGCGAGAAACGCACCCGCCACTCCCCAGAGAAACCACCAGAAGAGCACGCCGATCATGACCGCAACGGAGTTGAGCCGGAGTCGCTGACCGTAGGCGATCGGGCTCACGAGATTGTTCTGCAGCGTGGTGATGATGAGATAGGTCGCGGGGATCAGCAGGGCGTGACCGATCGCATCGAAGTGACCGATCGCGGCGATCGCGAGGAGTCCCACCATGAAGGCCGCACCGAGGAAGGGAACGAATTCCAGCAGCACCGTCAGGCCGCCCCACAGTACCGGGTTGGGCATGCCGAGGAAGAACATCGCAGCCCCGGTGATGGCGCCCTGCGCGATGTTGATGGCGAGCGTCGTGAGGAGGTAGCGCGCCACCGCTCCTTCGACCTCGTCGGAGATCGACACCGCGCGTTTCTTGTCACTCAGCACCGGCAGCAGTCCGATCAATTTCCGCAGGAATAGATTCCCCGACGCCAGCAACAGGTAGAGCAGCACCAGCACCTCGGCGAGCCCGCCGAGAAACGTGGTCGTCGTTCCCAGGGCGGACGCGATGCCCGGTGGAGCGGCGGGGGCCGCGGTCTGTCCGGCGCCGGACGATCCCGACGACTGGCCGAGTTTCTCCGCGGCGTCGGTCACCCGCTCGACCGAGCGGCGGATCTTGGAGAGCTTCGCCTGCGCGACCTGCAGATCCGCCGGGGCCTCCTTGAGCCAGACCCGTACGGGATCGGCCAGGGCGAAGACTCCCACGCCGATGACGAGGAGGAGGCTGAGTACTACGATCGCCGAACCGGCCGGCGCGGCAAGGCCGAATCGCTCGAGCCGCCGGACCACCGGCCGGAGCAGCGATGTCAGCAGGACGGCGAGCGCGATCGGCACGAGAAAGGGGCGCGCGAAATAGAGCGCCGCCATGGTGAGCAGCGTTGCGATGAGCATGTTCGCGACCGCGCGTGTCCGCTCGATGCCGTCAGGAGCGTCGTTCATGCTTGACCCGGTTGGGGTGTACGACGAAAGACCGGGTAGTTGTACCCGGGAAAGGGAAAACGGGAAAGGGGGAACCGGGAACGGGAAACGAGGAACGGGGAACAGCTCAACACTTATTGCTTGCGGCGCGCGGCTCTCGGCTTCCGGGTAGCGGCAGTGGCTGCCTGCGAGGCCAGGGTGCCGGCGTGCACGGTGATCCTCACGGGAGCGCCGGCGATGATCTCGGTCAGCGTGAGCAACTCGGCGGGTAGCACGAGGAAGAAGGAGCCGGAGCGCGGCACGATCGCGCTCTCGAACGCGACGCCGTTCAGCCGGCCAGTCACGCGATGACCCCAGCGCCCGGCCTCCAGCCGGTTGGCCGGAAGGCTCCAGCGTACGGCTGGATCGAACGGGACTTCGATTGCGGAGTCCTTATGGCCCTCGAGAATCGGTCCTTCGATGATCGCCGTGTGCATTCCCCGACCTCCCTCGCGTGATGCAGCCCGGGCCCGATGGAATTCCATCAGACCCGGTATACGTGGAGAGGTTGCAGCGCAATCCGGGATTGCGCAAGGAGTCCGGGAAGCCGAAGTCGGCGACCCGCCGGATCAGGCCCCGGCGGGCTCCCGGTAGAGGGCGGGAAACTGCTTCCGCAACGCCGCCAGTTTGGGCAGGTCGTTGTAGACGATGTACGGATAAGTCGGGTGCCGGGCGAGGAAATTCTGGTGATACTCCTCGGCCGGGTAGAAGGCGCGGAACGGAGTGACTTCGGTGACGATCGGCTGCGCGAAGGTCTTTGCCGCACGCAACTTTGCAATGTAGGCGTTGGCGGCATCCCGCTGCGCGTCGGTCCTCACGAACAGCGCGGAGCGATACTGCGTGCCCTCGTCAGGCCCCTGGCGATTGAGCTCGGTCGGATCGTGGGCGACGGTAAAGAAGACGTCGAGCAGCTTCTGATAGCTGATCTTCGATGGGTCGTAGACGACCTGCACCGATTCGGCGTGGCCGGTCCGACCGGAGCTCACCTGCTCGTAGGAGGGAGAGGCGGCCGTGCCACCGGAGTAGCCGGAGGTCGCGGAGGTCACGCCCTCGAGGTGCTTGAACACGGCCTCGATCCCCCAGAAACAGCCTCCGGCGAAGACTGCAGTATCGGCGCGCGCGGATGAGACCGGTGGAACCGATCGATCAGGCGTCGGCGCACCTGCCGCCGAGGCCGCCAGCAGCGGAAGAAGTGCAAGGGCCGCCACGGCACCGGGGACCCGGCTTCGGCGAAGGCGATTGAGCATCTGCAACGACATGCGAACTCCTAAGACTGGACGTACATGATACGAGTTGAGCGGGGAATTGGTTCTCTAAACTGCTGTAGGGGCGAGGAGTGAGGGGGTGGCGTCCAAATCGGCACTCGTCACCTGTCACTCAGTACTCAGTACTCAGCACTCAGTACTCAGTACTCAGTACTCAGTACTCAG
>JBDUEA010000260.1:0-4771 GCA_040002695.1 Gemmatimonadota bacterium | reverse complement strand
CCCGCGAGATCGGCCTGCTGCAGATAAATCCGGCCGAGCCAGTACCATGCGGCGGGACTGTTCGACGCGCCATTGTTCTGGATGGCGTCGAGGAGTACTCGCTTTCCGTTGTTCAGCGCGGCTATCCGGTTCTCGGGGACCGACGTTTCGATACCGGTCTTGAGGTAGGTCTTCCCGCTGCTCGTGCGAAAATCGCCACCCTTGAGCTGACAGCTGGCTTCGATGAACTTCGCATCGAGCGATGCGGCGACCCGGCTCGTCACGCCATTCTGCTGCGCGGCCAGCGGCATGGCCAGCGCGAAACAGGGCAGCACCATCCACAGTCTCTTCATCACGGCTCCTCGTTCGGTGTCTGCGGGCCGGCGCCTGCCGGACCCGTCACGAGCGCGAGCGCCCGCTGCTGCACTTCGCGCGCTACTTCATGCGCGGGTCGCCCAAGTCGCCGGGCTGCCGCGCGAATGTCATCGTACTCGGGCTTGGCCCTCGGCCCGTCCGGTGCATCGAGAATCTTCACGCGCACCAGGTGGCCCTGTCCGGCATCCACCTCGATCTGACGCCGCCGCAACGTAATCCGGTCGGCACTCCATCGGCGCACTCCCGCAGTGGTGCTGTGCAAGAAGAGCGCCCCCGCGACGCGCTCGGCCGAATCGGGCGAGGTCGTGACCTCGAGGCGGAACCCCGCCCGCCCCTTCTTCATCTGGGTTCCCCAGATCTGCACATCGAGCGCCCCGGCTTCCAGAAGCGCCTCACGCAACGGCTCAATGTACTCCGGGCTCAGGTCATCGAGATCCGTCGCGAGCATCGTTACCTGCGCTGCCTCGCTGGCGCCCTCCGCGATGATCAGCCGCAATGCATTCGGGTACGAATGCGGATCCCTTCCACCCGCTCCCCAACCACTCGCGACAGGTCTCCAGCGTAGTGGATGGGCCCCCGCCGACAGCACGCGAAGCAACACAGCGCCGGTAGGCGTAGTGGCCTCTCCGGTGACGGGGCCATTGGGCCCGATCTCCAGCCCCTCGGCGAGCCGGGCAGTCACGGGCGCAGGCACCGGCATTACCCCGTGCGCCGCACGGATCCAGCCGCTGCCCAGGGCCACTGGACGAGCATACACGCGGTCGATTCCGAGTTGCTCGAAGCCTTCAATCCCGCCGACGATATCGATCAGCGCATCGACCGCTCCGACTTCATGCAGCGCGACTGATTCAGCGGGCATGCCGTGGATCGCGCCTTCAGCCTCAGCGAGCAGTCGAAATGCGCGGGTCGCGAGTTCCCGCGTGCGCTCCGAGATCTCGGCCGTGGCGATCAGGCCAAGCAACTCGCCCAGATGACGGTGCGGATGCGCATGATCATGAGGCTCGACCTTTGTGGCACCGTGGTGATGGCCATGAGCATCATGATGCTCATGGTCGTGGTACAGATGATCGTGGTGATGATCATCACCTGGGTGTCCTCCGCCCTCGCCAGTCCGTCCCTTCGACTGGTCATCCCATGATTCATTCGGGAGCTCGGTATCGCCCCCGGGGAGCTCCACGGTGACCTTGAGACAGGCGATTCCACAGCGGGTAACCGGAGCCATCCGGACCAGCGCATGAGGTACCCCAAGACGGCGCGGAAGGCTCTCCAGCCACGCCTGCGGAGCTCCAGCTGCGACCAGCGCGCCGAGGAGCATGTCTCCGCTGATACCCGAGACCGGATCAATGATGGCGAACCGTCCATGGGACATGGACTTAAATATCGCCTTGGCTCAGGAGCTTGGCAAATCCGGCGGCGAACGATAGAGCCATCCGGCGCCCGTGTTGAAGACGACTATCCTCTCGTCCGCAGACACTCGGCCGCTCCGGAGCAGTTTGGAGGCTGCGGCGATCGCGGCGCCTCCCTCGGGCGAAACGTCGATTCCTTCCATGGCGGCACACTGGGTGGCGGCCTCACTGAGATCGGCGTCGGTGACCGCCACCGCGGCGCCTGCGCTCTCCCGAATCGCGGAAAGGATCAGGCGATCGCCCAGGGCACCGGGCACTCGAAGTCCGCTGGCGATGGTCCAGGGGTCCGGCCAGGGTTCCGCATGGTCCGCCCCGGCTTCGAACGCGCGAACAATCGGCGCGCATCCATCGGACTGCACCGAATACATCCTGGGCATCTCGTCCCCGATCCAGCCGGCCGCGCGCAATTCCCCGAATACCTTCCACATCCCGATGAGTCCGGTGCCTCCACCCGTCGGGTAGATGATGGCATGCGGAAGCTTCCAGCCCATCTGCAGTGCGATCTCGAGGCCGAGGGTCTTCTTCCCTTCGATGCGATATGGCTCGCGAAGCGTCGAAAGGTCGGTGGCGCCGGTTTCGGCCGCGAAGGCACGCGCTGCCTTGCCGCAGTCGCCAATGTGGCCATCGAGAAGAATGAGCTCGCCACCGAAGGCGAGGATCTGGCCAAGGATGGGAGTCGGCGTCGTCTGCGGAGCGTAGATTCGCGCGCGGGCGCCCGCGCGGGCCGCGTAGGCGGAAGCGGCGACACCCGCATTGCCGGCGGTGGGGACGACGAACGTATGAGCTCCCGCTCCGACCGCGCGAGTGATGGCGGCGCTCATCCCTCGAGCCTTGAACGATCCCGTGGGATTGACCGCTTCGTCTTTGAGCCAGAGGTCCGAGAAACCGAGACTCGCGCCGGTGCGCGGGATCGGCAGCAGCGGAGTATCTCCCTCGCCAAGCGTTACGGGTTCTTCTCCTTCGACCAGGGGGAGAAAGGGACGGAATCTCCACATCCCATGACGGCGACGCACTTCGACGCGATCCGTCAGAGTCGGATGGCGGGAGGGGTACCGGACGAGCCAGGGACGGCCGCATTCACATACGGTCGGAAGACCGCCCGGATCGCGCGTAGTTCCGCAGGCGGAGCACTCGAGAATCCAGTCCATCCGAGCGGGATCCACGATGGGGTTCATATGCGCACTCCAGGTGCGTTGACGTGAGATTCGAAAGTCGAACGAGGGATCCGCGAACGCGCGGCGAGGCTCATGGCGTGCGCATCATTCCTTCCGCAGGTGGGCCAGAATTCGGTCCGCCAGCGTGGTCGAGAATCCCGGCAATGCCGCCAGTTCGGCTGGCGAGGCGGATTTGACTCCGGCCAGGCTGCCGAATTTTTCGAGCAGGAGCCGGCGCCGGGATGCGCCGATGCCGGGGATGTTGAGCAGCTCGGAGGTAATGGTCCGCTGCGTCCGGCGCTTTCGGTTGTATGCGACACCGAATCGGTGCGCCTCGTCGCGCGCGCGCTGCAGAAGCCGAAGCGCTGGACTCCGCCTGGAAAGCTTGAGACTCTCGCTCCGACCAGGGAGGAAGACTTCCTCTTCCCGCTTCGCGAGGCTCGCCAACGGCAGATCGTTCATTCCCAGTGCGCGGAGCGCATCGAGCGCAGCGCCCAACTGACCTTTTCCACCGTCGATCACAACGAGGTCTGGTAACGGGAGGGATTCCTCGCGGCGCCGGGTAAAGTAACGCGTGACGACTTCGTGTATCGCGGCGAAATCGTCCTGCTGGGCGATGCCCTTGATCTTGAACTTGCGATACTCGCTCTTCTTCGGGCGTCCAGCCTCGAACCAGACCAGCGAACCCACGGTATCCCGTCCCTGGCTGGTCGAGATATCGATGCAGATAAAGCTTCGGGGGACGACGCTCAGCCCGAGGTCGCGACCCAGCGCGTAGACCGGGTCCTCCGAGCGCTCCTCCGTTTCGAACGTCTCCAGTCGCAGACTCTCCATGAGGTGCCTCGCGTTCTGGTCCGCGAGCGCGAGCCACCGCTGCGCGGTTCCGCGCTGGGGAATCGTCCAGTCGGCCTCGCCGAGCAGTTCATGAAGCCCTTCCTCGTCGGCCGGCGGGAACGGAAGAATGACGCGGCGGGCTCGACCGCTCGCCGGGACGTAGCGCTGGACCATGAATGCACTGAGGATATTCTCGTCGGACTCCTCCTCGACGTTCTCGAGGAACGAATGCTCGCGCGCGATGACCCGGCCGTCACGGACGCGGAGCCAGACCCACACGGCGTCGTCGCCATCCCTCGCGTAGCCTAGCACGTCGGCGTCGCCGGTGCCGATGACCTCTACACTTGCGGGCTCCTCGAGACGCTCGAGCCAGCGGAGGGTGTCCCGCAGGTCCTTCGCGCGCTCGAAATCCTCCCGCGCGCTCGCGGCCAGCATAGCGTCGCGCACCTTCGAGCGGACATCCTGCGTCCTGCCCTCCAGAAAGTCGAGCACGTCATTGACCATCTCACGATAGTCCGCCATCGTCTGCCAGCCCACGCAGGGCGCCTTGCAGCGGCCAATATGAAAGTCGAGACAGGGACGCTCCCGGCTTTCTCGCGGCAGGTCGTCGCTGCAGCTGCGGACGGTGTAGAGTCGCCGGATGATCGCGAGCGTGCGCCGGAGCTGTCCGACATCGGTGTACGGCCCGAAATACTTCGCTCCGGGAAGGTCGAGCCGGCGGGTGACGAGAACCCGGGGGAATGGATCGGCGACGGTGACGGCGATCGATGGGTAGCTCTTGTCGTCTTTCAAATGAACATTGAAGCGCGGCTGATACTCCTTGATCAGGTTGTTCTCGAGGAGCAGCGACTGGGCCTCATTCGACACGACAATCGTCTCGACATCCGCGATCAGCCGGACCATCACCCGATTCTTCGGCATCGCGACATGATCGTTCAGGAAATAGCTGCGCACCCGGCTGCGCAGCCGTTTCGCTTTACCCACGTACAGGATGGTTCCCTCCGCGTCCTTCCACAGATACAC
>JBDUEA010000259.1:0-4785 GCA_040002695.1 Gemmatimonadota bacterium | reverse complement strand
TCCTCCCGCAGGGAGGCGCTGCCCCTCGTGCCCGATTCCCCCGCAGTGAGATCCAGAATTGCGGTGCGATATCCCCCGTCTACCGCGCGTAGCAGCGTGCCCGCGCAGGTGAGTTCGACATCGTCCCGGTGTGCCGCGATGGCAAGCAGATCAACGCTCATGCTTCAGTCGGGTAGAGGGTGATACGGCCCGCGCGGGACGAGACCACCTGGCCCATCCCGCGCGTGCTGCAAGCTAATTCCGTCTCCATCACCGCGCCTTTCCCGGCGCGGCCTCCGCCTCAGGCCGTCCGGCGGCGCCAGGCCTTTCTTACAATCATCCACCCGCCGAGACCAAGTACAGCCAGCGGCAGCAGCGTGCCGAGCGAAGCGATCAGGGCGACGTTCAGGTTGACGAAGTTATCCCACGCCCGGTGGAATGCATCCGCGATCGGCGTGCTGCCCGGACGCTGCAGCAGCGGCGGCGGCTCGTGAACCGTGATGGCTAGCGTGCTGATCGCCGCTCGGGTTCGAAGAAACCGCAGCCGGCCTTCGTACCGTTCGATCTCCTCGCGCACCCGCGCCAGCTCGCGTTCCACGGAGAGCACTTCCTGGAGTTTCCCGGTGCGCGTCGCCAGCAGTTCGATCAGCCGCTCCTCCAGCCGATGGGCATTCGAGACTCGCGCCTGCACGTCGGTGTACTCCTCGCCCACGTCTTCCGCAGTCACGTTGACGGACTCGACCCTGCCGATTGGCCGCAAGCCGCTCACCGCTTCATCGAACCGCGCCGCCGGGATTTTCACTTCCAGCAACGCCGCATGTAGCTGGTCATGACCGGCGCTGACGTTCGTATTCGCGATATATCCTCCCAGCCGGGCCGCAAGGGCCCGGACGGCCGCCACTCCCGCATCCAGGGAGTCGATCTCGACGCTCGCCTGTCCGTTGCGAATGATCATTGTCGGCAGCACCGTGGGATCCGACGCGATGTTCGACGTCGGATCCACGGCGGACTGTCCCCCGCCGATAGCATCCGCCGGGGCCGCCTCGGCTGCAAACCCGCTGCCCATGGGCGCGGGCGCGCGATCGGAGACCAAGCCCTGCGCGGTCGTAACTGTTTTCTGAGGGAGCTCGGAGATCCGCTTCGCGCGACAGGCGGCGGCCGAAAAGAGAACAAACACCAGCAGGGGGGCTCGGAAGCGCATGTCATCCTCGGCGAATGGGGTGCCAAGGGATGCGCGGGCCGGGGAAACTTGCACGCGGCGGGGCTATTCGTGCCGCAGCGCCTCAACGGGGTCCATCCGGGATGCCCGATTGGCTGGAATCATGCCGAAGACGAGTCCGATCAGGATACTGACGAAACAGGCCACCGCCGCGCTCCAGAGCGGTACCTGCGACTGCAGCTTCATCACCCTCTTGAGCAACTCCCCGGCGCCGAGTCCGACGATCACTCCGAGTATGCCGCCAAGCAGCGTCAGTGTGGCTGCCTCGACGAGGAACTGCCACAGAATTTCCCGGCGGGTCGCGCCCAGCGCCTTGCGGAGGCCGATCTCCTTGGTGCGGTCCGTGACGGACACCATCATGATCGCCATCACGCCGATGCCGCCGACCAGCAGTGCCACGCTGGAGAGAGCCACCATCACTCCGAAAAACGCGTTGGTAAGGCTTCCGATCGTGTCGAGGATCTGATCCTGGGTGATGATATCGAATGTATTCGGCATGCCCGGGCGCAGCCGTCGCGCCCGGCGCACCGCCGCGATCGCGAGGTCCTTCGCCTCGGGCACTGAAATGGTCGGCCACGCCTTGACCGAAATGAAAAGACTGTTGGTCTCGTCGTACTTGTAGTTGTGATGGGCGTTCTCGAACGGAATGATGGCTCCCGTCTGCTGGCCTGGGGGCTCGAAGATATTTTCCGGTCGCTGGTACACGCCGATGATCTGCAGCGCACGCCCTCCGATCCGGATCTCTTTGCCGAGTGGATCGATCTTCCCGAAGAGCCGGTCGGCGGACTCCGTTTCGATCACGGCGACCGGGTCTCCCGCCGAAAGCTCCGGCCGGGTGAAAAACCGTCCGCGCAGCAGCGTGCCGCCGATGATTTCCATGTACTTGTCGTCGGCGCCGAAGACCGTCACCGTCTGGGTCCGAATGTCCTGGTATTCCATGCGCTCGAACAGCTGCACCCACATCCCGGCGTACATGATCCCCTTCGCCTGGCGGATCGCCTCGACATCGCTCTGCTGCACGACGGGACGGATGCGCACGTCGTAGGGCAGGTTGTCCGGATTGAGCGGCGTCGAGGAGAAATACCGCATGACGTAGAACGTATTCGGGCCCGCGGTCTCCATGGCGTTAAAAATCTGACGCTGAATGCCGTCGACCAGCGAAGCCATCGCCATGACGGTGGAGACGCCAATGACCACCCCGAGGATCGTGAGCGCCGAACGGAGTTTGTTGGACCGGAGCGCGTCCACCGCGATCGACACGCCCTCTTCCATATTGCGCAGGATCATGGCTACTCGGCCCGGAGCGCGGTAATGGGATCGAGCCGTGCCGCTCGGCTCGCGGGATACACCCCGAAGAGAATGCCGGAGCCCGCTCCAAGCGCCACGGCCACCACGATCCAGACCACTGTGATTCGCGCCGGTAACGGAGTGAACTGGGCCACGGCGACAGATAGGAGCCAGCCGCCGATGACGCCAAGCACGCCGCCCAGGAACGAGAGCACGACTGCCTCGGTCAGAAACTGCATGCGGATATCTCTCCGCCGGGCGCCGAGCGCCTTGCGGATGCCGATCTCGCGGGTGCGCTCATTGACCGTCATGAGCATGATGTTCATGATCACGATGCCACCGACCACGATGCCGATACAGACCACCGCTGGAATCGCGGTAAAGAGAACCCTCGTCAGGTCGCGCCAGAATGCGACCAGGGCGTCGGCCTTGTCCACCGTGAAATCATTCGGCTCGGTGGGGCGAAGCCGGTGCGCGACGCGCATCGCCTCCTCCGCGCGGTCCATCGCGCCCAGAACCGCGTCCGCATTCGACATCTTCACTGATACGGTCGTCGTCTTGCGTCGGCCGTACAGCTGTTCGAACGTGCTGAACGGAATCAGTGCGAAACCGTCGAAGGACTGGCCGAGCACGCGCCCCTTCTTCGCGACCACTGCCTTTACCGTCAGCTCGTGTCCGCCGATGCGAATCTTCCGCCCGACCGCGCGTTCCGGGCTGGCAAACAGCTTATCCGCGACATCGAAGCCGATCACGGCCACGAGCCGCCGCTCGCGTACATCGGTCTCCGCCAGCGGCTCTCCGGCCGCGAATCGGTAATCCTGCACGATCTGATATTCGGCCGTCACCCCGAAGACCAGCACATCGCCGACCGTCTGGTTCCGGTAGGTCACGTCGTGCGTGGGAGTCGGCCACCCGGACTGAATGGAGACCGCTTCGGCATCGGGGAGTGCGCGCCGAACGACTTCCGCGTCCTCCCGGCTGATCAGCGGGCGCTTCGCGATCGCGCGGACCTGATCGTCATCGAGGAGGCCGACGGAGATCGGCGTGCGCCGAACCTGGAAGGCGTTGGTCCCGATCACCGCCCCCGCGATGTTCTCCTTCACATACGCATTCATGCCCTCGATGACGGCCACGACCGCGATCAGAAAGCCGACGGAGACGATGATCCCGAGCAGCGTGAAGAAGGACCTCAGCTTGCTGCCGAGGATCGACTGAAGCGCGAGCCGTACGGCTTCGGAAAATGGCATGCGGCCAATTTACCCACTCGGGATTCGGTCCCCAACCCGGGCCTTTTTCCGCGTTCCCGTGCGCGACGAAGGCCGCGAGGTGGACTCCGCGGCCGTCGTATTATGATCGGAAAGTATGGTCAGCGCGTAGTACGGCGGTCCGATGTGCCCCTGCGGCGCGTAACGTCTACCGCTCCAGCGCTGCTGGCCAGCCTACCGGTACTCGGCACAGGCCTGACGCGCATTGCCGTCGGCTTGCCGATGCGCGGGGCGGGGACGGTGCAGGTCGGGTCGAACTTCGCATCTCCTGCCGCCAGAGCGGTCGCGGTGAGTGGCAGACTCTGCGCGCCGGCCACGGTGCAATCCACATCCACGCTGTCGAGTACCACGACATGCGGTCCCGCGACGACGTTGGGGATCAGGATGGAGTCATTGGGACCAATCGGCTGGGCTGCGCCGCTGTCCACGGAGATGAAGAGCGTAGAATCCAGGCCGGTCCCGGTTGTAGCCGTGTGAATGATCATGTCACTGGTGCCATTGGCGCGCGGACAGGTGAGGCCCTCCGCCTGCCGGATGATGCTGTCCGCCGTCACGTTCACCGAGATCGGGCTGGACAGGGTGGTAGTACAGTTCGGAGTCACGTTGCCGAAGGTGATGTTGTGCACGCTGGGCGTCAGTCCGTCGAACCTGACGGAGTCGTTGGGACCGATCGCCTGCAGAAGGAAGGCTGGAGTCACTGCTACAGCCTGCTGTCACGCCGAGCGCGGTAATAGCCAGCGCGCCCAGAGCAAATGGACGCCTCGGCTGCAAGGCCATTGGGGAAGGAAAGCAGGCCGCGGCAAACAGTATTCGAGCTCCCCCCGTTTCGCGGTCTCGGTTCCCCAGAAAACAGAACGCCGCCGGAGTTTTTCCGGCGGCGTTCAGCGCATTCTGGAATGGTGTCCGCGAGGTGGCCTACTCGTAGCGGAGTGCTTCCACGGGGTCGAGGCGGCTCGCCTTGTTGGCGGGATACAGTCCGAACAGTACTCCGGTCAGGATGGAGGAGATGATCGCGCCGACCACCGATGCGAGCGG
>JBDUEA010000258.1:0-4788 GCA_040002695.1 Gemmatimonadota bacterium | reverse complement strand
GATCGGCGCCACCAACCGCCCGGACGACCTGGATCCCGCGCTCCTGCGCGCCGGGCGCATCGACCGCATGGTGTCGGTTGGTCTCCCAACCGCCCGCGAGCGAGAGGCGATCCTCCGGCTCCACGTGACCGATCGTCGCGTCCCGATGGAAGCCGACGTGGACCTCCATCGCCTCGCGCGCCTGATGCCACAGAGCAGCGGTGCTGATCTGGCACGGCTCATCAACGAATCCGCTATTGCAGCCGGTAGACGCGAGGCAGCCTGCGTGGCATGGAAGGACGTAGAAATGGCACGCGATCGACTCCTCCTCGGAAAGGAACGCAGCGGATTCTCGGCCACCGTCGACGAGTGGCGCACCGTGGCAACCCATGAGGCCGGACACGCCGTTGCCGGCGTGCTTTGCTGCCCGGAGGACGGTCTCCACAAGGTGACCATCCAGCCCCGTGGCCAGGCGATGGGCGTGGCGTTCTTCAGTCCGGATGATGATCGTCACCTTCACTCGCGCCACTACCTCGAGGGCCAGATCCTCAAGGCTCTGGGCGGACGGGCAGCGGAAGAGGTGGTCTTTGGCTCCGACACGATCACCAGCGGCGCGCGGAGCGACTTGCAGCAGGCGACACGCATCGCGAAGGAGATGGTCTATCACCTCGGCATGGGTGCCAACACCGGCCTGATGGTGCACGACAGCCAGAACGGCCCCGTCAGCGCGGAGGCCCATGCGGCAATGGACCGCCAGGTGCGTGAAATTCTCGAAGCGATGTACGAGAGGGTGCGCCAGCTGGTCCAGACGCATCTCGGTGCGCTCGACGCGCTGACCACCGCGCTCATCGAGCGGGAAACGCTCGACGGCGCCGAGGCAATCGAAATCATGCGCGCGCACGGACTCGTGTCGCCGGCGCGCCGGTCCGCTGGCGGCGGGTATCTCACCGCGGTCGCGGCGGTTGCAGAGCGGTAGCGCGAAGGTGACGGATTGACTTCGTGTAGTGGAACGAAAGCGGGGCCCCTGCGGGCCCCGCTTTGTTTTTCAATGGCGACGTCGGCTGCTCAGGGCGCGGCTGCCGCGATCGGAGCCGAAAGCTGCAGTGTGTCCCAGGCCATCAGCAGCGTTCCGCCGTTGCCCGAGGGGGCCAGCGTGATCGTGAAGCGATCGACTGGTTCGGCGGCGTGCACACTCGTGAGCGGAATCTTCACGAAATCTTTGGAACCGTCGTATTCCGTCCCCCACTGTCCATGCTGGCTGTTGATGATCAGCGTGGCGCCATTCTGCGTGGGCACGGTCCAGAGCGAATAGGTGCCGGCCGGAACGGCGGTTCCACCGATGGTGAGCGCGTGATCGGTGATGAGCTGCGTCGCCGCGTTGGCACCGGTGCGCCATACCTCTCCCCACGGCACAATGCCGCCGAAGATGGCCCGTCCCCGTCGAGCGGGGCGACCGTAATCCACCATGACCTTCGCACCGCCAATTTCCGCCCGGGCGGTATCCCGCGGAGACAGCATTCCAATGCCGTGACCGGCAGCTTCAGTGGCTCCCGAATTCGCGGCGAAGCCTTCCACGTCGACGTCCGAGACCCGCTGCACGATCCACTTCTGCGTCGTCTGCGCCCCATCGAGTCCGAGGATCGTCCCCTTGCCGTCCACTCGGGCACTGAAGGGATGCCCGAAATAGTCGATGTAGACGGAATCCGCGCCATGCTTGCTGAACGCGATCGGGAATACCCTCGGTGCGCCGAAGAACACCACGTCCATCAGGCTGCTGTCGGCGTGACTCCGGAACAGCTGCATCGTCCCCTGCTCGTAAAGCGCGAACGAGAAGTTGATGATGGGGAGCGCGCCCGGATGCGTCGCGAGACGAACGGTCGGACGGACGGAGTCACCTGCGCGCATTTCGAGGATCGCGCTGTCCCGGGTGAACGTCGCGACGCCGCCCTGCGCCGGAGGAGTTCCGGCGGGAGCGCCAGCCAGCCGCATGGTGGTCTCGAGTCGGGCGACAGTGCCGTCCGGTGCGAGCGACGCACGATAGTGAAAGAGCCGCGTACGCGGGACGCGGACGGCTACATCCCCCTCGAGTTGACTCCCCGACCTCGTGTAGCGCTCGACCGCGACCGTATCGTTCCCGAGGTGAACGATGAACCCGGCCTTTACCGGCCGGGCCTGTGCCGCGAGCGAGGTAGTGAGACAGAGCATGAGCAGCGGGAGTGCGCGAGTTCGGTGCATGGAGAAGTCCGGGTGGAAGGGACGCGCGGTGACGGATCCGGAGCGTTGGACGAAGTCTACGCAAGACACCGGAAAACTGTTTCCGTGCGGCCCAATGCACCATCCTGAGACGTTTGAGCGGGACTAGCCTCGAGTCGGAGCTACGCTTTGCGCCCGACCACGATCCAGACTGCGATACTGAATCGCCTCGCTGACATGCGCCGTTGAGAGATCGCTTTCTTCCGCGAGATCGGCAATCGTGCGGGCGATCTTGAGCACGCGATGATACGCCCGGGCCGAGAGGCCCAGCCGGGTAATCGCGGTGCGGAGGAGGGCTTCCACGGGTGCGGTGAGGCGGCAGTAGCGCCGGAGATCGCGGGCACTCATGTGCGCGTTGGCATAAACGCCCGGCTGCTCCCGGAACCGATCGCGCTGAAGCTGGCGCGCGCGGTCTACCCGCTGGCGAATGGCCTCGCTGCTTTCCTCCGCGCCTTCGCCGGCAAGATCGCGATAGGCGACGGCGGGAACTTCGAGATGAATGTCGATGCGATCGAGCAGCGGCCCCGAGACGCGCGCGAGATACCGCTCGACCGCGATCGGTCCGCACTGACATCGATGACTGGCGTCACCGGCGTAGCCGCACGGGCAGGGATTCATCGCCGCCGCAAGCATGAAACGCGCGGGATAACAGAGACTGATCGCGGCCCTGCTCAGCGTAACAATTCCGTCCTCCAGCGGCTGGCGCATGACTTCAAGAACGTTGCGCCGGAATTCCGGCAGTTCATCGAGGAAGAGAACACCGCAGTGGGCGAGACTCACCTCACCCGGACGCGGACACGAGCCGCCGCCGATCAGGCCGGCGTCGCTGATGGTATGGTGCGGCGCACGGAACGGGCGCGTGGCGCAGAGCGATTGTCCCGCCGGAAGGAGGCCCGCGACGCTGTGAATCCTGGTCGTCTCCAGCGCCTCATCGAGACTCATCCGCGGAAGAATCGTCGGCAGCCGCCGGGCGAGCATCGTCTTGCCCGCCCCCGGAGGCCCGATGAGCAGAATGTTGTGCGCGCCCGCGGCCGCGACTTCCAATGCCCGCTTGGCGGCCGCCTGGCTCCGGACATCGCTGAAATCCACTCCATCGGCGACCCGCTCCGTCATGGCGGCAGCGAGATCGATCCGCGTCGGTTCGATTTCGGCCTCGCCACTCAGGTGCGCGCAAACTTCCAGCAACGTCCTGGCTCCACGCACCTCGACGCCGTCCACCACCGCCGCCTCCGACAAGTTTTCGAACGGCAGGATGACGCCGCGAATCCCGGCGGTCCGCGCAGCGAGCGCCATGGATAGCGCGCCACGCACCGGACGAAGATCGCCTTCGAGTCCGAGTTCGCCGAGAATCAGATGATCCCGGACGGTCTGATCGGGGATTTGCCCGCTCGCGGCCAGCAGCCCGATCGCCATCGGGAGGTCGAAGGCGGTGCCATCCTTCCGCACATCAGCTGGGGCCAGATTGACCGTGACGCGTTTGAGCGGATAGTTGAATCCCGCGTTGACCATCGCCGCATTCACGCGTTCGCGACTCTCCCGCACCGCCCCCTGCGGCAAGCCGACAGTTGAGAACGAGGGCAATCCGTTGGTAATGTCCACCTCGACATCGACGATATACGCGTCGATGCCGAGGACCGCCGCGGAGCGGATTCGTGCGATCATGTGACGTCCTGTTGAAGACGCAACATGCTAACCGCCTGCTGAAGTCCTGACGGTATCGTCTCAACGCAGGTCGGCGCACGAGAATGCAGGACGGATGGACCCTTCGTTGCTTTCCCGCGATGCGCACCTCCGTCAGGACGAGGGAGGATTGCTGGTGAGCTACGCCGGAGAATCGCACCGCCGAGTGGTGGAGCGGAGGCGCCTCGGCGAGATCTTGAAATCGGTGAGACTCAGCTGCTGAAGCCTGGGAATTCCTCCGCCTCCAATCTTCGAAGTGGTATCCACCCGCCTGACAGAGTGGCTCTGTCAGAGGGACCACTCCTACGGCATCTTGCCTGCTCCCGTTCGACCATCGAAGGCCCCAGGAAGAACATCATCGTGCCCCTCTCCAGGCGGCATACCGAATGAAAACACTCACTCTGATCAACACCGTGGTCTGGCAGACATCCGATGCGGCTTTTTCTGCCGCCCCATCATGAAGCGAGACATTCGCCCCCTCGTGGCGCTCGCGACCTACGCCGCGCGACCTGACCTGGTAGAGGATGACCTGCCGCTGGCTTCAGCCCTGAAGGAGCGCGGGATGGACTGCCATGCGGTGCCATGGGACGACACGGACTTCGCGTGGAAGGACTGTGACGGCGTGATCATTCGTTCCTGCTGGGACTATCACCTGAGGCCCGACCAATTTCTCGAGTGGGTGAATCGCCTGGAGACTCTCCGAGTACCTCTCTGGAATCCGCCGCCTCTGATCCGATGGAATGCCCGGAAAAACTATTTGCGGGAACTGGAGTCGCGCGGGATCGCGGTCGTGCCGACCACCTGGATCGCGCGCGGCGCCAGCGAGAGTCTTGGCAGCTGTCTCGCTAACGCCGGCTACGATGACGCCGTCGTGAA
>JBDUEA010000257.1:0-4812 GCA_040002695.1 Gemmatimonadota bacterium | reverse complement strand
TTCTCGAGCAGCGACTTCGAGTCACAGCCGCAGGTCCGCTACTGGACCGTGCGTGTGAACCTCGGCTACTGAATCGGAGCCATGACAATGACCACTCAACTGCGCATGACCGGCCTCGTCCGGGCGTCACTCACTGTGGCCGTGCTGCTGGTCGGTTCGGGCTGCGGGCTGCTCGATACCAATCAGCCGGACATCATCGATCCGGTGAAGCTCAACACGCCCGAAGGCGCGCGGGGCAAGCGCATCGGCGCCATCTCCGACTTCGCCTTTGCGAATGACGGAGACGGCAACTTCAACACCGATTCGACCGACGGCATCATCCTCTCGGCCGGCCTGCTCTCCGACGAGTTTGTCTACTCGGGGCCCAATCCGAGCGAGCAGGAGCTGGATCAGCGAAAGGTCGCGGACAACAACGCGACGCTGCTCGCCGATTATTTCTATCTCCACAAGGCCCGGGTCTCTGCGGAAGACGCCGCGGCGCTGCTCCAGAAGTACGTCCCGACCGCTTCGAGCGAGTCCGGCGTCTCCGAAATGCTGAGCCTGGCCGGCTACACCTACATCTACTTCGCCGAGGACTTCTGCTCTGGTGTCCCGTACAGCTCACTGCAGGGAGGAGTGGTCGTGTTTGGACCGGGACTCTCGCGCGACAGCACGCTCAAGATCGCCATCGAGCGGTTCGACTCGGCGCTGGCGCAGCCGGGCGTCGACGCCACCACGACGGCGCTGGCCCAGGTGGGACGCGGCCGGGCGCTGCTCGACCTGGCTCAGAGCGGCCCGGACTTCGCGACGGCCGCGGCGGCGGTCGCGGCCGTCCCGACTTCATTCTTCTACGCGACCGAGCACACCGCTTCGATTCAGCGGCTCCAAAATGGCATCTGGACACTGACGACGGGTTTGCTGTGGTCGGTGGCCGACAATAAGGGCGGCTCCGGGCTGTTCTATCTCGCTGCCGGCGATCCGCGTGTGCTGGCTGACAGTACCGGCGACACCGGACTCGACCTCATCACCCCGCAGTTCACCCAGCTCAAGTACGCTGCCGCCGATGCCTCCGTCGATGTTGCGGACGGGCTCGAGGCGCGGCTGATCGAGGCCGAGGCGCAGTTGAACACACCTGACCTGGCGGGAATGACCGCGACGCTGAATACGCTTCGCGGCGCCTTCCAGCCGGGATTCGACACGCTGGCGGTGCCGGGCTCGCAGGCGGCTGCAACCGACCTGCTCTTCAACGAACGCGCCTTCTGGCTCTACGCGACCGGGCATCGGCTCGGCGACATGCGGCGGCTGGTACGGCAATACGGACGGGCGGTCAATTCGGTGTTCGCGACCGGCCCCTATCTCAAGGGCAGCACGTACGGCCCGGACGTGAACCTGCCGATCCCGATTCAGGAGAACAACAATCCGCTCTTCCTGGGATGCATCGACCGGAATCCTTGATCATTCGAGGTGGAGCTGGATATTGACGAAGGGGGACGCGATCCGCGTCCCCCTTCTGTCGTTTCGAGACCATGAATTCCCCCGGATTACGACCGAGGGCTCAACAGAATTGCTCCGGTCACGACTTCCCTCAACCTGGCTTGTCCTGCAGCTCCTCGATTCTCTTCGATGCCTCGGCCTTGGTTAGAGACTCCTCGACCTGTTCGCCTGCCTGCCGCGCGAGTGTATGCAGATAGGAGCGCTGTGGTCCGGTCGTGGGCTCATCCCCCGTGGTCCACTCCTCCGACGCCTTAACCGGGTTCGACGACTGCATGCTGTCATCGTTGCGACTCATGTTCTCCACTCCGTTCCAGGCAATGAACCGGATACGCCCGAACAGACGCCGTAGTTCCTGGCGCCCGCTGGAGCGTTCGGCCCGTGCATCGGCGCGACGGAGGCGCGGATGCGCGAGAAAAGTCATTCGCTGATTCCGAAATAAGCGCCGGTGTCGCAGCCGCACGGTATACTCTGGTCGAAACCGATCGATCTCCATACGTTTCTGTCGGTCGTCCCCGACTCCCGCCGCGGATTCGTCCGGCATCACCTTCATCCCTATACATCCATGACCGACGACACCCTCTCGCAGGACGTCGTGGCACTCAGAGCCATGCTGACCTCCATCGACAGTCACCTGCAACGCGCGGGATCGGCGCCGGAGGGGCTCGAGGATCTCAAGGGGGCCATCGACAATCTTCGCACCAGCGTGTGGGCCATTCTTTCCGCGGGCCGCTCGTCGAATTACAAGACATCGGTCGAGCGGTTTCGCCTTCGACGTGCGACCGACGTCTTCCGCGGGCTGATCAAACAGATCGACGCCGGAGAGATCACCACCATGCATCCGGAGCATCCGGAGCTTCAGCTGCTCGCGCAGCAGCTGGTGGAGCGCATCGGACGGCTCAAGCCGACCGGCGCCTGAGCGCCGAGTCGCACGCTTCCACCGATCAGCGCCCGATTCCCCCCCGGCTCATCGCACCGCCGATGCCTGATGCCCGACCGGCAGTGCCGGTTCTCAAGTTCGTCGCGCATAGTCGGCGCGTTCTGGCGCTGGCCGAGCGTTTCGGCTGGCTCCCCGGCGCGCGTTATACGAACCTACGGGACGTGAAAACGGTACCTCGACTCGGGTTCCTCGACATAAATTGGAAGCGGTATGATTTCCGGAAGCATCTCGCCGCGGCGCGCGCCACCCAGCCATATGTGACGGTGGCGGAGGATATCGTACGGTATGACCAGGTCGACCGGATCCTCGACCAGGCTCGGGAGCTCAGTCTCTGGTGCGGTCACGTGATCGTGGTGCCGAAGAGCCCACGGGTCGGACGGGAAATCAACGCGCTGATTCCCGAGGAGTTTCTGCTCGGCTACAGTGTCCCGACCCGGTATGGCGGCACCCGGATTCCGGTTTCCAGCTTTACCCGTCCGGTGCACCTCCTTGGCGGCAGACCGGATACGCAGCGCCGGCTCGCGGGGCAGATGCCGGTGGTGAGCATGGACTGCAACCGGTTCACGCTCGATGCCGCCTTTGGCGACTACTTCGATGGCGAGACGTTTCGGCCGCACCCGGCCGGCGGCTATGGCCGATGCCTGGAAGATTCTCTGCGCAACATCACCCGGCTCTGGGAATCGTATGAGGCCCCCATGGAGATCGCGCTATGGCGGAAGCTGAGGGCGGCGGCGTAGGAGCGGCGGGCGCCCGGAATGCGATGGGCGCCCGCCGAGATGAGCTCTTGCTCAAGATGTACGACCAGATGTTCAGCGACATCAACCGCCATATTCTGGTGGTGTGGCAGTCGGTCGGCGTACTCGTCGGCGCGTTCAGTCTCTTCTCGCTGGTGGAACGGGAGCTTGTCCCCCTCGATATCGCCTCCGCGCTTATGGTGCTTCTGGCGGGCTGGCTGGTGGCACATCTCTATGATGCGGCCTACTGGTACAACCGTAACCTGGTCATCATCGCGAATATCGAGCGGCAGTTCCTGCGGCGGGAGGACCTGCACGAGATCCAGTACTATTTCGGCGCCCACCGTCCTGACCGGATGTTCACTCACCTGCGAATTCAGTATGCGCTCGCAATCGGGCTTTCGGGTATCGTCCTGGTCTACCACTTCTGTCTCAGGGTGTTACCCTACCTCGGGCCTGACTGGCGGCTCATCCAGCCGGCCGCAAGCGTTCCGTACCTGACCCTGCTCGTCGCGGGGTTTTATCTCGAGCGGCTCCGCCGTCAGCGCGCCGCCTCGTATGCGGAGTTCGTCCGCAACTCGCCGGGCATCGACGTCGAGACGATCGGCGTGAGCTATGGGGTAGGACACGGGTTCGAGGCGTCAGGGGGGCGGTAAGGACCGGCAGGGACGCCGATCCGCGGCTACCGGACATCCGGTGCCGGCGGGACCTCAAGGGAGAGAACTCCATGCCAATGATTTTCTGGGTGGGGCTGGCCTTCGTGGTCATCCTGTTTCTGGTGACCCGAGGGAAACGACTGCGCCCGCCTTCCAGCACGGACGATGACGTCGTCGCCATCCGGCTGCTCGACGAGGCGGGCTACGATCGGACCAGGCCGCTGGAGGCGGAGTTTCTTTTCTTCTTTCCGAAGGAAGCCGCGGCGCGGGCGGCGTGCGCGCGACTCGAGGGCATCGGGTTCGCGGGCAAGACCGAGATCTCGCCGGAAGGCTCGGTGTGGAATTGCCGGGCGCGGAAGATCATGCAGGTCGAGCTCGACAGCATGCGGGACCTCCGGCAGCAGCTCGATTCGATCGCGAGGGCCGAGGGCGGCGAGTACGAGGGGTGGGAGGCAGGTGAGGTGGACTAGTCCCCAGGGACAACGTTCGTTCCTCCGGTCGTGCAAGTCGAGTCTGCCGCCTTTCGCGTGAGCGCGCGGGACAATCCTCCCACTAACCTTGCCGCATGATCCCGCGCGACTTCGAGCGCGGTGAGCTCGGCGCGACCCAGATATTCGAGATCGTGCGCGAGCATGAGCAGGCATGAGAGGCGGGCGAGGCACCCGAGCGCATCCTCCAGGAGTCGGCGAAATTCGCGGGCACCGCGAACATCGACGCCCTCCGCCACCCGAATCGTCGCGCCGAGCGCCGCGCTCCTGGTTTCCCCAATCAGCTCGCGCGCTCCCTCGGCAGGCCAGGATCGGGTCGAACGGTGGATCGACAGGGTCAGGTCATAGCAGGCGACCCATGCCTTGAGGCGCAGGTGGGGCTTGTCGGGTTCAGATGGCTTGGTGGGCATGCGCGAAGGTGCGCGCGGATATCGGTCGGACTGGTATCGGATTCATGCGAGCGGGAGCGGGAGAGGGCGGACAGGGCGGACAGGGCGGACAGGGCGGACAGGGCGGACAGGGCG
>JBDUEA010000256.1:0-4813 GCA_040002695.1 Gemmatimonadota bacterium | reverse complement strand
CCTTTCGGAACAGGATCCTAAGTCCTGCGCGTCTGCCAGTTCCGCCACGCTCGCGAGTCGGGGAAAATATAGTAGGTACCGCGTCGCAGGATATCCGGGAGCCCAGCCCAGAACCGGCGCGCGGTCCAGGGGTAACTCACCCGGTCGATCCCGCATCCATCAACCTGCGATAACTATCGGGGAGCCTCACTGCCATGACCGAGAGTCAACGGAAGCACATCGAAAAGCGCCTTCTCGAAGAGCGCCGCGCAGTGCTGCACTCACTGGAGGGCTACAAGCAGCAGACCGCAACGGCCGAGCAGGATCAGGATTCGGATCTGTCCAGATTCCCGCTGCACCTGGCGGACGAGGGCACGGACACGATGCAGCAGGAGCTCGATGCGTCGCTGGCCCAGCGTGAGACTCGGCAGCTCGCCGAGATCGACGAGGCGTTGCAGCGGCTGTATCACGATCCCGAGCGCTTCGGGCGGGACGAGCGCTCCGGCAAGGAAATTCCCTTCGAGCGACTCGATATCGTTCCCTGGGCACGGACCACGGCCGATGGGCGCTGATCCCGACTGCGGTATCTGATGAAGCCAGGTTGGGATCGTCGCTACGGGGCGAGGATCGTTCCCACCGCCCCGCCAAAATCATCGGTAGCCGACGATGCGCCAGGCGGTACGACCCATCGGCCACCATCGTAACGCACATTGATCTGATGCGGGCCTGGAGTCATGGGGACTGCTGCCTGCCATAGCCCCCCTCCCGCTGCTTCGAGCGACAGGGGACGCCAGTCGCTGAAGTCTCCGGTGATCTCCACCACCCGGGCCCCCGCCGCGCGAAGGCTGATCCCGACCAGCGCGGGCGATTCTCGCTGCAGGCTGAGTCCCGTTCCTGGTGGCACCAGCGTAGTGGTGACCGACCCGTGTCTCGCGACGCGTGGTCCGAACGCCGCTCGCAGCGACAACATGGCATATGATCCGGCTCCGCGGGGCGAGCCGAGGCTCGGCGCGTAGTTGCCAATTGCGCCCACCAGGCCCAGGCGGGGACTCATCCAGTAGGTCGCATCCGCCTGCCACCAGCGCTGTCGGGTCGGTGCCCCCATTCTGCCTCCGCCGGCGATCGCCAACTCGGCGCGCCGCCCCGCCCATCGTGCCGACATCGATACGTCCATGAGCGACAGCAGGGTGGAACGCGACGGGTGAATGTTCAGCGTGTCCGGGATCGAACCCGGAAAGCTGTCGGGACTCACTCGGAGAATTCCGTCGAGCGCGCGCAGCTCGAACGTCAGCGGACCGATCCGGCCCCATGCGCCGCCGTCGAACCTCGGGAACGCGAAGTCGGCGACCGGCGCATTGGTGGCGACCCGCTGCGCACCCAGCCACAGTCCCTGGCGCTCCGAGCGAAAGTGCAGGCGCACGCCGGCGTCGCCGATCGCCGCGCCCGCCAGTCGTCCTGCCGTATATCCTGATCCACCACCCGTCAGCTCGCCTTGCAGTGGTCCCCATCGACGGGTGAAGATCGAGAGCGAGGCGCTGGCATCGGTCGCCCACTCGATCGGGCCGAGGCTTGTGTAGCCGCCCGACAGGTCGAGCCGGAGATTCCCCGCGCGCCAGGCGAACGCGGGACGCATCGAGAGCATCGAGCTGCCGGGCCCTGACGCAAACGAGGTGCTGCCTACGCCCGCGTCCAGCAGCAGACTCGTCTGCGCGTCTGCGTAAGCGGCGGCACCGAGCGTCAGAACGACGAACGCGAATGCAGTACGCATGGCCGGCCTCACGGAAGCGATGGACTGGGAGTGCCGGGTTGTCCCCTGGGCCGGCTGGGGGCGGGAGGAAGCGCGGCGGGATCGGGAGCACCGATCGCACGGTCGCGGAGGGCGGAGAACTGCCCATCCGACCCGCCCTTCGTGGCGAGCTCCCGAACCGAGTTCCACGCCTCGGCGTAACCCATTCCATTCGCAACCAGATCCGCCAGGACTCCGAGTGGCACCGCGATTCCGGCTCCCCGTCGCAGGTTGCGAAGCTCCACGAGATTATCGCGTGATGCCCCTGCCCGGAGCGAGGCGACGCCGGGAACCAGATCCGATTCCGGCGCCTCCGGTCCCAGTGCTGTTCGGACGACTCTCAGATCCTTTCGCAGCGTCATTACGGCGATGACGATCCGGTCATCTGGCGCCCCCTTGGCCTGACCTTCGAGCGCCTTCTGAATCAGGGGCTCGGTCGGGAGACCCTCCGCGCGTGCACTATCCACTTGCTTCTGAACCTGCGTACTCGCAGAAGCGGTCAGGCGAGCGCTGAGCCTGATGTCCTGCGAGTGCAGCGGAACGGCATGTGTCATTGCCATGAGTATCACGCAGAACCCGCAGAACCACTGGCTACCGAACCGCATGGTTGATCTCGTCATCTCGAGGGCTAGTTGAGCACGGTGATCACGGAAGTCGGCCGGCCGAAATCATCCGCCGGAGCGGCGGGCCGCGCGGGATCGGGAAGCCAGGTCCGTCCTCCGACAACGAACGTGTACCGATAGCGTCCCGGCCGGAGCGGGAGTGTCACGGTCCAGGATCCGTTCACCTTGCGGAGCGGACTCGCCCCGGGGTTCCAGTTGTTGAAATCTCCGACGAGCGAGACACCCGACGATTCAGGGGCGCGGACGGTGAATCGCACCGGATGTACGCTCGCTGCGCGTGGCGACGAGACCCCGACGAACCAGAGGGCGAGCGCTGCGGCGGCTGCAAGGCTGACGCCGATGATCCGGCGACGTCTCATCTTCCTCCGGTAAATCGCAGTCTCGGATCGAATCTGCTCGAGCACACGCTCCTCGAGGCGGCCACTCCACTCCTCCTGCGCCCTGAGCTCGCGGACAACCGACTCGAGCACGGGATCATCCAAGGAATCCTTTTCAGGCATCATAGGCCCCCCTCAACAATTCTCTCAGTCCCTCGCACGCGCGCATGACCCGCATCTTGAGTGCCGACATTCGGACGCCGGTCAGCTGCTGGATTTCCTCATAGCTGAAATCTTCCACGTACTTGAGGATGAACGCCTCCCGCTGTGCTTCCGGCAAGCGAGCCAGCGCTCGCTCGATCTCGCCTCGCCAGCCGATCCCATCCACATCGGGCGGAGTAGGGCTCAACTCGTAGGCGAGCCCGGCCGAGAAGCTCCGGTCGACGAGGTCGGCGCGGCCATTCCGCGTCCGGCACCGATTGATCAGGATACGAAACAGCCACGCATCGAGCTCTCGGGGAGCCTCGCGCTCGGTAATGGCCCGATGGGCGCGGAGGAAGGTGTCCTGCAGCGCCTCCTCGGCCTCCTCGTGGCTGCCGAGCAGGCACTGGGCGTAGCGCTTGAGCCTGGGACCGTGGCGCCGCATGAGGGCGGCATAGGCAGCGAGGTCGCCTGAGCGGGTCTTCCGGACGAGATCGGAATCGGATTCTTCCACCTGACGCACACCCCGCGAAGCGGTTCCGGGTCACATGCCACCACATGCGTTCCGCTGGAGACTGATGAGGTGACGCCGTGTCGCACGTCGAGGTCTGTTGACTGACAGTGGGTTGAATCGTCAATCGTCTCAGAGAGGTGCACCTATGATGAAATTCAGACAGACCGGCCTGGCTCTCGTACTCATCGGGTTTGCGGCGTGCGACTCATCGGCGAACCCGGCCGGTCTCAACACGACGGGGGGAGAACACAACGAGGGAAGCGTCCGCCTCGCGGGGACGCTCCGGGGCGTCATCAGTGGCCCGGACAGCGCCACGGTCACTCTTGCGGGAGCCGAGATCGAACTGCGCTTCATCGGGGACGCGCCAGCGGATTCCACCCCGGTGGATTCGTCGCACCAGGGAAGCGTTCCAGGCATTCACTCCATTGTCAGCCTCAACAGCAGAGTGCGCCTGCGGCCCCTCCTCTCATTCGATTCGATCCCGCGTGACACGATTCCCGTGGATACGATCCCGGTTGACACGATACCCTCCGACACAATTCCGGTGGACACCCTGCCGGGAAGCGCGTGTGGCCAGCGGGGAACTATTGCCGCGACGGTAACGACCGGCACGAACGGCGACTTCGAGATCAACGGACTGGCGCCGGGACTCTACGATATCCGGGCGACGCCGGCATCCGGTTCGGGTTTCGGAACAGTGCTGGATTGCGGCCGCCGCCTCACCTCTCACGATACCCCCCACCTCGACCTGTACGCGGTGTCTCTTAGCCTGTAACCGCGGCGCGCAAGGAACCATCCGTCGGAAGGATTCTGGCCTCCGGCGGATGGAAATCCAATCTCCCCCTCGCGCAGGCGGCCCCGGGACCCGAGATTAGGAGCGGGGTGCACGCCCCGATATCCTGTCTTTCGTCCCGGAGGCATCCGTGGGTTTCGCCGCACGCGAGGCAAGGCTCCGTCCGCAGTTCGCCCGACTGTACCCCAGCCTCAGGGCGGGACAGTGGGAACTGGCGGCGGAAATCGGAAGCCGGATTCTGATGTGGCAGCTGCAACAATTCGGTCCCGTGGCACTCGGCGAGCGCCTGCTCCCTGAATCCCACTTCGAATTTCGCGGCGGTGAACCGAGACCCGCGGAGGAAGCGCCGCGCAAGTCGAGGGTGACCGACGGCGACGGGTTGCGCCGACTCGTCTGAACTCGCACGTGCTCGCCGGCGTACGACAGTCCGAGGAACCGCTCTGACCTCTTGATGTACAACCCTTTGGTTCCCGGCCCCCCCATCGAGTGAGGGCCGTGACGGAGCCAGGCCTGCCGCCACTCGGCCTTCCACGCCATCCCAGGCCGCTACATGCGAATCTCTGCGCTGCTTTTCGCCGCGGTGACGCCGCTTTCACTGGC
>JBDUEA010000255.1:0-4834 GCA_040002695.1 Gemmatimonadota bacterium | reverse complement strand
CTAACCGCTCACTCTTCTTCACCGCTCACCCCGCCCTATCCGTCCCACAGCGTCGCCAGCGCCTTTTCCGCGGCCTCCCGCACCTCCGACTCCTCGTCCTCGAGCAGCATCTTGAGCGCATTCGCCGCGCTCGGGCCGCCGAGGTGGAGACCCTCGATGGCTGCGAGGCGAACCCCGGACGGCTTGCGCTTGAAGAACCGGCCACCGGGCTCCGCCGCTTTCGATAGCGCCTGCAACGCCTCTGGTGAAGCGATCCGTCCGAGCGCGAGGAACATCTCGCGCTGCACATCCGCCTTGTGCTCTTCTTCGGCCGCGACCGCGAGCGTCATCGCGAGCCCGCGCGTCTTCCGGCCGTCCACACCCATCGCCGCCTGCAACCGGACGGCGGGCGACTGGTCCTTGAGCGCGGTGCGCAGCGCCTCGACCGTTCCGGGACCACCGATCTTGCCGAGCGCTCCTGCCACCGCTCGGCGCACCCGCTCGTCGGGGTGAGTGACGCGTTTGGCGAGCTGTGGGATCGCTTCTTCGAGGCGCAACTCGCCGCACAGCTCCGCGATGTTGCGCACGACGAACCATTCGTCGTGGCCGAGCATGTGCACCATGAGGTTGGTGCCTTCGGTCATCTGCGTAAGGGCGTTGAAATACCCTCGGCGATCGTTCACGTTCGGGGCCTGGCTCAGCAGACTGAGCAGGATCTCCGTGCCATCCGCACCCATCCGGCGGAGTACAGTGATCGCGTCAGCCTTGTAGGGACCGGACGTCGCCAGCTTGGCGATCGGCTCGAGCGCAGAGCGGGGGAGCATGCGCCGGAGCGCAATGCCATACGCACGGCTCTGAGCACTTGCCCCGCCCTTGGCCTCGAGCTCGATCAGCGCGATGGCCGCCTTGAGGAGCGCGGTCCATTCGTGCCGGGACGCCGAGCCCTCGCCGGCAGCGACCATGGTGTTGAGGAGATCGCCGGTCGCGGCATCGGATTTTGATGTGCCGAGATCGGTGACGATGTCCTCGACCTTGGGCATCGCCTTCATTTCCAGGGTGGCGAAGTGCATCATCCCGACTTTCGATTCGCTGAGCGCGTCGGGCCCGAGGTCGTTCAGCGCGCCGTCGTCGGCACGGGATCTGGCGGCAACCCTGGGGTCGGGAGGCAGCGGTGGAGTCGGTGCGGGCGGAACGGAGGGTCTCGTCTGCGGTGGCCGGTGGTTCTCGGTGGGGACGAGATCGGCGAGGGCCGAGGATGCCGGCGGGAAGACCTGCACGCTTCCCGCGCCGACCGCATCGAGCCGCGCGACGAGATGATCGAAACTGGAGTAAGTGCCGGGCTCGGCGGCGAGCGTACGGACGAAGGAGAGCAGCGTCGAGGTCATCAGCCCGGCCGGCACTCGCAGCTCACCGATGCCGTGGGCGCGGAGCAGTGCCTCGAGCTCGCCAATTTCGGGGACCGTCGTGGGAATCGGGGTCTCGTTGATCGAGAGCCCGTCGGGATGCACGTGCGCAACGAGATCGCCCGCGCCGATGCTCGAAACCAGCAGGCGGAAGGACGCGCGCTGTTCTTCCCTGGCATCGGGACGCGCCCGCATGAGGGAGATGACGCGGGCCAGATCGGCGGCGATAGCTAAGGAGCCAGTCATGAGAAGAGCCCGGATGGGCAAGGGCAAGATAGCGTTTAGCCATTGATGCGGCAACGGGTTAGGAGAATTGGGCCGAATCAATGAGGCCTTCCGGCGAACCCGATTGGTCGCCGGCCGTCAGCCGTTGGAACGACGCCCAAGCCCTACTCCATCCTCCTCACCCCTCACACCTCACCTGCTTTTTCCCGCTGCTTGGTTCTCCCTTCGCACGCTTATACTTTTCCGCTCCCATGCGAATCTTTCGTCTGCTGGCGGCCACTACCGCCTTGACCGCTGCGCTCTCCGCCTCCCGCCCCGCGGCACTTCGCGCGCAATACACCGTCGAAGCGATCCAGCTGCTGAACGATGTCCGGTACCTCTCCGATGATCGGCTGAGCGGGCGGATGCTCGGCTCGCCCGGCGCGGACAGCGCCGCCGCATTTCTCACCCGCCGCTTCACCGAGGCCGGCCTGCAGGCCTCGCCCCGGGGCTGGATTCAGAGTTTCGTAGTCCCCATGGATGCGCCGGCCGCCGCGCAGTCGGGCGTCGGTGGACTCACCGGCAAGAACGTGATCGGAGTCCTGCCCGGTCATGACCCGGAGCTCCGGAACGAGATCGTCATCGTCGGCGCGCATTACGATCACCTGGGATTCGGTGGCTTCGGCAGTCTCGATCCGGACAGCACCGGCCGCATCCACAACGGAGCGGACGACAACGCCTCCGGCGCGGCCTCGCTGATTCATATCGCCACGCACCTCGCGGCCGCTCCGCCCGCGCGCACCGTCGTGTTTATCGCCTTCAGCGGCGAAGAGGAAGGCCTGCTCGGCTCCGCCTTTTACGTGAAGAATCCGCTCTTCCCGCTGGCCCGCACCTACGCCATGGTCAATCTGGACATGGTCGGTCGCCTCAAGAACGATCGCCTGATCGTCTACGGCACCGCGACCGCAACCGAGTTTCCGGCGCTCCTCGATTCGCTCAACGTCACCGCCGGCTTCAAGCTGCACGAGCAGGGCGACGGCTACGGCCCGAGCGATCAGTCTTCATTCTACGCCGCTGGCCGCCCGGTCCTCCATCTCTTCACCGACCTGCATGAAGACTATCACCGCACCACCGACGACTGGCAGAAGATCAACGCCGACGGTCTCGCCAAGGTGGCGGACTTCACGACTGAAATCGTGCGCGCGCTCGCGAATCGTCCGGCGCCGCTCACCTTCGTGAACGTGGCGCCGCCAAGTGCCTCGAAGACTCCCGCGGTGACGCCGGGGTACGGCGCCTACCTCGGCACCGTTCCCGACATGAGTGACAACCCGGGCGGTGTGCGGCTGACAGGCGTGCGGGCCGGCAGCCCCGCCGAGAAGGCGGGACTCCGCGGAGAGGACATCATCACGAAGATCGGTGACATGGCGGTGCGGGACCTGCAAGCGATGACCGATGCCCTGCGCGCGCACAAGCCAGGTGACATCGTCGAAATCCTGATCCTCAGGAACGGCACCGAGCAGAAGCTGAGCGCGACGCTCGGCACCCGGGGAGGTTGATCGTGGCGTCGGTACTCGATGCGGAACGGATCGTCGCGGGACTGCGCGGACTCTTCGCCAAGAATGCCGGCAGACATGCGCTGCTGCAGTACACGGCCGACCGTATGCAGGCCGCGGGCTCGCCGTACACATCGGTGTACATGTACATGCTGCACGGCAGGGAGCTGCGGCTCGAGGCCTTCGCGGGCCGGGAAACCGAGCACGTGAATATCGCGGTGGGTGACGGTGTCTGCGGTACCGCGGTCGCCACCGGCCAGGACCAGAACGTGCCAGACGTGCGCGCCGTCGGGAATTACATCGCGTGCAACACCTACACTCGCTCCGAGCTCGTAATTCTTGTCCGCCGCGGAACACTCGTGCTGGGCCAGATCGACGTGGACAGCGATGTGCCGGACCCGTTCACGACCGCGGAAGAGACGGCCGTGCGAAAGATCGCCGACGGACTGGCTTCGCTGCTCTAGCCGGCGGCGCCAGCGGCATTCACCACAGAGGCACAGCGGGCGCAGAGCAGAAATAGCTGACCTGCAAAACAACGCCACGGTTTCCGGAAACAGTTCGTCGTGGAGTTGATCGCCAGCGATTCTCCGTGCCTCTGTGGTGACTTTTTCAAGCAGCCGCGTGGACGGGGCCACACCAACGGCGATCAAGTAGCGATACCTTCGTCCGCTTTGTCCGCTTCGTCCGCTTCTTCCGCTTCGTCCGGCAACATGCGCGCCTGGTCGTCCTCCCGATTTACCATCCCGCTTCCTGAGACACACCGGTTTCCCATCGCCAAGTACGCCCTGATCCGCGACGCGGTCGTGGCGATGGGGCTGCTGGCGCACGAGCAGATTCTCGAGCCGGAACGGGCGGAGCGCTGGGCGCTGGGACTGGTGCACACGCCTTATTACATCGACGCGATTCTCGAGGGGACACTGGGCTCCGAAGCGGCGCGGCGCCTGGGGTTTCCCTGGAGCGCCGAGCTCAGGGAGCGTTCGTTGCGAACGGTGCAGGGTACCATCGAGGCGGCGCGCGACGCGCTCGATTCCGGTGCCGGGATCAATCTTGCCGGGGGAACCCATCATGCCTTTGCGGATCGCGGCGAGGGCTTCTGCGTGTTCAACGATGTCGCGATCGCGATTCGCACTCTCCAGCGGGATGGTCGCATCCGCCGCGCGGTGATCATCGACCTCGATGTGCATCAGGGAAACGGTACCGCGAGTATCTTCGACGGCGACCCGGATGTCTTCACCTTCTCGATGCACGGTGCCAGGAACTATCCCTTCCACAAGGAGCGGAGCCGGCTCGACGTTGAGTTGCCCGATGGCTGCGAGGACGCCGAGTACCTGTCGCTGCTCGAGCAGCACCTGGTTCCGGTCATCGAGGCCGCCGCGCCCGAGCTCGCGATTTACCTCGGCGGCGCGGATCCCTACATCGAAGATCGTTTCGGCCGGCTCCGGCTCTCCATGGAGGGACTTCGCCGACGTGACAGGATGGTGTTCGAGGCATGCCGGAGGAGAGCGGTACCAGTGACGCTGACGCTGGCGGGAGGATACGCCAGAGACATTCGCGATATCGCGCGAATTCATGCGGGGACGGTGGAAGAGATGAAAGCGGTAGGCGGTGAGCGGTGAGTGGGAGCAGAGTCCCGACAATCGGGATCGATGCGGATACCGATGGAGCGTTCATGATTCTTTCTCGCGAGGTGCGCGG
>JBDUEA010000254.1:0-4835 GCA_040002695.1 Gemmatimonadota bacterium | reverse complement strand
CCGGGGTCTTGTCCGCCGCGGCGCGAGCCTCCAATATGGTTCTATTGTACCCATCTCCCCACGGACGGCAATGCGCCTCAGAAACGGGTTTGGCTTGGGATTCCACGGGCCCACGCTAGGGCTTCTGCTCGGCGCACTCGCGCTCGGGTGCAGCGACGACCCCAGTGGTACGCGGCCGATCCCCACCCGGATGACCGTTGTTGCGGGGGTGGCACAGACTGGTACCGTCGGGGCCCCGCTCGACACCGCGCTGACCGTCTTCGTCTCCGACAAGTTCGGGAATCCGGCGCCGGGCGCGCTGGTGCGGTTCACCGCGGCAGCGGGAGCCGGTAGCCTGACTCCACTCACCGTCACGACCGGATCCGACGGGCACGCGCAGACGCACTGGACACTGCCCACCTTACTGGGGACCTACCACGCTACCGCGAGTGTGTCGGGTCTCGACTCGCTGGTCTTCCAGGCCACGGCGGTCGCTGCCACACCAATGCAGTTGAGCCTGCTCACACCGGACACGGTGGGTGGCGACGCGGGTGGGGTGGCGGACTCCGCCATCGTGGTGCAGCTGCACGACGGGTTCGGCAATCCTGTCGGTGGAGGCACGCTCACGCTGCAAGCGGTTGGTGGTGGAACGGCCCCGGCCACTGTCCTCACCGACAGTCTCGGTCACGCAAGCGTGACCTGGTCACTCGGTGGCGTTCCCGGAATCAACACCCTTACGATCGGATACACTGGGCTGCCGGCGGTCCAGGTGACCGGGATCGGCTTCCCCGCCTTGCCGCGTCCGGGCCTCAGTGTGGGAAGCGTCTCGGCCTGCCGACTCACCGCCGCCGGCGCGGCCGAGTGCTGGGGACCCAATGGTGCGGGCCAGTTGGGCACCGGTGATACTCAGTCGAGGTCGCTGCCGACGCCAGTCGTGACCGCGCTGCTTTTTGAATCGATCGCCACTGGCGGCCCCAATGCGGGAGAGGGCCAGAGCTGTGGGTTAGTGACCGATGGGACAGCGTACTGCTGGGGCACGATCGGCACGAGCGTGTATCTCACCCCGACCGCGGTGGTGGGGCATCAGTTCGTGTCGATCAGTGTCGGTCTCTGGCACGTCTGCGGAGTCACTGCGAACGGATCGGGCTACTGCTGGGGTCGGAATTCCTCGGGACAGCTCGGGGACCGGACGACGTCCACACGGGACACGCCGACCGCAATCGCCGGCGGCCTGCGCTTCCGGCAGCTCGTCGCGGGTGGCGAATTCACCTGCGGTCTGACTCGCGCCGGAGCGGTCTACTGCTGGGGCAGCGATCTCAATGGTCAAATGGGGCATGGCACCATCGCCTCCGCCAGTCAACTCACGCCGCTATCGGTCGCCTCCGGAATGCATTTCCAGTCGATCTCCGGCGGCGGGGCAACGACCTGCGCCGCAGATTTCTCGGGAGCTACGGTCTGCTGGGGCGCGAACTATTTCGGCGAGGCGACCGCCGGGCCGGGTCCGCCCAACGCAACTCCGACTGTGGTCGCGGGGCTGGCCGGTCTGGCCCCGATCGTGATCGGTTCGGGTCAGGCCTGCGCCCTGGACGGGACCGGGATCGCGTCCTGCTGGGGCAGCAACGGTTTCCTGGCTCGTGGCGACAGCGTCTTTGCTTCACGTGCCGCGCCCGCACCGATCCTCGGTGGCTACCACTTTGTCGAACTCGCCGCCGGGCAGTACAGCACCTGCGGACGCACGATGGGGAATGCGATCTACTGCTGGGGTCTCAACGACCTGGGGTCAGTGGGCGTCAGTGACACCACAACACGTCTCAGTCCTAAGGCCGTCGCGGGCGGAGTGCTCTTCACGAGCATCTCGACCGGCTTGATACACAGCTGCGGACTCGACGGCCAGGGGCAGGGCTACTGCTGGGGAGATAACCGTCTGTATCCGCTGGTCGGCGATGGCTCCGGTGCTCCCCGCGTCATTCCCACGCCGGTGGCCGGCGGCCATCAGTTCACCCGGCTTCGTGCCGGCGGCTACGCGGCCTGCGGTCTGGATACCCAGGGCGCCGCATGGTGTTGGGGCCAGGGCAGCCACGGTGAAATCGGCGACGGCGGACTCAACGATCAGGCGATGCCGACTCAGGTCGGGGGCGGCCATCAGTTCACCGAACTCGATGTCGAATTCGAACAGGCGTGCGGCCTGACATCCAACGGGGAGATCTGGTGCTGGGGTGCTGGCGACGTGATCAAGAATACCGGACCGTATCCGCTGCCCGTAAAAGTGACCGCCACTGAACCGATGACATCTATCAGCGTCGGCACCCGCCTGGCCTGCGGCATGGGCCAGAGCGGCGCCGTCCTCTGCTGGTTCCCCAGCGGCGACAGCGTGAGTCCGGTGGCCGACACTGTGAGCGGCGCACCGGCGCTCACCAGTATCACGGCCGGCTTCTACGGGGCGTGTGGCCTGACGGCGAACGGAGATGCCTGGTGCTGGTCGAGCATCAACGGTGGGACCGGCGTTCCAACACTCGTGCCCGGGGGACATCAGTTCGCCAGCCTCGAGAATTCATGGGCTGGTCAGACCACGTGCGGCGTCACGACCGCCGGTGCCGGCTACTGCTGGGGCGACAATTCCGGTGGAAAGTTTGGAGACGGGACGATGACGAGCAAGCCCGACCCGACGCTGGTCTCCGGCGGGCAGCAGTTTCAGCAGCTCGCTCCATCCAGCTTTCATACCTGCGGACTCCTGGCCGGTGGGGCCGCCTACTGCTGGGGAACGAGTAGCCAGGGGGCGCTCGGCACCGGAGACTCCCACTACCATCCCTATCCACTCCTCGTGAGTCCGTAAAGACAGAGCGCGGAGACCATGACGGTCTCCGCGCTCACCCTCCTGGCTCCCTTCCCACGCCTGCTCACCTGTCCTTGAGAATTTCCCGCGCCGCATTGTACCCGCAGGCTCCCATCACGCCGCCACCCGGATGCGTCGCGGCACCGCACATGTAGAGCGACTTGACCGGGGTACGATAGTCCGCGTACCCTGGCACCGGCCGCATGAATGAGAGGCTCGAGAGGGACATGGTGCCCTGCATGATATTGCCGCCGGTCAGGCCGTACACCCGCTCGAGATCCGCCGGCGCCAGCACCTGGTAGTTGAGCACCGACTGCCGGAAGTTCGGCGCGTACTCCGTCATCAGCTCGATACAGCGTTCGGCGTAGCGCTTCTTGTTCTCCTCGAGCGTGCCCGCGTCGGGCGCCAGTTCGTAGGGGAAATACTGGGTGAACATGCTCATTACATGTTTTCCCGGAGGCGCCAGCGTGTTGTCGAGCGAGGTCGGAATGGTCGCCTCGATGATCGGGCTGTCCGAGATGTAGCCGTACTTGGCCTTGTCGTACGCCTTTTCGATATACTCGCGGGTCGGACAGAGATGAATGGTGCCGCGGTGCTGCGGCCCCGGCGTGTTGCCCGGCAGACAGGTGAAGTCGGGGACCTCGGAGAGCGCGAAGTTGACCTTGCAGCTGCCGCTGGCATAGTCGAGATGCCGCACCGATTCGACGAAATCCGCCGGCAGGTCCTGCGCATTCATCAGATGCAGGAAGGTGACGTTCGCATCGACGCAGGAAACGACCTTCTTTGCTTCGTACTCGGTGCCGTCGGCCAGCGCGACACCGGTGGCCCGGCCGTTCTTCACCACGATGTGCGCGACGGAGGCGCCGGTCTTGATCTCGACGCCTTTTTCCCGCGCCGATGAAGCGATCGCGTTGCTCAGCCCTCCCATCCCGCCACGCACGTAGCCCCACACGCCGCGGACCCCGTTGCATTCACCCATGACGTGATGGAAGAGCACGTAGGCGGTGCCGGGCATCGAGGGCGTCGCAAAGGCGCCGATAATCGCGTCAGTCGCGATCGTCGCCTTGACCTGCTCCGACTCGAACCACCGGTCGAGAATCGGATTGGCCGCGCCGGTGAGGATCTCGATCGCCTTCTGTCCGTCCGTCCCCAGCTTCCTGAACGCGAGCCCGAGTTTCGCCATTGCGAGCAGATTGCCGGGCGCCATGGACCAGGGATTGGGTGGCGTCTGGATCAGCGTCGGCTCGAGGAAATCTGCGACCCGTTCCAGCATCGCCTCGTACTTCGGCAGCGCCTCCGCGTCCTTCTTCGAGAACTTGGAGATTTCCCGGTGGGTCATCTCCTTGTCCGGGCCCATCATCAGGTAGCGGCCGTCCGGAAAGGGCGTGAAGCTCGACGGGCTCCGGGGCAGCATCTCGAAGCCGTGCCGCTTGAGTTCGAGATCGCGAATGATTTCGGGACGAAAAAGACTGTTGACATAGCTGGCGGTACTGATCTTGAACCCGGGCCACAGCTCCTCGGTCACGGCGCAGCCGCCGACCAGCTCTCGGCGCTCGAGCACGAGAACCTTGCGGCCGGCGCGAGCGAGATAGGCGGCGGTCACGAGGCCGTTGTGCCCCGCGCCGATGATGATGGCATCGTAGATGATGGACATGTGATTCTCTGGCGTAAGTGAAGAGAAGGTCAGCCGAGGCCGCAGGCCGCGAGCTGTCTACCAGGAGCCATCGGCCTCTGGCCTACGGCTTGGGGCTCTCAACCCTCTTCACCACTCATCCTTGTCCAGGCGCAGCCCCACGCCTCCGGCCGCGTCCCACGATACCGTGAGCGAGGGATCGGAGGCGCCGTGATGGGCACGGCAGCGGGCCGTCATGCGGAGAGACATTGGCGGGAAAATAGCCTTTGGAGCCGGAAGCCGTAAGAGATCGGCAGACTCGAACAGCGGACACCCGTCGGGTCGCGCGCCGCTTCACTTGTAACTTGCAACTTGTTACTCAGCACTCAGTACTCAGCACTCAGCACTCAG
>JBDUEA010000253.1:0-4850 GCA_040002695.1 Gemmatimonadota bacterium | reverse complement strand
GACGAGGATCTGATCATCTGCCTGACGATTCGGATTTCATTCCGGAATCGCGGCGGAATGCAGCCATGAATCAGGGCATGACCGGGCGGACGGTGATCGCCCTGTTCACCGAACGTAAGTACGCCGAGCGCGCCATTCGGGACCTCAAGGCCGCCGGGTTCTCGGATGAACAGCTCGGCGTCGCCATGCGGGATCAGGTTGAACAGAGCGAACTGATCGATAACACTGGCGTGGGCAACCGTGCCGCCGAGGGGGCCGCGACTGGTGCCGCAGGCGGCGGGATCGTGGGTGGGATCATTGGACTTCTGGCAGGCGCGGGTGCGATCGTGATCCCCGGCATCGGTCCGATCGTCGCGGCGGGCGTCCTGGCTGCAACCTTCACCGGGGTCGGCGTCGGTGCCGCCGCGGGCGGCATCCTCGGCGGCCTCGCGGGGCTCGGAATTCCGGAGGAGGACGCAAAATATTTCGATGCCGGCTTCCGTGAGGGTGGGACGATCGTGACCGTCAATGCCGGCTCCCGCACCGGCGAAGCCGTGGCGGTCCTCCGGGAGCACGAAGGAGACGTGGGGCCCAGCGAATCCAGGAATCTCCAGACAGACGAAGGCGCCGGGTCAGGCAGATACGGAACCAGTGGACGTCAGCCCGAGTACGCCTCAGAGTCCGAGGGTTCTGACGAAGCGTGGGTCGGCAGCGCTCGCGCCGAGTCGGCCGACGACGGTCAGACGCGAGAGCATGGCTACAACGGCCGCGAGCGACGGGCCGAAATCAGCATGAGCTACATGGGTCCCGAGCGGCGACTCGTCAGCGGCGCCTGGTAGAGCATTCAGCTGAATGCGGTTCAGCAAAATCGAAGGGCCGGCGAACATTCGCCGGCCCTTCGCGTTCATCACTACGGCTCCCGCCTTCTCGATAACCAGACCGCCGCCTTCCATTCATAGTAGGCTTCGAGTCCATGATACACCGAGGACTGCACCGTCACGAAGCAGGCGGCCTGGCGGATACCCACACCTACCTGGCTCTCCCGCAGCTGGTCGGTGAGATCGCCCGCCTCCGTCCCCTCGACTCGCGCACCATCGATGAGCGCTGCGAGCTCCGACTGATCGAGCGGCTCCGGCGCGGAACGAGGCGCCCACTTCCACTCCAATCGGTATTCATCCACGATCCTGTAGTGCACTCTCCCACCGCGGCGGCGTGCCCGAACGCTGTACACGTCGTGAGTGGCACTCGCGAGAAGGATACGCGCTACCTCCACTTCTCCCGGCATACAGGGCGGAAGCCACGCCCCCGCCTTGGCAGGTCTCTCCGGATGAAGCGCGGTGGTCCGAATCTGCTCGAGCGGAGATTCTGCAGACGGGGACGAAACGACGACGGTCATGGCCAACCCTTTCGACGATGAAATCCCACCTGATTCGCGCATGGTTCCGGACTGGGCCGGCCGGCTGGGCCACCGTGCGTCCACGGGCGGAATGCCTCGGGACCGGGCTACGGAGTGGCATGCGGGTCGTTGAGCCGGTGCTCTCGCCGCATTCTTCATGGGGGACACCTGGGTGGCAGTGTCCCTGTGCAACGTTCACAAAACGATCAGCGGCCCGCGATGTAGAGTCGCGGGCCGCTGACCGCGACTTAGATGGTGAGCCGGATTGCTCCGGTGCGCGGCCCATCAAGTCGGGAAAATCACCGCGCACGCGCACATTAGGCCGTCAGCACGCGACCGTCAAGAGGCGGCGCTAAATTTCCTGACATATCGTTGGTTCGTTGTCAGAATGGAATCATGAAACCGCTCCGGGAAATCAACCGTCAGCAGCACTGACCGCCGTCAGATTTCCAGCCCGGCTATCCGTTCGATCCTCACACCCGCCCGAGGTGATGATGCGCCTCCTCTCTTACCAGCCACTGTTTGCCGCTGCCACGCTGCTGGCGGCCGGTACGAGTCCGCGGGCCCGCGCTCACCGTCCAGCATCTCCAGCGATCACCGAATACCTCATTCCACGCGCGAACGCGTTCCCGCACGACCCAGCCGTCGGGCCGGATGGAATCGTCTGGTACACAGACCAGAGCAACAGCTTCATCGGACGCCTGGATCCGGAGACCGGAAAGCTCACTGATTATCCGACTCCCACACCGGGTTCGGGGCCGCACGGTCTCATCGTCGCTCCGGATGGAGCGATCTGGTACACGGGGCAGGCGCGGAGCCTGCTCGGACGCCTCGATCCGAAAACGGGGACGATTACCGAATTTCCCCTTCCCGCTGCCGCCCGCAATCCGCACACGCCGCTCTTCCTCGACGGGAAGATCTGGTTTACGGATGCGAACAACAACAGCTATGGACGACTCGACCCCCTGACCGGCAAGACCGATGTCTTTACGGCACCCACTCCGCGTTCAATTCCATACGGCATGGTCTCCGCCTCCGACGGCTCCATCTGGATCGCCATGCTCGGCACCAACAAGCTCGGCCACGTGGATCCGGGCTCCGGCGTCATGACGGAGTTTCCTCTGCCCGATCCCGGCGCGCGTCCGCGTCGCCTGGCGGTCGCGGCCAATGGCACCGTCTACTACACCGATTTTGCGCGGGGATATCTGGGTGCACTCGATCCGAAGACCGGCGACGTGCATGAGTGGAAGTCCCCGAGCGCCAATGCAGGGCCCTATGGCATCGCGATCGCACCGGACGGTAAGGTGTGGTACAACGAGTCCAACAGCAGCCTGATGGTGATGTTTGATCCCGCGACCACGAAGATGGAGACGCTTGCCATCCCCACGCCGGGTTGTGTCGTAAGGAATATCGCGGTGGATGCGGCGCGCGGCCGGATCTGGCTCGCACTGAGCGGAACGGGGAGAATCGGAAAGATTGACCTGCGGTGACTAACTAGCGGTGAGCGTTGAAAGCTCAGGGGTGAGATCTTGCGTTGTTCTCCCGCTCACCCCTTACCTCTCACCGCTTACCTCCTATTTGTTTCCCTTCTCGAATTCCTTCATGAACCCCACCAGCGCTTCAACCGACTCTTTGCTGCACGCGTTGTAGATGCTGGCCCGCATGCCGCCGGCGGAGCGGTGACCCTTGAGCCCTTCGTAGCCCTTCTTCGACGCCTCGCTCACGAACTTTGAATCCAGATCCTCGCTCGCGGTCCGGAAACAAACGTTCATCAGTGAGCGGCTGCCAGAATCCACCTGGGCCTTGAACATGGCGCTCTGCTCCAGGAAATCGTACAGCACTTTTGCCTTGGCCTCATTCCGTTCCGCCATTCCGCGGAGCCCGCCTTCCGAGGCGATCCACTTGAAGACTTCACCCATGACGTAGATGCCGAACGCCGGCGGTGTATTGTAGAGCGACTTCTCCGCGACATACGTCCGATACTGCAGCATCGTGGGAAGATTCTTCGGCGCACGCTCGACCAGGTCGTCCCGGATGATCACGAGTACCACGCCCGACGGGCCAAGGTTCTTCTGCGCGCCCGCGTAGATGAGCCCGTACTTCGAGATGTCGATGGGGCGGCTGTACATGTCACTCGACGTATCGGCGATCAGCGGAACACCGGCGGGCACAGCAGGCTCCGCTTTCCACTGAGTCCCGTAGATGGTGTTGTTCGTCGTGAGATGCACGTACACCGGATTCGCGGAGTATTTGATCTCTCCTGCCGTGGGCAGTTTCGCGAACTTGCTCGCCTTGCCGGTGGCGGCCTCATGGACGCCTCCGAATAGCTGCGCCTCCTTCACCGCCTTCTCGGACCAGACCCCCGTGACGAGATAATCCGCGGTGCGGTCCTTCGGCAGCAGGTTCATCGGCACCATCGAGAACTGGAGCGACGCGCCGCCTTGCAGGAACAGCACCCGATAATTGTTCGGAATGCCTGCGAGGTCGCGACACGCCTGCTCGGCTTCGGTGATGACGCGGTCGAAGACCTTGCCGCGGTGGCTGTGCTCCATGATCCCGATGCCGCTATCGGCGATGTTCCAGATGTCCTTCTGTGCCTGCTTGAGGACGGCCTCGGGAAGTGCAGCGGGCCCGGCGCCGAAGTTGTGAATGCGGTTGGAAGGCATGATGGTAGGTGGTAGGTGGTAGGGGTTAGGTGTCAGGTAGTAGGTGACAGGTGGTAGGGCTTGGGTGAGGGGGAAAGGATGAGAGACTTGGCGACAACGCCAGAGGCAAACACCCGACCCCTACGACCTACCACCTAGAACCTACTCTATTGCCGCGAGATCCACGGAAATAATGTGCTCGTTCCCGGCCTTGATCGTATCCAGCGCCGCCCGGTCAGGTGCAAGGTCGAGGTGGATGCGGGCGCAGGTGGCCTGCGCCCCATGATAGATGATGTTCTCGACCTCTTCGACATTGATCTGGTGCTGGGCCAGCACGCTGAACACGTATGCAAGGACGCCGGGGCGGTTCTGGTGGCGGATCGAGAGTACATGGCTCGCAGAGCTCTTCGCCAGGCGGTTCACGCAGTTCGGCACATCGCCGGTTTCCTGGAACGTCTCGACGATTCGAATCACCTCCTCGGCGATTGCGACCTGCGCCTGGTCTGTCGAGGCACCAACGTGATGCGTGCCAAAGACGCCCGGCTCCTTCATCAAGGCGCTGTCGAACGTGCCGACGCTCGTGGCGGGCTCGTTCATCGCAACGTCCAGGCCGGCCCGGATGCCGCGCTCCCGTACCGCGGCGATCAGCGCAGTTTCATCCACCACCGAGCCGCGCGAGGTGTTGATCAGATAGGCGCCCGGCTTCATCGCCGCGAGAAAGGCCGCGTCCACCAGATTCTTCGTCTCGCTATTCGCCGCGACGTTGATCGACACCGCATCCGATACCCGCGCCACGTCCAGCGGCGTCTGGCAATACCCGATCCCGATCC
>JBDUEA010000252.1:0-4880 GCA_040002695.1 Gemmatimonadota bacterium | reverse complement strand
GCGGCGAACACGATCCAGAACAGCGCCAGACAGGCTGGTAGCCGACGGAGGGCGGGACTAGATTGCGGCGCGTAACTCACGGTGTCGCATTGTAGAAACGATGGAGAGACATGTCAAACGGACGGCGCTCCGGCGGCCCCGTGGTCCTCGTGGTGCTCGACGGTTGGGGATACCGCGAGGCACGCGAAGGAAACGCGATCGAAATGGGGCAGACGCCGGTCTGGCATCGTCTCTGGGAGCGCTCGCCCCGCACACTGCTCGCGGCCAGTGGACTCGCCGTCGGGCTGCCCGAAGGCCAGATGGGCAACAGCGAAGTGGGTCATCTGAATCTCGGTGCCGGCAGGGTCGTGCCGCAGGACCTGGTCCGGATTTCCCAGAGTATCCGTTGTGGTGAATTTTTCGGCCTCGCTCCGCTTCAGGCGCTGGGAAAATCACTCAAAGCCAATGGCAGGACGCTCCACCTTGTGGGGCTGCTGGGTCCAGGCGGCGTCCATGCCATCGACGAACACCTCCTCGCGTGCATCGAGCTCGGTGTCCGGCTGGAGGTGCCGCGCATCGCGATCCACGGATTCCTCGACGGCCGCGATACGCTTCCGACTATTGCCGATACCGTCGTCCGGAAACTGCAGGCCGACATCGAACGCATCGCTCCGGGCCGAGCCGTGATCGCGACGCTCACCGGCCGCTACTTCGCGATGGACCGCGATCAGCGGTGGGAGCGCACGAAGATCGCCTATGACGCGATGGTGCATGGCATCGGGTTGCCGGCCACCGATCCGGTCGAGGCCATTCGCGGGGCGTATGAGCGGGGACAGACCGACGAATTCATCAAGCCGATCATTCTGCAGCGGGACGGCGCGCCGGTCGCTCTGCTTCGACACGGCGACGGCGTGCTCTGCTTCAACTATCGAAGCGACCGGATGCGCCAGATCGTCCGGGCCCTGATGATCGATGGGTTCGATGGCTTTCCGGTGCCCGACCGGCCGAAGCTGAGCATGGTCACGATGACGCAGTACGATCGCACCTTTCCGGTTCCCCAGGCCTATCCGCCCTTCACGCTCGCGAAGATCGTGGCGGAGGTACTGGCGGATCAGGGTCGCACGCAGCTCCGGACAGCGGAGACCGAGAAGTATCCGCACGTGACCTATTTTTTCAATGGCGGCTATGAGCCGCCGTATCCTGGCGAAGAACGCTGCCTGGTTGCGTCCCAGAAAGTGGCGACGTACGACCTCGCCCCTGAAATGAGCGCCGCCGGAATCACGGACACCCTCTGCAAGGCGCTCCACGACAAGGCGCACGACTTTCTCCTCTGCAACTTCGCGAACGCCGACATGGTCGGCCACACGGGCGTCATCCCGGCGGTGCTCCGCGCTGTGGAAGTCGTGGATGCAAGCCTGGCCCGGATCGTCACCAGTGCGGAAGAAGCAGGCGCCACGCTGCTCATCACCGCCGATCACGGCAACTGCGAGCTGATGATCGACCCGGAAACCGGTGGGGCTCACACCGCGCACACCACGAACCCGGTGCCGTTCGTCGCGGTGAACGCGGACGCCACGGCACTCCGTTCCGGCGGCTCGCTCCGCGATGTCGGACCGACCGTGCTCCGGCTCCTCGGCATCGAGCCGCCCACCGAGATGACCGGACGCGACCTGCGTCTGCTCGATTGAACTGCGGGCCACACCGTCCGCTCGCTTCCGGCCTCTCGCCGGCGACGTTTACCCGGGAACTCATGCGAATCACGTCTCGACTGTTCATCGCTTCGCTGCTGTTCGCTCCGCTCGCATCCGCCGAGGCACAGGTCGGTCACGCGCCGACCAGCACGCCTTACCGCGAGATCCTGCACGGGCAGTCGCTCTCGTTCATCGCCGGCACGTTCGGCGGGAGCGGCGGCAAGCTGGGGATCGGCCCCCACGACTCGCACACCTACGGCATCCGCTACGACATCCGCCTGAGCACCCCCCTGCAGATTGGCGTGTCGATCAGCCAGGGTAATTTCAAGCGGCTGATCGTGGACGCCTTCGACAGCGTCGCCAACCGGGTGAAGGGTCCGGTCACCCAGAAGGTCACGATGCTCGACCTCTCGGTGCAGTGGAATCTGACGGGCGGAAAGACCTGGAATCATCTCGCGCCCTATTTCGGCAGCGGCTTCGGGCTCGCCTTTGCGAGCGCCACCCCCGCGGACACGAGCGGCTACAAGTTCGGCAACCGGCTCTACATCGCGCCGAATGTCGGGGTGCGCTTCTTCGTCACCGACCGGCTGCATCTGCGGCTCGAAGCGCGGCATACCTGGTGGAAGCTCAAGTATCCCGCCGCGTACGCCAACGAGCCGACCAAGCAGCCGGCAATCGCGCCGGCGTCGAACGCCGTCATCCAGGACGGCAGACTCCAGCAGTGGACCGGCGGCGGCCAGCTCATGGCCGGGCTGGGTTACGCGGTCAGCTTCTGACGGGGCGTGTATCGATGGCGGTGAGTCTGACACGAACGGTGAAATTTTCGGCGCGGCACCGCTACTTCCGTCCGGACTGGAGCGAGGAACGGAACCGCACGACCTTCGGCGCCTGCGCGGAAGCTCCGGGACATGCGCATGACTACCAGTGCGGCGTCACGGTTGCCGGACCGGTGGATACCTCGACGGGTATGATCATCGACCTCGGCCTGCTCGATCAGATTCTTGCGGATGAGATCGTGACGCCTTTCCATGGCCGGCATTTCAATCTCGACGTTCCCGCCTTTGCGTACGGCCGGAGTATTCCGACCGGCGAAGCGGTGGCGCAGTATCTCTTCCCCAGAATTGCGGCGCGACTTCCCGCGGGCACCCGGCTCGAACGGGTCCGCGTGCAGGAGGATTCCACTCTACATGCCGACTGCACCGGAGACGCCTGAGCTCTCCCGGCCGACGAAGCGCGGCGGTGAGATGTCCGAGCAGGCCGCGGTCGAAGAAGTCCCGGTCTGGCTCGAGGTCAACGGCCGCCCGGCCGTGACGTGGATGTGTACACCCGATCAGCTCGAGGAACTGGCCATCGGCTGGCTCTACAGCGAGGGCTACATCGAGACCATCGAGGAGCTGCGGCTCCGCCCCTGCGCCACTGACCTCGGTTTCTGGGCCGACATCGACCCCGCGAGCGTGGCAGCCGTGACCGACGAGCGCCGTCGTCCTGTGTTGGCCTCGGGGTGCGGGGCCGTCTCTACCTTTTTAGCGGACCCTGTCACGATCATCACGCAGCCACCGCGCGGTGCTCCTCCCGATCTGGAACGGATGCGAGGGCTGTTCAAGACGCTATTCAATCGCGGTGAACGCTACCGGGACACGGGTGGCATTCACGCCGCGGCTCTCGTTGACCTCGCACTCGCAGCGGGTCCTTCCGAGGCTGTTTCGAAGGCGCTTCTCTACCACGCCGAGGACATCGGGCGGCACAACGCGGTGGACAAGGTGCTGGGCGCGGCATTGCTCGCGCGACGGCCCGCACCGGGACTCGGACTGCTGGTGACCGGGAGGATTTCGGCGGAGCTCGCGTTCAAGGCGGCGCGCGCCGGACTGGTGTTCGTCGCGACGCCGTCGGTACCCTCGACGCTGGCCGTGGAAATCGCTCGGCGCTCGGGCATGACGCTGGTGGGCCGCGCGGTAAGCGGGAACCCGCAATACCACGGGACGCCCGCCGCGTGAGAGGGTCCACGCATTCCGAGGACGAGATCGCGGCGATTGTCCGCTCCGCCAGACGGATTGCCGTGGTGGGATTGAGCCCCAATCCCGCCCGACCGAGTCACGAGGTCGCTTCGTACCTGCAGCAGGTGGGTTACGAGATCATTCCGGTGCGGCCGGGCGTCTCACAGGTCCTCGGCAGGCCGGCGTATTCTGATCTGCGGCTCGCGGGAGCGACGGGCGCCATTGATATCGTAAACGTCTTTCGCCGCTCCGAGGCGATTGCCGGACTGGTGGATGACTGCATCGCGATCCATCCCCGTCTCGTGTGGCTTCAGGTCGGAGTGCAGGATGAAGTTGCCGCCGCACGCCTGGAGCAGGAGGGAATTCCCGTCGTGATGAACCGTTGCCTGATGGTCGACCATTATCAATTCGCGGGGGTTTGATGCGCGTCCGCCCCATCGCTGCACTGTTGTTCTTCGCGGCCGTCCGGCCGCTCTCGGCGCAGACCGCCGACCAGGCTCGCCTCATTCTCAGCGTCGGCACCGGCATCGTCACCGGGGCTGATCTATGGTCGATTCCGGGGCAGCCGGTCTTTCAGGGACTCTCGACGGTCGACACCTTCGACCTGGGCCGCCGGATCCGGCCAGCCTGGGGCATCGTGTTCTCGGGGACCTATTTTCCCAACGATCACATCGGCTACACCGGCGAGGCCTTTCTCATCGGACTCGGCACCGAGGACGCGTGCCGCTTGCGCTTCTCGTCGGGTTCGGCTGAGAACGCGGCCGTCTGCACCAGCATTCAGGGATCCCAGAAGAGTGCCACGGCCGTCGCGGTGTCGACCGGCCTGATCTACCGGACCGGCAGCCACAAGCGGGTCTCTCCGTATTTCCGCGGTAACCTGGGGCTTTCGATCAGCCAGCAGAGCACCGTCCGCATGATCGGCAGTTTCTTCGATCCCAACGTGAACGACAACGTCGACAAGATCATCTTCTCGGATCCCAAGCCCAAACGCGTGACCTGGTACACCTCGTTCGGTGCGGGACTCACCTTTGCGGCCGGGCACGGTTACCAGGTGCGGTTCGAAGCCCGGGATAACTTCGTCGGCATCCCGGTCGTGACGGGTGCCACCTCACACGACGGCATCGTGCCCACTCATTCCATCCGCGGCAAGAACCTGTTCAGCCTGCTGGCCTCGTTCGACGTGGTGCTGGAGCGGAGGCGGGGGAGGCGGTACTAG
>JBDUEA010000251.1:0-4938 GCA_040002695.1 Gemmatimonadota bacterium | reverse complement strand
TGGTGCTGCCTTCTTCGTCTGTGACCACCATCGAACGCTTCATCGTCGACCAGGAAGATCGTTACCCGGAAGCGACAGGCGAGCTTTCCAATCTCCTCTACGACATTGCGCTGGCCGCCAAGATCATCGCCGCTTCGATCCGGCGCGCGGGTCTGGTCAACATCCTCGGAAGCGCGGGCTCCGATAACATCCAGGGTGAAGAACAGCAGAAGCTCGACATCTTCGCGAACGAAACCATCAAGAACGCGCTCAACCACACTGGCCGCGTCTGCATCATGGCCTCGGAAGAAGACGAGGACATCATCCCCGTGCCGGCGGAATATCCCGCCGGCAAGTACGCCGTGCTCTACGATCCGCTCGACGGCTCCTCGAATATCGACGTGAACGGCCCCGTCGGCACCATCTTCAGCATCTATCGTCGTCTGAGTCTCGAGGGTCGAGGGACCGTGGCCGATGTGCTGCAGCCGGGGTGCAAACAGATCGCCGCCGGATACGTGCTCTACGGCTCCAGCACCATGCTCGTCTACACGACAGGGCAGGGAGTCCACGGCTTCACGCTCGATCCGACGATCGGCGAATTCCTGCTCTGCCGTCCCAAGATCACCACACCCCGCGTCGGCAGGTATTACAGCGTGAACGAGAGCAATTTCGCGCGCTGGTCTCGGCCGATTCAGGTGGCGGTGCGCGGATTCCACGGCGACCGCCCCGACGAGATCAAGGGCAAGAACAGCCGATACATCGGTTCGCTGGTCTCGGACTTTCATCGCAATCTCATCGCCGGCGGAATCTTCATGTATCCCGCCGACAGCCGGAATCCGGGCGGCAAGCTCCGCCTGATGTATGAAGCATCGCCGATGGCCTTCATCGCAGAACAGGCGGAAGGCTCCGCCACCGACGGCATGAACCGCATTCTGGACATCATGCCCGAGCAGCTGCACCAGCGCGTGCCGCTCGTGATCGGCTCTCGGGAAGACGTGGGCTACGTGGCCGACGTTCTCCGCAGAATGTGAGGGCGGCCGTCCTCCCGTTCCGTTCTCCCCGGCCCACCGGCGCTCGCGCCCTCACTCTCCGCGATCGATGACTCCACCGGATTCGAAAACGGTGTACGGTCCCGCCGACTGGACCGGCGATCCCGCGCGAGACCTCGGCGCCCCGGGGCAGCCGCCTTTCACGCGGGGCGTTTATCCGCGGATGTACACGGACCGGCTCTGGACCATGCGGCAGTATGCCGGATTCGGCACCGCAGAGGAGACCAACCGCCGCTTCCGTCACCTCCTGGCCGCGGGGCAGAGCGGACTTTCGACCGCGTTCGATCTCCCCACCCAGATGGGTTACGATTCCGATCACCCGATGGCCGAAGGGGAGGTTGGACGCGTTGGCGTCGCAATCGATACGGTCGAGGACCTGGCGGATCTTTTTCGCGAGATTCCGCTCGACCGGGTCTCGACGTCGATGACGATCAACGCGACGGCCGCCATCCTGCTCTCGATGTACATCGTGGTCGGCGAAGAAAGCGGTGTGCCGCGGACCAAGCTGTCCGGCACGGTGCAGAACGACGTGCTCAAGGAATATGTCGCTCGCGGAACCTACATCTACCCGGCGACGCCCTCGCTGCGTCTCGTCACCGACATCTTCCGGTTCGTGGCCGACGAAGGCATGAGCTTCAATCCGATTTCCATCAGCGGCTACCACATGCGCGAGGCCGGGGCCACTGCCGTTCAGGAAGTCGGCTTCACGCTCGCCAACGCGCTCGAGTACGTCCGTCATGCGGTGGCAGCAGGCGTCGACATCAATCGCTTCGGCCCCCGACTCTCGTTCTTCTTTGCCTCCCACAACGACCTGTTCGAGGAAGCGGCGAAGTTCCGCGCCGCACGCCGGCTCTGGGCCCGGCTCTCGGTCGAGCGTTTCGGGGCGGATGAACAGACCTCGCGGCTCAGGTTTCACACCCAGACCGGCGGTGTCACGCTGCAGGCCCAGCAGCCGCTCAACAACATTGTTCGGGTGACGGTACAGGCGCTCGCAGCCGCGCTGGGTGGGACGCAGTCGCTCCACACGAATGGATACGACGAGGCGCTGGCGCTACCCACTGCGGAGTCCGCCACGCTTGCGTTACGCACTCAGCAGATCCTCGGTTACGAGAGCGGGCTCTCGGTCACGGTGGATCCGCTGGCGGGCAGCTACTACGTGGAGGCGCTGACCGATCGGATCGAGTCGGAGGCGCGCGCACTGATCGAGGAGGTCGACGCGCTCGGTGGCGCGGCCCAGGCCATCGAGAACGGCTTCTTCCAGGAGGCCATCGCGCGAAGCGCCTGGACGCTGCAGCAGGCGCAGGAATCCGGTGCGGTCACCGTGGTTGGGGTCAATCGATTCACCGATGATTCTCCGCCACCGGTGATCGAGCGTCCGGACTATTCCGCGCTGGCGGAGCGGCAGCGAGCACGGCTCGCGGACGTCAAGCGGAAGCGAGACTTCGAAACGGTCCGGACGGCGCTCGAGGCCCTCGGCCAGGCCGCGTCGGGCACCGATCAACTGATGCCGCCCATACTCGATGCTGTTCGCGTCCGGGCGACGCTGGGTGAAATCAGCGACACGCTACGCGCCAGCTGGGGGGAGTACAGGGGGAGATAGGCGGACATGATAAAATGGGCGGCGAGGGAGTGGGCGGAGAAGGCGGAGAAGGCGGAGAAGGCGGAGAAGGCGGAGAAGGCGGAGAAGGCGGTTTCGAGGATAGCGGCCGCGCTGCTTCACGGATACATTCTCGCAGACAATCAGACCTGCCCAGGGACGGGCAAACCTCTCGGGAGTGCTTCCGATGATGCGTCCGTCCACCCTGTCGCCGACCATCGCGACATCCCACAATTGCATCTTCACAGCCAGATCGCGCGCACTATACCTCGGCCTCGTGACGGGATTTCTGTCCTTCCTGTCCGCGCCCACGGTTCGCGCGCAGGGAACCCTCACCGACTCACGCGACGCGTACGCGCGCGGCAAGCCCCTCAGCGAGTGGGTCCTCCAGTCCACCAATTATATCCCCGAGAACCGGCGCGATGCCGTCAAGGCGATCGCGATCATCGGTCCGGCGGCGCGCGCGGCAGTCCCGGCGCTCATCCGGGCAACGCGCGATGAGAACATAGAAGTGCGATACTGGGCGCTCGAGGCACTCGCGCGCATCGGGCCCGACGCTCGGGAGTCGATCCCCGCGCTGCTGCAGAGCCTCGCCGAGGATGTGAGACCGAACCAGCTGGCCGCTCGTCGCGCACTTGAAACGGTTGCTCCCGGTTCCGTGCCTCTGCTGCTCCCAGCGCTTCGGAGCCGGGATGCATGGGTCCGCGCGAATGTGGCGGAGGCGATCGGGACTATCAGATCGGATGCGGGCAAATCGGTTCCGGCCCTCGCAACTCTCCTGGCGGATGACTCACTCTGGGTCCGCGCCTCTGCGGCGTGGGCGCTGGGGCGCCTCGGTCCCGATGCGAAGGGCTCCGTGAAGCAGCTCGGGCATGCCCTGCAGGCCGAAGTGCGGCTGGACCCTGGTTTCTCATCGCCGGGCGAGCGGGTCAGGGTCGAACAGCTGGTCTTCGCCCTCGGCCGACTCGGCAGTCCCGCGAAGGCTTTCGTTCCGGAAATGATCGACGTGCTCAACGACGGCGATGATTCGCTCCGGGCGATTGCCGCCGACGCGCTGGCGGGCGTCGGTCGCGACGCGGTTCCGGCACTGGCCGTTGCCGTGCGGTCCAGCACACCTGCAGTACGCGCGGAGTCCGCTCGCGCACTCCGGCTGCTCGGCCCAGACGCGGAAAAGGCCGTGCCCGCGCTCATCAAGGTTCTTGAGACCACTGACGAACTCGAAGGAGGCCGGGAGTCGATGATCGCCGTCGCGGATGCGCTCGGGGGCATGGGGAAGAAAGCAAAGAAATCCCTCCCGGCGCTGACCCGGCACCTCAAGAGCGGATCGGGTGACGTGCTGGTGGCGGTGAGGCGGGCCATCCGGAAAATAAAGGAAGGATAGGCGGGCTGAGTTGAGACTTCGTTGATACTTCGGCTGCAGTGTCCACTGTCCGACACGCGACTGCTTCCGGAGTTACTGCGATGGAACACGAAGGCACGAAGGACACGAAGGATCTGTGCGAGGGACTTTCATCACGCGTGCTCGGAGCGGCCATCCGTGTCCACCGCGAACTTGGACCGGGGTTGCTCGAGTCCTCCTATGAATTCTGCCTGTTTCATGAACTCAGGTCCGAGAAGCTCCCCGTCGCCCGACAGGTGCGGGTGCCGTTGATATATCGCGGTCAGCGCCTGGACTGTGGGTACCGGATGGACCTGCTCGTGGCCGGGCTCGTAGTCGTGGAGGTAAAAGCCATCGCGGCAATCCTGCCGATCCATCGCGCCCAGATGCTCACCTATCTCCGCCTTCAACACCTTTGGCTTGGGCTCGTACTGAATTTCAATGTCGAAGTACTGAGAGTCGGCATCAATCGGGTCGTAAACGGGTAGGTAAGTCCAATAATTTGATTTCATCCCAATTCGCCCGGAAGGCGGCCCAATCCAGATCCACGCTCGTGAGGGACTCTACGAATCAACCGACGATGAAAAACCCTGCTCCGAGCGCACTCCGCAGGCGAGTAGCGAATCCTTCAAGTCCTTCGTGCCTTCGTGTTGATAAGTCTTCGATGACTCTCCTCAGCGGACGTTCCCGCTATACTGCCACTCTCTGTGCCCCTGTGGTGCCTGCTTTTTTTTGGAGCTGGACGAGCCCGCCTTGTATCCCCCCTCTTATACGGCTAAAATATTGCGCCAGTTCTCTTTACCGCGAGTCTGAGATGCCGACGTACGAGTATCGTTGCCCCGTAGGTCACGAGTTTGAAAAATTCCAGAAGATGTCCGACAAGCCCCGCGCCAAGTGCCCGGTCTGCGGCAAGCCGGCGACGCGCCTCATGTCGG
>JBDUEA010000250.1:0-4982 GCA_040002695.1 Gemmatimonadota bacterium | reverse complement strand
CGGCTCGGAAAATTGGCCTTGATGAGCCCGGTGATCACGTTCACCGAGGGGCGCTGCGTGGCGAGAATCAGGTGGATGCCGATGGCGCGGGCCTTCTGTGCGAGCAGCGCCAGTGGAGTTTCCACTTCTCCCTGCACCGTCATCATGAGATCCGCCAGCTCGTCCACGATCATGACGATGAACGGCAGCAGTCCATCCGTGTACACCTCCTCCGCCGGTGGCTCTGGAGGAGTGTCCACCGCCTCGGCGGCGATGGACGTGAGCGTGGGCTTCGGACGCTCCGGATGCCGCAGCGGCTTCCCTTCTTCGACCTTCCGGTTGAAGTCTGCCAGGTTACGCGCGCCATTCGCGTGCAGCAGCTCATAGCGGCGATTCATCTCGATCACGGCCCATTTGAGCACCGACGCCGCATCATGATTGTTGGTGACGACTTTGTGCCGAAGGTGTGGCAGCGCATTGTACATCGATAGTTCGACCATCTTCGGGTCGATCATCAGGAGCCGAAGATGTTTCGGCGTGTAGCGGTACACCAGGCTGGAGACGATCGTGTTGATGGCGACCGACTTGCCCGATCCCGTGGCACCGGCGATCAGCAGGTGCGGCATCTTCGCGAGGTCGGCCACCACCGGCTTTCCCTCGAGATCCCGGCCCAGTGCGATCGGCAGGGTAGCGCGAGACGTATCCCATTCCGGTGATTCGATCAGCTCACGGAGAGTCACCATCCGGGCGACCGGGTTCGGAATCTCGACCCCGACGGCGCCTTTGCCCGGAATCGGTGCCACGCGGATCGATTGCGCGCGCATCGTGATCGCCATGTCGTCGGCGAGGGCCGCGATCCGCCCGACCTTTACGCCCGGAGCCGGCACGACCTCGAACTGAGTGACGACGGGACCGGTGGTTCGACCCGCGATGCTTCCCTCGACCTTGAAGGTGCGCAATGTATCGAGCAGCACCTGTCCCAGTCGATCGAGTTGCGCCTCGCCCGCATCGACGTCATGTCGCGGCGGCGGTGTCAGGATCTCGATCGGCGGCAGCTCCTCCTCATCCGCCGGATCTCCCAGCGGGAGTCCCGGCGCACCAGCGATTTTCTTCGCGCGCTTTTCCCGTTTCGCGGCAGGCTTGACCGGCGCGACATCGTCATCATCCTCCGGCGCCGGAATCGGCGGCGGTGCCACGGCCGAGTGCTCCCGGAACGGAATCCCGGCCGTGTCTCCGTCGCGCGCGGAGAGTGCCTGCTTTTCCAGCCGCCGCAGCGGATGCCAGGCGAGCGTCGCCAGCGTGAGCGCGGAGAGTGAGAGGAACCCCAGCAGCAGTCCGCCAGCGAATCCGATACCGTCGTAAACCACGCGCGAGAAGAATCCGGGGATGAGTCCCGTCAGCCGAGCCGACCAGTGCCACTCCTCGAGCGGCGGAAGAAAGGCGTCGGCTCCAACCCGAGCAATGATTCCGATGATAAACGGGATAAGAACGCTGAGGCCGCCGACGAGAATTCCCGCGCGCTTCATGTCCAGCTGCGGGAGTCGGTCAAACCCCGCGAGACCGAGGCCGAGGCCCAGGAGGGGGAGTCCGAGTGCACCGATTCCCAGTCCCTGCCAGAGCATGCGGCCGAGGCCGTGGCCGATGGGCCCGGTGATCGGCACGGGAAGCAGCGTCAATCCGACGAACGCTCCGGCGACGAGCGCAGCGATCGCTCCGAGGTGTCGGCGAGGTTCTTCGGTCATGGTGTGACCGGGCTCGCTATGACGCGGCGCTCGTGGTAGGTGAGCAAGGCGGGATACGCATCGACGCGCGACGATTCTTCGATATCTGCGCCAAAACCGAGGGATTCCAGGCGCTGGCCTCCACTGCTGAAGCGGAGTGGCCGCTCGAAACGGGTGCCATACCGCCGAACCAGATCGAGCGAGGCCAGCGCCGCGTCGTTCAGCCCCTTTCGCCGCTTGTGCCCACCGAGCGCCTCGACGGCGAGCCTGCCGGCGCAGTACGCGTCGTCGAGCGAGAAACGATTCTCGCGACCCGCGCAGAGGATCAGCAGGTCATGATCCCGTTCCCACACTTCCGCCGCCCGCCGACCCGCGCGAGTGAGATTGGCGGCGACGGCCGGGTACACGGCCTGCGCGCCCTGGGTCGCGATCAGTGCCGGCGTGCCGTTCGTGGTGGTCATGATGATGTTCTTGTTGCGGACGATCTCGGGAGTCATTTCCAGCGGACTGTTGCCGAGCGCGAATCCATCGATGCGGAGACAGTTGCGCTCACCGGCCAGCAGCACGTCGGCCGTACCGAGGGTCTGAGCCAGTCGAAGCGCTTCTTCGGTGGAGGCGACCGGCAGCACGGCGCGAGCTCCGTTGTGGAGTGCGGCGCACATCGCGGTGCCTGCGCGGAGGATGTCGATGACCAGGACCGTCCTGCCCTGCACCTCGCCGGGGGTCAGACCCAGCGGGCTGAACCAGACATCGAGTCTCATGCTTCCGGCCGAAGCAGCTCCGGATGGCGCTCCAGGAACTTGGTGTCCACCCGGCCGGCGACGAACTCGGGGTGACGGATGATGCGGGAAAGAAAGGGAATGGTGGTACTCACCCCTTCGAGAATGAAGCTATCGAGCGCCTGACCCATGCGGGTCAGCGCCTCCTCCCGGTCGTTTCCATGCACGATCACCTTGGCGAGCAGTGAGTCGTAGTACGGCGGCACGGTGTAGCCGGCATAAACGTGGGTATCGAGACGGACGCCCGGGCCTCCCGGCGGATGATACGCGGTGATGAGCCCCGGGCTCGGCTGGAAGTTGCGATAGGGGTCTTCGGCGTTGATGCGGCACTCGATCGCATGACCACGCAGGTGCGAGCCATTGCCACGGAAGCTCACCTTGTCCCCGGCAGCGACGCGAATCTGCTCCTTCACGAGATCGAAGCTCGTCACCATCTCGGTGACCGGGTGCTCGACCTGGATCCGCGTGTTCATCTCCATGAAATAGAAACTGCCGTCCTCATCCAGCAGGAACTCGATGGTGCCCGCGCCGACGTACCCGATCCGGGAGGCGAGCAGCACCGCCGCCTCACCCATCCGTGCGCGGAGCTCGGGCGTGAGCGCAGGGCTCGGGCTCTCCTCGATCAGCTTCTGGTGTCGCCGCTGCACCGAGCAGTCGCGTTCCCCGAGATGCACCACCGTGCCGTGGGTATCGCCCATGACCTGGATCTCGACGTGCCGCGGGCGGGCAAGATACTTCTCGACGTAGACCTCGCCGTTTCCGAAGGCCGAGAGCGCCTCGTTCTGGGCGAGAGAAAAGACCTGGGCAAATTGCTCGGGGTCGTGCGCGATCCGCATGCCTTTGCCGCCGCCCCCGGCGGTGGCCTTGATGATGACCGGAAATCCGATCTCGTTTCCGCAGCGCAACGCTTCGTCGAGATCGCTGATGGTTCCGGGCGTCCCGGGCACCGTAGGCACTCCTGCTTCCTTGGCGAGCCGCTTGGCGGTCGCCTTGTCACCCATCTGCCGGATCTGTTCGCCGGAGGGGCCGATGAAGGTGATATTCGACGCCTTGCACGTCTCCGCGAACTCCGCATTCTCGGCGAGAAATCCGTAGCCCGGATGAATGGCGTCCGCACCGGTGATTTCGGCGGCGGCGATCAGGTGGGGGATCTTGAGATACGACGAGCGGCTCGGCGGTGGACCTATGCAGACATCATCGTCCGCGAAGCGCACATGCAGGGACTCGCGGTCCGCTTCGCTGTAGACGGCGACCGTCTGGATGCCAAGCTCGCGGCATGCGCGGATGACCCGCAGGGCGATCTCCCCGCGGTTGGCGATCAGGACCTTCTTGAACATCAGGGTGTGAAGTCCCGGGACGCGTTCGCGCCCGGCGTCGTGGCGATTTCGCTGAACGTGCGATCGGAGGCGGAGCTGATGCCCGAGGCGCGAAGCGCGAATTCGCTGGGGTTGCTCGAATAGAAGAGGGCACTCTCATAGGTCACGACCCCCTCCTTGTACCAGCGCATGAGCGACTGGTCGAAGGACTGCATGCCGTACGCCTGCGCGCCTTCCGCGATCAGATCCGGGATGTTGAGCGCCTTTTCGATGTCGCGGATATTGTCGGCCACGGCCGCCGTGTTGATCAGCACCTCCGCCGCCGGGACCCGTCCCTTGCCATCCTTCTTCGGAACGAGCCGGAGACAGACGACGGCCTGGAGCGCGGTGGAGAGGAGCGACCGCACCTCCTGATGCTGGTGCGGCGGATAAAACGAAATCACGCGATTGATCGTCTGCGTGGCGTCCGTGGTGTGCAGGGTAGAGAAGACGAGGTGGCCGGTATCCGCGGCCTTGAGCGCGGTATCCAGCGTCTCCATGTCGCGGATCTCGCCGATGAGGATGACATCAGGATCCTGGCGCAGCACGTGCCGGAGCGCCATGCCGAAGGTCAGGGTATCACTGCCGACCTCGCGCTGCGAAATATTCGCCATCACGTCGCGATGCAGGAATTCGATCGGGTCCTCGATCGTGATGATGTTCACCCGGCGGTGCTGATTCACGTGATTGATCATGGCCGCGAGACTGGTCGACTTGCCGGAGCCCGTCACGCCGGTCACCAGGACGAGTCCACGGGGCCGGATCGCGATCTCTTCGAGCACTTCCGGCAACTGCAACTCCCGGATGGTTTTCACTTCATAGGGAATCGCCCGGAAGGCAAAGGCGAGGGTCCCGCGCTGCTGATAGATATTGGTGCGGAAGCGACCGACGCCGGGGACGCCGATGGCGAAGTCCGCCTCTTTTTTCTCGGCGAACTCCTTCACCTGCCGCGGAGTCATGATCTGTTCCGCGAGCAGTTTGAGATCTTCCGGTTTGAGCGGGCCCATGTCCAGGCCGGCGAGATCGCCGTTGACCCGGATGGTCGGCGGACGGCCCACCTTGAGCAGCAGATCCGAGCCGTTCCGCTGTACCATCTGGGAGATGGCCAGCTTGAAGTTGAACGGCGCCTGAGGAATGCCGGACGGAGG
>JBDUEA010000249.1:0-5018 GCA_040002695.1 Gemmatimonadota bacterium | reverse complement strand
CTCCTCGGCTGGGACAGTCCCGATACATCCACCGTCGAACCGACCGCCTACGGACGCTTGCTGGGATCGAATGCCTTCGGCCACACGGGATGGACCGGGACTCAGCTTTGGATTGATCCTGCGCGGGATCTCTTTCTCGTCTTCCTCACCAATCGCAGTTTTTCCCCGCGGGTCGGACACTCCATCAGAGAACTCCGCGCAGTTCGATCCCGTCTTGCCGACGCCACGGTAAACGCACTGCCGCAAGGGTGCGCAGTCGTGCTCAAGGCGGCGTGCTGAGCCCGCTGGGACCACCGGATGGTTGACCTGCCTCCGGCGCCAACGATAGTATTCCGTCGGGAGGCAGCATGCTGACACCAGAAGCAGTTCGCAAAGCGTTGCGCGCGGTCAAGGATCCGGAACTCAATCTCAACATCATCGACATCGGTTTGATCTATGATGTGATCGTCGGCGAGTCGGGCGACGTTCGCGTCGCGATGACGCTCACCTCGCCGGGATGTCCCTCAGGTCCTGAAATCGTGGGAGACGTCAAGCGGACGGTCGAAGATCTCGAAGGCGTGAGTCACGTGGAAGTCGAGATTGTCTGGGAGCCGTTCTGGACGCCGGAGCGCATGGATCCGCGCGTCAGGGCATTCCTCGGCTGATGCTCAGGGTAGGTTCAGGAGGGGCCTTCAGGGCGCGATCGACGCGCCCTTCTCATTTCCTCCCTTGAATGCCTGCAGTAATTCACTTCCAGCGACTTCGATCTGCCACCGCCGCAGCTCCGACAGCTTTCCCAGGTCGTCCAGGTTTCGCGGGGCGGCACGGGCAATCGCCTCCAGGGTTCCATTGGGACACACCAGGCCTGGCGGAAGATCGAGGCGAGATGCGACAGCGTTGCGTACGAGCTTCAATCGCTCGAGTGCCGCATCAAAGCGCGGATCCGCGGGTGGACGGCGAGTACGCTCGAAGACCGGAATCGTGTCTTCCGAAGCGTCGAGCCCTCTCCGAACCGCGGCGAGCAATTCTGGCCCGCGCCGCCTGGCGACATCCGGTGAAATTCCCTTGATGGCGAGCAGCGCCTCAAGGTCAGTCGGCATGGCGGAAGCGATGGCCATCAGCACCTCGTTGTGCATTACCCGGAACTGGGCCCGGTCGAGCTTTCTCGCTGCGTCTTCCCGCCATTCATGCAACTCGCGCAGCAACGCCAGCGGACGTCCTCGAAGGGCCTTCGCTCCTTTCAGCCGCAAATAGGCCTGGTCTGCAGGCCCCGAAGGATTCCACCGCACATTTTCCAGCACCAGGAATTCTTCTTCGGCCCAGTGCCAGCGTCCCGCCTCCTCAAGTTTCTTCTTCAGGATGTCCCGAAGTTCGGGAAGGTGACGAGTATCGGAGGCCGCGTACTCCAGCATGCCGGGCAGCAATGGACGCACCGACCAGTCCGCGCGCTGAAATCGTTTGTCGAGCTTTAAGCCGAGATATTTCTCCAGCAGCGCCGCCAGTCCGATGCCCGGTTCGTTGACCAGCTGGGCCGCGATGCGTGTGTCGAAGAGGTTCGTCGCGTGGAATCCGTAGTCCCGGTCGAGAATCCGGAGATCGTAATCCGCATCGTGGAAAATGATTTCGGTGGCGCGATCCGCGAGCACGGCCCCGAGTGAATCGAGCCGCTTGACGGCAAGCGGATCCACCACGGCGGTGAGCCCCCGGGTCGAGAGCTGAATCAGATAAATGCGATCGAGATAGCGGTGGAAACTGGCCGCCTCGGTGTCGACCGCGAGCAGCGGCTCGCCACCAATCTCGCGCATCAGCTCATCGAAGGCTTCCTGCGTATCGATGTACCGGATGAACGCGGATGCCCCGGACTCCGTGCTCGGGGAGGTCACGTGTCCTTACCCCAGCGGTTTCGCCCCGCTGAATGAGGTGCGTATCTCACCCGGCCCGGCCCACAGACTCCAGGCCGTTGGCGATTTCTCCCGTAGCTTCGGCCGACACACTATTGCACTCGGCGTCGGGCTGAAGAACTGTCGCGCCCATCGCCGACTCCATGCCGGTCACTTGGGCAGGCCGTAGTGCACGGCGGATATAATCAGTCGCTGGCGTCATCGGGTCATTGTTGGAAGGACTCGGCGCTTCACATGAAACCGTACGAGCGAAACATGGCTGGCGCGAGACGGCCGTCAATCCCTTGAAAGCAACGCTACCGCTTATCGACCGCCTTCCGGTCTCGATCTCTCATGTCGCGCTCGGTCGATTTCCCTCCCCGGTCGAATGGTTCCCCGCATGGGGAGCGGCGCTCGGGTTCGAGTCATTGTGTGTGAAGCGGGAGGACCTGTCGGGCGATGAACTCGGCGGACACAAGGTGCGCGCCCTGGAATGGCTACTCCCGGATGCGGGTCCTGTGGTCGTGACAGCGGGAGGATTTGGATCGAGCTTCGCCGCGACCCTGGCTTCCGCGGCCCGCCGGACGGGGCGAATTGCCGCTGTCGCGCTCTTCCCTCAGCCTTGGACCGATGACGTAGGTCGTATGCTGGCTCGGACTGCGGCGACCGCGACCGTTACCCTCGCCCGCTCCCGAACCGCGCTCCCGCTCGCTTTGTTCGAAGCCTGGCGCGGTGCACGCCTCCACGGCGTGCCCACCTGGATTCCCGGAGGCGGTGCGAGCGCGGTCGGAGTGCTCGGATCGGTGAACGCCGCGCTGGAATTCGTTGGCCAGATCGAGGCAGGCGATGACAAGCGTCCCGATGTCATCGTCATCCCGCTCGGCAGTGGCGGTACGGCGGCGGGCATCCTGCTCGGGCTGAGCCTTGCCGGGTGGCGCACTCCTGTTGTCGCGGTCGTTGTTGCCGATCGCGTCGTGGCTAACTCGCTGACTGTGGGCTGGCTCGCATGGCGCGCCCGGCGACTGCTCGCACGGCACGGCCTCGCAGTGCCGGTGCCGCTGGGTCCGTTGCATGTCGTTCAGGGGTTGTTGGGTCGAGGGTACGGGCATCCAACCCCGGCAGCTATGCGAGCCTCAGTAGCCGCCGCTCGCCAGGGCCTGCACGTCGATCAGACTTACGGCGCCAAGACTTTCGCGGTCCTCGAGGCCCTGCAGGGTTCCTTCCGTCGCCCCTGTTTCTGGCATACCTTCGATTCTCGCGGGACTCTTGATCCCCCTGAAGAACCGGCGTTGCTCCAGCGCGCGCGCGAGTACGCGGAGGTGTTGTGGCCCAATCGGAAATCGATCTGACGGTCTACCCTGATGAGTGCGACGCCTTCGGTCATCTCAATCAGGCCGCCTTCCTGAGCCTCTTCGAACGTGCCCGGTGGGAAATGCTCGCCCGAGGCCCAGGGATGAACATCTTCACCCTCGCGGATGCGTGGCCCGCTGTAAGGAAGACCGCCATCGACTATCACGCACCGGCCTTCCCCGGCGATGTTCTCCGGTTCCAGCAGTCTCTCATTCACCACGGTCGTACCAGCTTTACGATGCGACAGACCGCGCGGCGCGTTCGTGATGACGTTCTGATCGCTACCGCGGAATTCGTTTTCGTGTGTGTGAGCAGGGATGGCCGGCCAGTGCCGGTTCCCGAAGTCTTCGGGCAATTCATGGCGCAGCCATCGCGCGGAGCGGGACACCGGCTGACCGTCAACGGTGTGGGAATCGCGACGGAGGTACGGGGCGAAGGCCCTCCCCTCGTGTTCATCCATGGGTATCCATTGTCGCGTCTGATCTGGGAGCCGCAGCTCGACCGGCTCGCTGGTGTCCGACGCGTCGCTCCGGATCTGCGCGGGCTCGGACTCTCCGACGCTCCCGATCTGGGTTACAGCATGGCGATCTATGCGGACGATCTCATAGCGCTGATGGATACATTGGACATCGAGCAGGCCGTACTCTGCGGGCTCTCGATGGGCGGGTACGTAGCGTTCGAGGTACTGCGCCGGGCCCGGCATCGGATTCGCGGCCTCGTTCTCATGAGCACTCGCGCGGAAGCCGACAGCGCCGAGGCAAGACGGGGCCGTGATGCCGCGGCCCTGCTGGTTCGGGAGCAGGGCGCTGGGGCGATCGCAGACTCCATGCTCCCGAGGATGCTCGGTGCCTCGACCACTGCGACGAAACCGGAACTCGTCGCACAGGTCCGAAGGCTCATGGCGGCGTCGCCGGTGGCCGGCATCGCCGGCGCTCTCACCTCGATGCGGGATCGTAGCGACAGCATCTCGATGCTGCCCGAATTGGGCGACATTCCAACGCTGATCGTCGCTGGTGCAGAGGACACCATGATCCCGCTCGACTCCGCTCGGCGCATGGCACAGCTGATCCCTGGTGCACGCTTCTCCATCGTTCCTGAAGCGGGACATCTGGTTTCCCTGGAACAGCCCGAGGCCGTCTCCACGCTCCTGTCTGAATTCCTTTCGACGATTCCCTGAAACATTTTCCATTCTGTGGCGTTTTAGCTGGAGACGGTTCGAGAGGTCGACCGACCATTCGCCGTCATTGTTTCATCCTTCCAAGATTCGGCTCCCGGTTCCACGGCATTAGAGTATGGTTCCGGGAGCTGCCTCACCTTCGGGCCGCTCCCCGACGTCTTCCCGCCCGACATCACTCCATGAACTCAAAAACCCCCGGGCCGGAGTGATGGCCCGAGGGTTTGTCTGTGTCGCAACGCGCCGCCGTCAACTCAGCGCTTCGGCCGGCCCGGCGGAGTGTCGCTGTTGAAAACTTCGCGGTTCTTTTCCACGAATGTCACTGCCTGAGGCGGGACGTCTTCCTCGGGAAAGATCGCGGTCACGGGACATTCGGGTTCACAAGCACCGCAATCGATGCATTCGTCCGGGTGGATGTAAAGCTGGTCTTCTCCTTCATAGATGCAATCCACCGGGCAGACGTCCACGCAGGCCCGGTCTTTGACTCCGATGCAGGCGTCGATGATCACGTACGTCATGCCGGTGCTCCTACGGGAGAATCGTGCTCGGGGTGGAACGGGGGTGGACGAAAAAATCCCCTTCACGGATGGCATAGGTATACGAAGACAAACTTCCCTACGCAAGGGGGAAATGAA
>JBDUEA010000248.1:0-5025 GCA_040002695.1 Gemmatimonadota bacterium | reverse complement strand
CGGACCTGGCATCGATCGCTCGCTCCAGGTGCTTATGCATGTTCTCGATCATGACAATCGCCGCATCGATCATCGCCCCGATCGCGATGGCAATGCCGCCGAGCGACATGATGTCCGCCCCCACCCCGACCTGTCGCATGGCGATGAACGCCATCAGGATTCCGATCGGGAGCGTGATGATCGCCACCAGGGCGGAGCGCGCGTGCAGCAGGAACACCACGCAGACCAGGGCGACGATCAGACTTTCCTCGAGCAGCTTGCCCTTCAGATTCTCGATCGCCCGCAGGATCAGGTCGCTGCGGTCGTAGACCGGCGTGATGATGACTCCGGCCGGCAGGCCGGACCGGATCTCCTCCAACTTCTTCCGTATGTTTGTAATTGTGGTCAGCGCGTTCTCCCCGAACCGCATCACCACAATCCCGCCCACGGCGTCCCCCCGTCCGTCCAGCTCCGCGATGCCCCGACGCACCGCCGGCCCGATGGACACCCGGCCCAGCTCGGCGACACGAATGGGCGTCGCGTTCGCCGTGGCTTCGACCACCACGTTTTCGATGTCGCCGATCGACTTGAGATAGCCGAGGCCTCGAACCATGTACTCCCGCTCGGAGAGTTCCAGAACCATCGCTCCGACATCGGAGTTGGCATTCTGGATCGCACTCATGACCCGGGTGATCGGGATGTTGTACGCCTGCAGTCGGGCCGGATCGAGGTCTACCTGGTACTGTTTCTCGAAACCGCCAACGGCCGCGACCTCGGCGACACCCGGCACCGCCGTGAGTGCATAGCGGAGATACCAGTCCTGGAGGCCCCGGAGTTCGGCGAGGGTGTGCTTTCCGGTCGTATCCTCAATGGCGTATTGGTAGACCCAACCGAGACCAGTAGCGTCGGGACCGAGTGTAGGCGAGACATTCGCCGGGAGCTTTTCCCGGAGACCACTCAGATACTCCAATACCCGGGAACGGGCCCAGTAGAGGTCGGTTCCATCCGCGAAGATGATGTAGACGAATGAGATCCCGAAGAACGAGTAGCCCCGCACCGTACGCGCGCCAGGCACCTTGAGCATCTCGGCGGCGATCGGATAGGTAACCTGATCCTCGACGATTCGCGGCGCCTGGTCGTTGTACTGCGCCTGGATGATCACCTGCACATCACTGAGGTCGGGGAGCGCCTCCAGCGGAGTCCGCTTCACCGCGACGATGCCACCGACGATCGCAGCGAGGGCGCCGAGGAGCACGATGAAGCGATTGGCAACGGACCACCCGATGAGCCTCGAAAGCATCCCGCTACTCCCGCGGCTTCGGACTCGGCGTCATGTCAGGCATGTCCGCCATCGAGTCGGGCTTCTTTGCTGGGGCGGGTCGCGGCACCGCGACGCGGGCGCTGTCGCGCCCCAGTCGCTGTGGAGGTGTCGTAATCTCCATTCCGGGCATGTTGGCCATCCCCCCCAACGCGGAACCAAGGTTCGACTCGGCGTCGACCAGGAATGTCGCCGACGCGACCACGGTCTCTCCCGCGACCAGACCGCCACGGACTTCGATTCGATCGTCCGTTGTGCGGCCGGAGGTTATCTCTTTCGGGATGAGCGTGCCTGTTGAGTCTCGGACGAACACCAGCATACGCTTACCCGTCGACAGCACCGCCGAGCGAGGGACGCTGAGCACCGACGGAGAGACCGCGGTGAACTGGAAGGTGGCGTACATGCCAGGCTTGAGGCGGAGCCCCGGGTTGGCGAGTTCGACGCGCACCCGCGCCGTTCGTGTCTCCGGGTTGAGCATGGGGAAGATGTAGGTGATTCGGCCCGTACGCGTTTCCCCGGGAAGCGCGGTGAAGTCGGCCGTCACTGTCTGGCCCAGCCGCACAGCAGGCAGGTCCTGCTCGAACACCTCGCCCTCGAGCCACACCCGGCGAAGGTCGGCGATCAGATAGGCGATCTCTCCCGCCATGAGCTTCTGACCTGCCACCACCGGCTTCTCGACCACAACACCAGTTGCCGGAGACAGGAGTGTGACGGTTCGCTCCACAACCCCGGTACGCAGTACTCGTTCGATCATCTCGGCGGGCACCTCCCAGTTCTGCAGTCGCCGCTGCGCCGACTCGAGGAGTCCTGCCGCCCCCGCGACCGCGTCGGGGCTCCCGCCTTGCACCTGCTGAACGAGGCGCTGGGCCAGCAGCAGCTCCTGCTCTGCTGTGACGACCATCGGTGAGTACATCGTAAAGAGCGGCTCCCCGGCGCGAACCGACTGTCCGGTGAAACTCACCCGCAGATCCTCCACGAATCCATCGACCCGCGTCACCACTCGGCGCACCGCGGTCTCGTCGTAGGAAACCTGCGCGACGGTGCGGACCACGCGTTCGAGCGGCGCCTGCTCGACCGTTGCGAAGGTGACGCCAATCCGCTGCTTTGCCGCCGCATCGAGCATCACCGGCATGGCACTGTCGGCTGCCGGCGCAGCAGTGTGGTCATGGCCCGCGGGGGCAGCCACCGGAGAGGAAGGGCTCCGCATTGCCAGGTACACTCCAACGGCCAGCAGCAGCAACGCTCCCGCGCCGAGAGCCGCAAACAGGATGCGATGCCTTCCCGTCATCGATGTACCAAACGGGTCGAGCGCCGGCTTCATCGTGGCCTCTCGGTGGAATCAACCTGATCCGCATCGAAGAGTGCCGCTCCGAGCAGCATCTCCAATTCCGCCCACGCCTTTCCTTCGGCGGCTTCAAGCTGGTAGCGCTCCTGCTGATAGCGATAGACGGTCATCCGCGCATCGAGCAGGGTCATCAGATTCACTTCCCCGACGCGATAGGCACCGAGTGAGGCGGTCACGGCAGCCTGAGTCTGCGGCAGGAGGTCGGTTTCGTAGAGGGCGCGGAGCGAACGGGCGCGGCGAAGCTCTGAATACAGCACCCCGATCCGCCCCCTGGTGTCGGCGATCATGGAGCCGAGCTCCGCGCGCGCCATGTCCCGCATGGCATCGGCTTCCCTGCGCATCGGGAGCTGCCGGCTTCCGGCGAAGAATGGAATGCTGAACCCCAGCATGAAGCTCACCATCCGATCGGTCCCGCCTCCGGTCATCGGGCGCTGTCCGTAGATCGCTCCGAGCTGGAGGTCGGGCCAGATCTCCCGATGGGCCAGAGTTCGATTCGCTTCCGCGGCTTGCACGTCGCGCTTGCCGGCTTCGAGCATCGGTCGGCCGGTCAAGGCGTGCGAGATTAGGGAATCGAGCGCGGGCAGTTCGTCAGGGAACTTCGGGAGCACGGGCGCGCCAACCGGACGGTCAGGCGCCCGGTCCAACAGTGCGTTGAGCCTGGCTACCATGGTCTCCCGCATGGTTTGCATACGGAGGAGTTCTTCGGTCATCCGGCTCACTTCTACCTGCGCCCTGAGCACGTCGGCCTGAGGTCCCTCCCCCACCGAGTACATGCTCTGCGACGTGGCCGCGATATCGCGGAGCAGAGCCTGACCCTGTGTTGCCACCACGATTGAACGATCGACGCCGTAGATATCGTAGAAGGTCATCGCCGCCTGGGCGCGCATTTCCCACCAGAGATCGTCGGCCCGGGCGGTTGTTGCGCCCGCCCGCGCCGCCGCCGCCTTCCCTGCCGCACCGAGCTTACCGGGGAAGGGCAGCATCTGCATCAGCTGGACTTGATTCATTCCCAGCGGGTCCTGAAGTCCCAGTCCGGGAAAGTTGCGATTCATAAGGCCGAATTGGAGTTGGGGGTCCGGGGGACGGCGAGTCGGCGCGACTCGCTCTAAAGCCGCCCGGCTCCCGGCCCGCGCCGATGCCAGTTGCGGGCTGGCCTCGTCGAGGCTCCGATACAGTTGAGACAGGGTGAGCGGTGGTGACTGGCTCTGGGCAGCGAGCTCATGGGTCGCGCCGCCGAGCAGCAGCCCGGCAGCGAGGAGCCCATGTGAGGAACGACTGCGCCACACGCCGCGCCTCAAGGACGCCTGGCGAAGCGCGTCGCCACGATTCCGCGCGGGCCCGGGGTGGGCAGCGCTATCGTGCTGTCGTAGGCCTGCCGCGAGCTGATTATCGGCACATGGGTCACATCGCGCGGCTGCTTCGTGACGTCATGCTTGAACCGGTGCGGCTCGTCCGCCACGCGTTCGTGATACGTCGTGAGGTTGGCCGCATGAATGGAGGTCAGCGTCTGCTCAGTGTTCTCCAGGATTCGCTCCACCATCTGGTGTGGTTTGTAGTCCTGAAGCCCGAACTGGACTCGGTATGTTGCCTCGGCAGCGGCGGACGTCGCGGCGAGAAGCGTGAGCCCGAGAGCTGCAAGGAGTCGAAAACGCATAAGGGCATCCCGCGAGGATTGCAGTGGCGAGATCACTTCGCGCGACGACCAGTGAGCGCAGATGGCACCGGAACAGTCGCGCCAACGATAGTCCATGAGCGATCAATACCTCCTGCGCACACGATCCGCGTCTCCTGAGATAGCCGAGCCTTCCTGAACGCTGCCTGACGGAAAGATTACGATCCCTTGAGAATGCTCCTGAAGGGCGCCGTCCGCAGCCAAGGTGGTGCGGATGCGATCGGACTCGCTCGACATCGCCCGCTCGGTCCCCTCACCAGGCCACCGTGCGGAAGATGAAGCAGAACATCGCGTGGGCGAGCGTGTACCACCTGTTCGCGATTCCGGAGGGCCGGGAGCGTTCTATCGCGCGTTTGGCTGGTCGCTCCGACCGGAGGTTTCTCCGCTGCTCATGTCTGCGTCATCGATCGTTGTGCCCCTGAGTGCGGTGTCGCTTCGGCGGGCGAAGATCTGACCCGTACCACACCGCTCAGCCTTTCGAGCAATACGTAGAATGGCTGGCACGGACCAGGGTTCACTGGGGTACACTCACCATGCTCACCAACCAGTTGGTCCTGAGGCTTGCTGCAGTAATGGCCGAGAGGGCCGACGTTTTCGGAGGATGCGATGCAACACCTTACGATGGCGATTTCCGGTATGAGCTGCGGAGGGTGCGTGAGCACCGTGCGCAAGGCGCTCGACGCCGTTCCCGGCGCACATGCCGATGCGGTG
>JBDUEA010000247.1:0-5077 GCA_040002695.1 Gemmatimonadota bacterium | reverse complement strand
CGGCCGGTCAATCCAGGGCAACTGCTCGTGGTGCCACTGCGGCACGCCGCGTACCTCGCCGATATCAGCGATGACGAAGCGCACCTGATGCGTGTCGCGCACCGGATGGCAGCTGCCCTCAGCGCCAGCGCGCTGCGCTCTGAGGGTGTGAATTTTTTCCTGGCCGATGGCGAGGCGGCGATGCAGGAAGTCTTTCACGTGCACCTGCACATGATCCCCAGAATCCGCGGCGACGGTTTCGGCTCACCTTCGGGCCCGACTACGTCACCCGCCCGCGGCACGAGCTCGATCGTGCCGCAGGCGAACCCCGGCGCCCTCTCGCAACAAATTCCGGAGATGCGCCGGGCTGACCGCGCCTGACCCGCCTAGCGAACGTGCCTGAAGGTGAGCTTCCGGACCGCCCGCGACATGGTGGATAGACTCACCTTGTAGCGCTTGGCGAGCAGGGTAAGAGAGACCCCCTTCCGATGCGCCTGACGTGCCGCCTTCACGGACTTCTCCGTGAGCTTGGAGGCAAAGTTGTCGCTGCCCTTGAGGCCGGCGGCCCCGCCATAACGGGCGGGTTGATTGGTGCGGGAGAAGCGGTGCGGACGCGGCCGACGAGGAGCCATGATGGTTCCCCCAAGTAGGAGTACGTGGATGTGCGGGCAATCCCCCAACAGGAGGCGGCCAAGGTAGTACCCGCGTCAAGCCCCTAGATCGCCTGCGAGTTCCCGAATTCAGGGATATGGGACCGTTTCGCCGTGATATCACATGCCAATTGGAGCTTATTCCCTTCATGAATCATTGTGAATACCGGCGCCGCGAGCCTGCATAACTCGGGGGATCGATCTGCAACCGTGGCCGGCACTCCACTAGGATTCGCTTCATGAATCCCGGTGCGGCGCAAACATTGTACAAAGCCCCCAATGCCGACCGTCCGGCACCGCTGAATGCCGGCTGAAATCCAGGTCCGAAACGCAATCTTCATCAGCGGACGAGGCGCCGTGCTGATCGGCTTTGTCCGAGCCGGCGCTCCACGAATCGGCCAGCTGACCGCGCCCCTCGTTCTCAAGGGCAATGCCGAACGCCGACTGGAGGTTGCAGCGGTCGAGAACCTGCATTCCGCCGAATCAGGCGGCTCGGCCGTCGGCCTGGTCTTTCGAAATCCTCCGGAGCTCGCCGATCTTCGTCGTGCACTCCCCGCAGGAAGTATGCTCGCGCTCGAAGACGGCGCGCCACCGGAGTTCGATCAGTGACCGGCCCCAATCCGATTCGAGGTGAGCATTCGTGAGCACCATACCGCTGCTGGATTTCTCCGGCCAGCCAATCACCTCATGGCAATCGTGGACTCGGCCGAGAGAGGCCTCTCAGTGGAGACCAGGGCGGGGCACGATGGAGCTTGCGCGGGCCTGGTTCCGAATCCCTGGACCTACGTGCCCGGACGAACTGCTCGCCCTCTTCGCCTCACACCCGCTCACGACTGGACTGGTACTGACCGATGGCCGCCCCGAATATGTGACGCCGTTGCCGGAGCGCGGCGAAGGACGCAACCACGATCTCTGGCTTCGAGGCCGCGCGCGCGGAGGACGGACGACGATCTGCGTCGAGGCGAAGGCAGACGAACCGCTCGGTGAGCCGATCGGCAGGCAGCTCAAGACAGCGCGCAGGCGGCAGCCGAACACCGGCGTTCCGGCGCGTGCCCGCGCGCTCCTCGGACTCCTCTTTCAGCGCGAGTGCGTCCCCGAGGCCGCGCCATGGAGGGACCTCCGGTATCAGCTCCTCACCGCCCTCGCGGGCACGGCAATACAAGCGGTGAGTGACGGTTCCCGTCTTGGCATCCTCGTTATACACGAATTCCATAGCGCTGACTCTGATCCGGCCAAACTGCAGCGCAATCAGGAAGACCTCGACGCCTTCCTGGGGCTGCTGCTGCCGGGCAGCGCTCCGCTCGTTCCCGGTGTGCTGGCCGGACCGATCGAGATCGCGCCGAACCCGATCACTCCCGAGGGGGTCACACTCATGATCGGAAAGCTCGCCATGGAACTCGCCACGCTGACCCCAAGCCCGGAGCACGGGCACATCGGATCGTAGCCCATGCTCCATGATTTCCTGCGCAGACTCATAGGCGTCGCACCAGACTCTCCGGTCCTGGATAGCGGAAGCTCAACAGCTCCTATCGAGCAATACACCGTGCGCGGCTTTCCAGTTGCCGTGCAGAACACCCGACCGGACATTGCGACGCCCTATGCGCTGGAGCGCCTGGGCGCCGCCCTTGATCTCATCGAATCGTACGCGCCCCGCCGGCTCCGCCGCCTGCGGCATGATGTGGCCCTGATCCGCGTGCATCGCTTCGCTTGCCGTGCGGCGTATTTTCCGGACGCGCGTGCCTGCCTCGTCGAGCTGACGTTCACGGTAAATCCGAGGCATGAACTCCCCGAGATCGCCGCGTCGATCGTGCATGAGGGTGTGCACGCGCGCGTAGCCAGTATGTGCCGCAATCGTTCGAGAGATCAGCTCCCGCGTGAGGAGAGGCTCTGCCGTGAAGCGGAGCTCGAGTTCGGACTCGCGGTGCCGGGCGGAGAGGTCGTCGTCGAACGCGCGCGAGCTTCGCTCATGCTCGCGGATGCCGAAGTGGCGCCGGCTGTGGACTGGGCCGAAGCCGAGCGGCGGATTGCCGAGGCCGATCGTGATGTCGGGACAGCGTGAGTGAGTCACCAATGCCTCAGCTGCTGACCGGTCTCCTGACCGTGATCGTCCTCCTGCTTCCCCTCGGCCTCGCCATGATGTCGGCAACCCGGTGGTCGGGAAGTTGGAGACTTGGCGCGATGGGATTCGCCGCCGTCTACGCCGTTGGCGAGGCGTATGCCTTTCTCGCGGCTCGCCTCTATGGCCAGGGCGACACCACGCGGCTGCTCCTGCAGTTCGGCTTCGGCGCGCTCGCCTGCTGGATCGTGATCTGGTTCATTCACCGCATCGTCGCCCGCGCCTGACCCGGGCAGGGTCTGCATTCTTTCCTCACCGCCACCCCAAAGTCCTCCAGGCCCATGATTCGCATTCTTGCACTCGATCACGTGCAGCTCGCCATGCCCGAAGGCGGTGAACCGGCTGCCCGCGAGTTCTACACGAACATTCTCGGATTCGATGAAGTGCCCAAGCCTGCCGCGCTCGCCGGTCGTGGCGGAGCCTGGTTCACCGCGGGCTCCGTGCACTTCCACCTGGGCGTCGAGGCGAACTTCCGGCCGGCCCGGAAAGCGCACCCGGCACTGCTCGTCGAAGGACTCCGCGAGCTCATCACCAGGTGCGAGGCCGCCGGGCGCCCGGTCACACCGGACATTCCGCTGCCGGGAATGAAACGGATCAATGTGACCGATCCGTTCGGAAATCGCATCGAGCTGATCGAACGCGACGGTCCAGCATCACTCGGCGCCGAATGACCGGTTCCCGGCCGTGCCGTCCAACCAAACAGGATCTGGCGGATGCGGTCGGCCGTCCGATCGCGGACCTTATCGCGCCGGATCTCCATGTCCTGTTCTGCGGCATCAACCCCGGACTCTACTCGGCGGCGACCGGTCATCACTTCGCCCGTCCGGGAAACCGTTTCTGGCCGTCGCTGCATGCCGCCGGCTTCACCGCTCGAATCCTCCATGCCTGGGAAGAGCGGGAGTTGCTCACGGACCACTTGGGCATAACCAATCTCGTCGCGCGAGCCACGGTCGCCGCGGCTGAGCTGAGCGCCGACGAACTGGTCGAAGGTCGCGCGATTCTCCTTCGCAAGGTTCGGAAGTTCGGTCCACGCTGGGTCGCAGTGCTTGGCATCGGGGCGTACCGACTCGCATTTGCGGAACCGAAGGCGACGCTGGGTCGGCAGGCGAACTCGTTCGGTTCGGCGGGACTCTGGGTACTTCCCAACCCGAGCGGCCTCAACGCCAGCCATCAGCTGCCGGATCTCGCGCGCGCATTCCGCGCGTTGCGCGAGGCTGCAGCGTCGGATTCGCCGGTCTGATCGACCGCGCTCACAGCCGCCCAAGCGCTCGGGCGAGCCGACCCACTCCGGCCTCGATGCTGCGACTGTCAAAGGCGGCGTAGCCGAGCAGCAGCGCGCCACGGGTCACACTTTTTGCCGCGTAGCGAGAGAGCGGAGACGCCTCGACCCCAGCGCTGCCGGCGGCTTCCGACGCCGCCAGGTCGGAAATTCCCTTCGGCAGCCAACCGACCAGGTGTAATCCGGCGGCGTCCGGCACGAGATCCACTAGCCCGGAGAGCTCTCGTCTTGCGCTGGCCAGGAGTGCCTGCTGACGTTCTGCGCAGAGTGCCCGGACGTGCCGGACGTGGCGCGCGTAGTGACCCTCCCCGATGAAGTCAGCGAGCACACTCTGGTCGAGCGTCGGCGAATTGCCGCTGGCGACGGCGAGCGCCATACGAAACGGCTCGAGGAGGTCTGGTGGCACGATCAGATATCCGATGCGGAGCGCCGGAGAGAGTGTCTTGCTGAATGTGCCGACATAAACGACGCGCGCGGAACTCTCACGTTCGGCGTCGAGTCCCTGAAGACAGGGGATCGGGCGGCCGCCATAGCGAAATTCGCTGTCATAGTCGTCTTCCACGATCCACGCACTGTTCCGCCGTGCCCAGGTGAGCAGCGCCAGCCGGCGTGACGCACTCATCACGCTGCCGAGCGGGAACTGATGTGACGGCGTCACATAGGCGAGCCGCGCCTGCGGCGCCATGCGGAGTCCGGCTGCAACGTCCAAGCCCTCCTCGTCCACCGGAACGGGAACCACCTCGGCGCCTGCCGCTGCGAGTGCCGCACTTGCCCCTGGATAGCCCGGCTCCTCCATCCACACCTGGTCGTCGGGATTCGTCAGCACGCGGGCGATGAGGTCAAGTGCCTGCTGCGCGCCGTGCACGATCATCACCTGTTCCGGAGAACAGCGCGCGCCGCGGGAGCTCGTCAGATAGGTGGCGATCACGGTGCGGAGCGCCCGGTCGCCTGCGGTCGACGCATGCCCGTGGAAGACACCACCGGTGCGCCATCGTCGAGCGCTGAGCCGGGCCCATGCGGCGGCTGGAAAGGCGTCGATGGCGGGCAGGCCGA
>JBDUEA010000246.1:0-5080 GCA_040002695.1 Gemmatimonadota bacterium | reverse complement strand
CCCACCTGCAGCTTGGTGAGATCGTATCCCGCGACATTCTTCACCACCCGCCCTCCGGCGCGAATCACCCTGCCGTCCCCGGTCACCACGGCGCAACCGAGCACGTGATCACGGACGGGTCCGTAGCCTTGCCGCAACGGCCCGCTGGTGCCGGTGGCGATGACGGACCCGATGGTCCGCTCCGGTCTTCCCGGAGGATCGAGACCCAGCCACATCCCCTGGTCCGCCAGTTGCCGCCGGAGTGCGTCGAGGGGGACACCGGCCTGCACCGTGGCCACGAGATCGGCGGGACTCACCGAGAGTATCCGATCGAGCCCGCGCGTGCTCAGTGCAAGGTCGGCTGGCGCATCGGGTGGCAGCCAGGTCGCGCGACCTTCCACCCGAATTCTCCACCCCTCTTCCTGTGCGGTCCGGCAGACCAGCGCGACCGCTTCTTCGGACTCGGGAATCGCGCGCGGCAATCCGGCCGGATCGCGTTCCACCGCGGCGGGACCCAGCTGGGCCCGCAGTCGCTCGGCGATGGCTTCGTTCATGTGACGCCCGCCGCCCGCCATTCACGACAGGTGTGGACGGGGAATACCTTGCCGGGGTTTGCGCGCCCGAGAGGATCGAACGCGTGGCGCACCGCGCACATTGCTTCGAGCGAGGGGCCGTCGAAGGCGTGCGGCATGTAATCCATCTTGTCGGATCCGACGCCGTGCTCCCCCGTGATGCTGCCTCCCACCGCAATGCACGCGTCCATGATTTCGCGACTGGCCAGCCGAACCCGCTCGGCCAGTGCCGGGTCCCTGCGATCGAAGCTGATACACGGATGAAGATTGCCGTCCCCGGCATGAAAGACGTTGCTGATCTGGAGCTGGTGACGGTCGCGAATCTCCGCGATGCGATCGAGGATCGCGGGCAGCGTGGAGCGTGGCACCACCGCGTCCTGCACCGCCAGGTCAGGTGCAATCCGCCCCAGCGCACCAAACGCTTTCTTCCTGCCCTGCCAGAGTCGCGCACGCTCGGCTGCGGAAGATGCGGCGCGCAGCTCCCGCGCACCGTGTGTCCGAAGCAAGGCTGAGATCAGTTCCGCGTCGGCCACGACCCGAGCCTCGGGCCCGTCTATCTCAACCAGCAGGACTGCGGCTGCATCGGTGCGGGCTCCGGTGGCGAAAATCGATGCCTCAACGGCGCGGATACAGGATTGGTCCATCATCTCGAGTGCCGCCGGCACAATGCCCGAAGCGATGATTGCCGAGACCGCCTCGCTCGCGGAGCGGAGCGAGAGAAAATCCGCGTGGATGGTGCGAACGCTCTCGGGGATCGGCTCGAGACGCACGGTGATCTCTGTCGCGATGCCGAACATCCCCTCGCTCCCGACGAAGAGTCCGACCAGATCGGGACCCCAGGCCTCCCCGTTGGGCGAGCCGAGCCGGGTGACAGTGCCGTCAGGCAGTACCACTTCGAGTTCGACGACGTGGTTGGTAGTAACGCCGTACTTGAGGCAGTGCGGGCCGCCGGCGTTTTCCGCCACGTTGCCCCCGATCGTGCACGCGCTCTGGCTCGAGGGATCGGGGACGTATTGCAGGCCGTGGGGAAGGGCTGCCTCCGACAGCCGAGCATTCACGACGCCGGGCTGTACGACGGCGCGCCGGTCGCCCGCCTGGATCTCGAGGATCCGGCTCATGCGCGTGAGGGTGATGAGCACGGCGTCGCCATCGGCCAGCGCGCCACCGGAGAGCCCGGTGCCCGCGCCGCGTGCGACGAACGGCACCCCCAGCAGATGGAGGAGCCGCACCACGGCGATCACTTCGTCACGATTAGCGGGAAGGACGACGAGCCGGGGCGTGGATTCATGGGTGGGAAGTCCGTCGGCGCGATAGGTCGCCAGTTCCGCCGGGCGCGAACGAATCCAGCGGGCGCCGACGATCCGGCCCAGGGCATCCGCGAGGGATGCTTCCGCGGACAGCTTCACGGCGCCGGTTCGATATCGAAGTGCGGAGCACCCTTGCCGTTGGTGCGCGAATGGGCGTGGACCTCCGCGCTCGCGGTGACCGCTTCGGTCAGGGTATCGAGCAACTCCCGCAGCAACTCGAACCGCCGCGGCGTGGACCGGGTCTCCAGCAGCGACTGCTTCATCTCCAGGGGGACCTCGAGGAGCGCGGCAATTTCGAACGAAAAGGCGACTGGATCGGTGTCCCACGGAGGCTGGCCGCTGGGAGAATCGGTCAGTACGCGGAGCGCTTCCCGGTACCGATCGGCACGCCGGCGGACAACCTCGATCTCGTCCGTCGTGGGAAGCGCCGGGTCGTCCTCGAATTCGTCGATCGTCGCAACGGGGTATGGCGTGTCCCCGGTCAGCATGCCGCGCAGTAGGAACCGGGACTCACCCGACACCACAATGTTCGAACGGCCGTCCGAGAGTGACTGGCGCGCGCGAATGTGGGCCATGCAGCCGACGGCGCCGGCGGCTACCGCTCCATCGGGCCCCGGCACTACGATCCCGAATCGCTCATCGCCGGCGAGGCAGTCGATGATCATCTGCCGGTAGCGGGACTCGAAAATGTGGAGCGGTAGCGGCGCGCCGGGGAAGAGCACGACATCAAGCGCGAAAATGGGAAGGCGGCGGGACATGCCGGAATATATCAGCGGCCACGGGGCGTGGGCCGCTGTCGACGAAAAGCCCTCTCCGCGACGAAGCACGGAGAGGGCTGACCAACGGTCACGAGTCCGCGGTATGCGGCCTCAAGCCTGTGGCGTCTGCGCGTATCTCCTACGCCGCGACCCAGAAGCCCTTCAAACCCTTCACGTCCGGTGACTCGCGGAGTTTTTCGAACGCGCGCTCCCGAATCTGGCGGATCCGCTCCCGGGTCACCCCGAGCAGGGCGCCGATCTTCTCGAGAGTGAGCGCCTCTGAACCCTCTTCGAGGCCGTAGTAGAGGTAAAGAATCTTGCGCTCGCGCGGGGTGAGGTAGCGCGTGAAGATGCGATCGATGAACTCGCGCATCAGGCCGGCGTCGGTCTTTTCCTCGATCTCCCCGCCTTCGACGCCGGCAAACCGTTCGCCGAGCGTGCTGGCGCCCTTTTCGCTCTTTTCGATCGGAGCGTCGAGCGATAGTTCAGCGCAGGTCATGCGCCGCGCGGAGCGGATGTTGTCGACGCTGTCGTTCAGTGCCAGCGCGATCTCCTGGTCGGTCGGCTCCCGTCCGAGCTCCTGGGTGAGGAACGTCTCCGCCCGGGACATGCGGATAAGCGCTGAGTTCTGATTGAGCGGGATGCGGACACTGCGGGTCTGTTCGGCGAGCGCCTTGAGGACGGCCTGCCGGACCCACCAGACGGCGTATGAGATGAACTTGACACCGTGCTCCGGATCGAACTTTCGCACTGCCTTGAGCAGTCCCTCGTTGCCGATGGCCACCAGTTCCGAGAGATCGAGCCCGTGCCCCTGGTATTTCTTCACGTAGGAGATCACGAACCGCAGATTCGCGGTGACCAGTCGCTCCGCAGCGGCCTCATCACCGGCCAGGGCTCGTCGGGCGAGGCGCTTCTCCTCGGCGGGGTCGGTGATCATGGGAAGCTTCTGGATGTCGCGGAGGTACTGGTCAAAGGCCCCAGTTGCGACAGGACGAAAGAAGGCCTTACCGCGGCTTTCGCTCACAGAAGCCATACAATCTCCGCTCGTATTGTCAGACTGGGCAGGGGCGACCTGGGGATTGGTCGCGAGTGAAAAGGGTCCGCGAATATAGGAAGCGCCAGTTGAGCGGTCAAGCAATTTTGTCTTTCCACATCACAAATCATTGCGCGTATTGCGCTTCTGTTCTTTGTCCACTTATCCCCAGCTGCAAGCGCTCGTCACAACGGTGAAAACGCTCCTAAAAGCTTGTATCCAATGCTGTTAGAGTGATGTTGATAGAGTCTCCATGTGGAAGCACTGTGGGTGATCCTGTTGATTACGCGATCGCGGCGAGCCCCGTCTCCAGGAGGTCGCGGTCGATTGGAATCGTCCACGATCCGTCGCCTTCGTGCATTTGCCCGAGTGCCACCGGAAGCGAAAGTCTGATCAGTCCGGACCGGTTCTTTTTGTCCTGCGTCATCGCCAGGAGCAAGTCTTCCATCGAGGCGCCGGACTGCTGCCGGACTGGAAGCTCCAATCGGGAGAGCAGCGCCGAGACTCGGGCACTCAGTCCCGCCGGTGCGATCCCAGCCTGTTCGGCAATTCGGCATTCCGCGATCAACCCCAGCCCGACCGCCTCCCCATGCGGAATCCGATATCCCGACGCTTGCTCCAGCGCATGCGCCACGGTGTGGCCGGCGTTGAGTGTCGCTCGGCGTCCGCCTTCGCGCTCGTCCGCGCTTACGACGGCCGCCTTGATCTCGACGCTGCGGCGGATCAGCCGGGTCATGATGTCGAGGTCCCGGCCGAGCAGTCCCCGCGCCTCGGATTCGATCCATGCGAAATATTCCGGGTCCTCGATCAGGCCATGCTTCACCGCCTCGGCGAGTCCGGCGCGGTACTCCCGCTCGGGCAACCGGCGCAGAGTCAGGGGATCGGCCACGACCAGGGCGGGCGGATGGAAGGCACCGATGAGATTCTTTCCCTCGGGTGTATCGACACCGACCTTGCCGCCGACGGAGGCATCCAGCATTGCGAGCAGCGTCGTCGGCACCTGCACAAACGGAATCCCCCGCAGATACGTCGCGGCGACGAAGCCGGCGACGTCCCCCACGACGCCACCGCCGAGCGCGATGATGGCGCTGTCGCGTCCGAAGCGGCGAGTCAGCAGTTCGTCCGAGAGCTGGCTCCACGTCTCCCGCGTCTTGTGCGCCTCCCCGGCTGCAAATCGCAGTCGCGCATCGAATACCAGTCGGGTCTTCGCCTCCCGTGCCCACTCGTCGTACAGCCGGTCGACGTTGGCGTCGCTGATCAGCGCGAGCCGCCGATCGGGCAAGTGTCGACCGACGAGGTCCCCAAGCGTGAGAAGCATCCCGGCCTCGACATAGACGGGATAACTGCCCAGCGCGTGGGTGATGGTGATAGGAGGCAAGGAGAATGGGGAAAGGGGAAACGGGAAAGGGGAAACGGGGAACGGGGAACGGG
>JBDUEA010000245.1:0-5132 GCA_040002695.1 Gemmatimonadota bacterium | reverse complement strand
ACCCGGTCGCACACCAGCTTGATGTCCTTCCGCAAGGCTTCCACACTCGGAGCCTCCGTCTTCCAGCGCCTGCTGCTCAAGAGGATCTCAATGGCGGCAAGCGCCCGATCGCACGCCTGGCCGACGACCCGCCGCTCGAGCTCGCGCAGCTTGTCACAGATCTCCTTCGCGCGAGCCAGCGCTCGCTTGTTGACGCCCGCAGGCAGCAGTGCCATCGCACGCAGCTCGGTGACCAGCGCATTGGCTTCGGCACCGGTCGGCAACCGGGAGTTCACCAGCTATTTCTTCCCCTCGGCGGTCAATCTGCTCAGCGCGTCCTTCGCCTCCTCGACCTTCGGCTGCAGCCTCGCGTCCGCGGTACTCCAGAGCCGGATGAACTGCTGGTAAGCGTCGATCGCCTCCTGACGCCGGCCATCCTGCTCGTAGAGCCGGCCCAGCGCGAGTTGTGTTGCCGGGATGAACACGAGACCGTAATCGAAACCATCCCGAAGCATGGCAATGCCCTGCGCATGCGTCGCCGGCCGCGCGGCCAGCGTCATGCCGTACTCGAACCGAACCGGGTCTTTGAGGATGAATCCGCCGCGGTTCACCATGCTGCCCAGCGCGGTTTCGATGATCTTGACGCCACCGGTCGTGTCGCCACCGACCACCTTGCCCCACCCGGCCTCGGCCTGGATGACGGCAATGATGAACCCACTGCCGGATTCGAGGGCAGTGGTATCCGCCTCGAGCCAGGGACGCAGCGCCTTATCGGCAGCGGCACGATCGTGATCCTCGAGCGCGGCGGCTGCAACCACGGCGGGTACGAATGCGTTTTTCTTGCGCGCTTCGATCACTGACGGCGCCATCGCCAGAAAAGCGGCATACTCCTGCGGGGTACCGAGGCCGGCCATCAGCGGCAGCGCGCGAAGAAGATTGGCGCGATCCGGATCCGTGGCCTTGAGTGTCTCGGCGAATTTCTTCGCTTCATCCAGCCTGCCGAGAGTTACCAGTGCCGCGCCGTACATGAACGGAACCTCGGAGAGTCCACGGTCTCCGCTGCGTAACGCCTCATCGCGTGCGAGGGCGAACAGGTGGAGAAACGCGTCAGGATTAAAATCCGGAGAGCGCATGAGGCCGATCGGCATCAGCGCGAACCGGGAATAACTATCGCGGAGCACCATCCGGTTCATGGAATCCGCCATTGCACGGTTTCCCCAGATCGCCTGTTCGACGCGGCTCCAGGTTTCCACGGTGGCCGGAGCCGCGGCGGTCCGGAGCAGCGACATGTAGCGGCTGAACCGGAGGCTGTCGCGATAGAGCACCGCGAGCTCGAGCGGATGGATCAGGGCGGGCGCCAGGGTCGAGTCGATCGCCAGCACATGCTCGAAGGGAGCCTCAATCGATTCCGGCGGCTGCGCCCGGATCTCCCGGCCGTGATACATCGACTCGCCGAGCAGGTAAAGCGCATCGGGATCGCCGGGATGCGCCCGCAGGTAGGCCCGCATGGTATCCGCGGCCTCGACTTTTCCCACCCGGAACAGGTTGTACGCGCGCACGAGGGTGCGCTCACGAAGCGGAAGCCGGTCGCTGAAGCGCTCAGCGGCATTGGCCGCCGCGGTCGCTGCGTCTGCGGTGAATCCCCCGATCCAGCCGTATGACATCGCGAGCCGATACTGCGCGAGCGCAAAGGTGCTGTCCGCCGCGATGGCGCGGTTGAACGCCACCTGCGCGGAGTCGAATGCGCCGCGACGGTAGAATTGCTCGCCCTCGAAATAGGCACGAAGCGCAGGGAGCGAGCTCGTCGTCACGCCGGCTACGTTGAGGGAGGGCAGCGGCTCGCGGGATTTCCAGATTTCGCGAACCAGCTTCGCACTCAGGTCATCTACCAGTGCGAGTACGCTGTCGGAGGCGCCTTCGGTCTGGGCCGCGCCGAGCTGCGCACCATCCAGGCCGTAGAGCGTCGCCTGAAGCCGAACCCGGTTGCCGGCATTCACGACGCTCCCGACCAAGGCCGCACTTGCGCGGGTCGCCCGGGCGATTTCGAGCGAACCCTGCAGGTCCACGCCGTTGGCACCGCCGCGCTTCCTCCATTGCACGAACACCGTCTGCGGATCCACCGTCTGGATCTGGGTGACGGTGCGGAGATTGGTCGTCAGAAGCGTGACCATCCCTTCGCCCAGAGTGGCATCGGGGGATCCGCTGACGGTGAACGGCAGCACCGCGATCCGCTCTGCGCCCGCCTTGACCGTCACCACCTCGCGCGTATCTCGGCCGGCGATCCACGCCCCGGCTGCGGCCACGATCGCGAGCGCTGCCGCCGCGGACCAGACTCCCCAGGCCGGCATCCCGCTGGCGCGTGCGCGCACGGCGGCATCCAGCGCGTCGGCGAAACTCATCACATCGGGGTAACGCAGCTGCCGGTCGGTTGCGAGTGCCTTCGCGACGACCCGATCGATTTCCGTTGAGACCCGCGCCGGCGCCACGTCCCGCCGGGCATCTGCGAGCCGGGGACGGGGACCGGTCAGGTGGCTCGCGATCAGCGCCTGCATCGTGGTGCCGGTGAACGCCTGGCGGCCGGTGACCATTTCGAAGAAGACGCAGGCAAGCGCGTACTCATCGGAACGCGCATCCACTTCGTCGGCGGTCGCCTGCTCGGGGCTCATGTAGGCGGGGGTCCCGATGGCGTTGCCGAGTCCGGTGAGCCGGGCGTCCGCGGCCGGACCTGCGGCCGCGCGCGCGATGCCGAAATCGGCGACCACCGCGTTACCCCCGGAGAGCATGATGTTTTCGGGCTTGATGTCGCGATGCACGATGCCGCGCTCGTGCGCGTACTGCAGCGCCCCCGCCACCTCGCGCGTGAGGCGTACCGATTCGTCCAGCGGAAGCGTCCCGTCCCGCGTCAGCCGGTCGCGCAGCGATTCGCCCTCGATGAAGGGCATCACGTAGAAGAGCACGCCGTCGGCGGCGCCGGAGTCGTAGACCGGAACGATGTGGGGATGCTGGAGCTTGGCGGCGAGATCGATCTCGCGCAGGAAGCGCTCGGTCCCGATGGTCGCCGCCAGCTCCGGGCGGAGGACTTTGATGGCGACCGGCCGATGGTGCTTCACATCTTCGGCGAGGTAGACCGTGGCCATCCCGCCCTGGCCGATCTTCCGGTCGAGGACGTAACGGTCCCGCAGGGCGCTGGTAAGCGCAGCGAAAGGATCGGTCATCGACGCCATGAAGAGGAGATGAACTGGACGACGGGCAGGACGCGCGGGCAGGATGCCGGCGCGGGACGCCTGGCTGGAATATATCGCGCCCGGGGCGGTTTACACGGCGCTAGCGCAGCCCGGCCAGGCCGGCGGCATCGAGCTCGACGATGAGCGGCGGCTCGACACCGTAGTCACTGTAGCGAAGCCACTGGGGCCTCACCCGGAAGTGCACGATGCCGGGCCAGGCGAGGCGCTCGGGCCCATCGGGAAAGACCTTGAAATACAGGTCGCGCGCCGCACGCAGCGACTCGCCCGCAGGCAGTTCTGCCAGCCCCTCCAGCTGCACCGTGCGCGTGTCCCCGTCGGCAGTGCCGCCGAAGACGAAGGCAATACGCGGATCCGCCGTGAGGTTCTGGGCCTTGCGCGTTGTTTCGAGTGTGTCGAAGACGATCTCGAATTCATCGGAGATCGCAATACCGACTACCGCCGATTGCACTCCGCCGCCGTGGGCGGAGGAGGACTGCACTGCGTGGCGATGGGTGCGGATGAAGTCGAGTACTGTGGCGCGGGAGACGTCCGGCGTAAATGACCCCTGGGTGAGCTGTGGCCCCGAGCCGGAAATCTAAAACACCTTTCAGCTCTGGGCCGCAGCGGGCGCCTCCGGCAGTGCGAGTGCCAGGGACCGGTCCCTCCGGTTTGCCATCCATACGCCGGCGAGCACGACTGCGAGCCCCACAGCATGCATCCTGGTCAGCGCTTCGTCCAGGAAGATGCCGATGCCCAGTGCCACGAGCGGGATGGTGTAGTTGACCGACGAGGCGAAGATGATAGAGCTGATCTGCAGCAGCCGATTGAAAAGGGTCACGGCCACCGCGGTGCCGAGCGCACCGAGGATGATGACGGCCACGAGGGAGCGGGGTGCCGCGGGGTTGGTACCGAGCCGCGCGATGAAATCGGTTCCGACAAGCAGAGCGACCAGTGAAGGCCAGCCCACGAACGCCACCGCGATGGAGGTCACGAGCAGTGGATCCCGTCTCCCGAAGAAAGCCTTGATAATGTTCGCGTTCACGCCGTAGGAGATCGCGGCCAGCACCACGAGCAGGCTGTACCAGAGGTGCGGTCCCAGCAGCGGGCCGGTATTTCCCGCGAGAGCCAGCACCGCAGTGCCGACGCAGCCGACCAGGATCCCCAGCACCTTGAGGAGCGGGAACCGCGACCCGAAGCAGAGCCACCCGACGATGAGCATGAAGATCGGAGTCGTGGAGGTCAGCATGCCGGCGGCGGCCGACGGGATGACGGTTTCCGCCTTGGCGTAGAGAAAGGCCGGGAGCGCGTTTCCCGTGAATCCGATGACCAGCAGCTGCAACCGCTCCTTCCCTCTCACCTGCCGCAGATGAAATAGAGCGAAAGGAGTGAGACAGAGCGCCGCGACACTCATCCGGAGGAGGCCGATTTCGAGGGGATCGAACCCGGCCAGCCCCTTCTTGATGAGCAGGTAGGAGGTACCCCAGATGAGCGAGAGGACGATCAGCAGAGTCCAGGCCTGCACGCGATTGCCCTGCGCCGTCACGGAGTTCATCGAGTCGCTCGGTGGAGCGCATCCCCCGACCGAGCGATAGCCCCCGAGCCCGCGGTTTCCTGCCGACGATTGAGCCAGACGACCAGCGAGTCAGCGCCGAGCGCCTCCGCATCGATCGTCGCGAGCGCCCAGGCAGCCACCGACATGAGATAGACGTTGTACTGGAACTGTGAGAGTCCTGAGAGCATCATCGAGGTGGCGAAAACGAAGAGCAGCGCCGACGATGCGAGTGCGGCGTAGCGAGTCCCGAGCCCGAGCACCATCAGCACCCCGCAGCTGCCCTCGGCGATCGTCGCGATGACCGCCAGCGCCGGGATGATGACGGCCGGCGCAAAGGCGTTGACCTGGGCCGTGTACGCGATGAAATGCTGGAAGTC
>JBDUEA010000244.1:0-5137 GCA_040002695.1 Gemmatimonadota bacterium | reverse complement strand
GACCCGGAGGCGTCAGGAGAGCAGCAGGGAAATCGTGTAGATCAGCAGGCCCACGAGGCCGCCGACCAGCGTCCCGTTGATGCGGATGAACTGCAGGTCCCGCCCGACCACGAGCTCGAGACGCTGCGAGGCAACCTCGGGGTCCCAGCGACTCACCGTCTGCGCGAGGAACTCGGAGACTTCGTGACGATGCTGCTCGACGGCGGAGCTGATCATCCGCGTGAGAAATTCCTCGAATTCGTCGAGGACCGCCTTATTCGTCAGTAGCGCCTCACCGGCGGTGATGATGGCCTGCTCCAGCGCATCGGGAGACTTGGCGTTCGGGTTCGCGCTGTAACGCGCCGCAGCCTTCTGGGCACTGTGCCAGAGCGATGCCGCGAACTCCTCGAACACCGGCTGATCGACCAGCTTTTCCTTGAGCGCCTCCGCCTTGGCAATGACCTCCGGCGAGGTCTTGAGCCGGTCGATGAAATCCTCCAGCGCGATATCGAACTTGAGCCGGAGCGGATGCCTCGGGTCGGCTCTCAGGTCCTCCAGCAGGTCCTCGACCGCATCCATGATCTTATGATAAATCTTGTCGTCCACTACACCCGGCACCCACCACGGACTCTGCTGAGCGATTCGCAGCCGGATCTCGACTTGATTCTCCTCGATCGTCTGGGCGATCATCCGCGCCGCTTCGTTGAGCAGGTCCTGGTGCCGCCGGTCCGTGGTAAGGAGTGCCAGGATGTCGCTGAGGATCGGCGCGATGCGCGTCGCCTGCAGACGGGTTGCCGCGCTCTTCCGGATCAGTTCGGTGACTTCCTCGTCCGGCAGCGACTGGATGGCGCGGGCGAGACCAGCCGCGATGTGCTTCGCGATCTGTTTGCTCTCCGCCGGATCGCTCATCCACCGCGCGACCCGCTCCGCCAGATGCACGGAACGAATCTTCGCGGAAATCACTTCGCGTGTGAGAAAGTGTTCCTGGAGGAAATTGCCCAGGATGCGACCGATCCGGTCCTTCTGCGTCGGGATGATGGCCGTATGCGGGATCGGAAGGCCGAGTGGCTTCCGGAACAACGCGGTGACGGCAAACCAGTCGGCCAGTCCGCCGACCAGCGATGCCTCCGCCGTCGCGCGGATGAAGCCGAGCCAGGGGTACGAGGGTTCGAGCAGCCGGCTGATGAGGAAGATTACGCCGGCCATGACCAGCAGTCCGGTTGCCCGGCGCCGCATCTGCTCCATCTTGGCGCGGCGCTCCGCTTCGTCCTTGAGCGGCTTCGGTGCAAAGGCGACCGGTGCCACGACCGCCGGGGCGGCCATCGCGCGGGCATCCGACGCGCTGATGGAGGCCGGACCGGAAGTGGCCGGGGGGGATTCGGGAGCTGGCGATGGCAGTTCAGGCGGACGTGCGGTCATGCGGAAGAAATGTAGCGACCCCGGGTGGTCCGGGGGACTCAATCGTTCGGCGAGACCTTCAGTACGGAAGAGTCTCGGCTCGACGACATGGCGTGCGCTGAGTCCGGGTGTGCGGGCGTCGCCCGCCACGGCGCGGCAATCGCCAGCGCCTGCAGCGCCGAGATGACGGCCTCGGGGTGTTCCTCACCGAGATACTGGCCGGCGCCCAGGACGCTGTCCATCGCGAAGTTCGGAATCTGGTCCCGCAGCAGCGCAATCTCTTCGGGCTTGATAGAGCTCGGATGCGGGAAGGTGCCGCGGAGCAGACGAACTGGCGAACGGGCTTCGTGGATCCGCTCGCGCAGCGATTCGGGCTCTTTCGATTTGGCCATGTTCCGGAGTCCGTCGATCGCGCCGTCGACGTCCGTCGCCTGGCCGATCGTGTACTCGGTCACGACCGAGTCGGTCACCCAGGTGGTGTCCGCCGAATTTTCGATGAGGTCGTGCTTCACTTTCTTGCGGATGGTGCCGGGGCCGACGAAGAGCTTGGTGAGAAATCCGCCGAACCGGAGCGCGTGCCGGAGTCCCGGGGTGGAGGCCGCTTCCGAGGGACCGCCGTCAATGGAGAGCAGCCCCCGAACGAGATCGGGGCGCCGGTATGAAAGCCGGTAGGCGATGGCCGCACCGGTCGACTGCGCGATGACCAGCGCGTCCGATGCGCCGAGGCTGTCGAGTGCGTGCCCGATCCGGTCGGCCTGCGCCGCGAATGAGTAGTCCGCTGTTCCCGGGTGCGAGGAGCTGCCGAATCCGAGCGGTTCGATCACGATGCAGCGATAGCCCTGCGCCGCGAGCGGTGCCGTGAGGCGACGGAAGCTGAAGGCGCCGCCGAAGATCCCGGGAATCAGGAGAATCGGCTGACCGGAGCCCATCGAGGTCGTGCGGAGTATTTCGCCGTTGCCGAGCTGCACGTCGCGCACGACGTTGGTATCGGCGACAGCGAAGAGGGCCAGCAAAGACAGAAACACGGGAACTCCCTTGAGGCGGAATATGCCTCTGGGTCTCACGATGAGTTTTGGCGGGTGGTGACGGCCCGGCAGTCTGGTGGGATCTGCCTGCAACCTAACCGCAGGTACCGGGATCTGCAGCCGAAGGAGCCGTGAAACTGGAATCGGACTCACCCGTCTGAGTATTCTTCGCTCTTTCGTGCCGGATCGTCCGGCCTCTACTCACGATCACACAGGTGGCTGCTCCATGCATCTACGCTGCGCGACCTTCGCCGTCGCGGCGACCCTCGCCGCCCTGCCCTCCTTCGCTTACGCACAGGAGAAGCAGCGGTTCTCCAGTTTCACCGACGTCCTGCAGGCGGGCGCGGTTCTCTCCGGCCGCGGCGGGCCTCGGAACGTAAACTGGATCGACGGCGGGGCCCGCTTCTCATTCATCAATCGCGATGCGCAGACGGGGAAGGAGACGCTTCGGGCCTATGATCCCCCCACAGGCAAGGACAGCCTGCTGTTCAGCGCGGACGGGCTCACCTTTCCCGGCACGACGGAGGCCTTCGCGTATCAGTCGTTCCAGTGGGCGCACGACTCGAAGCACCTGGTCTTCCAGACTCATTTCAAGCCGATCTTCCGCCGCTCCGGCGTTTCCGACTACTACCTGTATTCGCTCGCCGAGCGCAAACTCCAGCTCGCCGCGAAAGGCGCCGGCACGGCGGAGCTCTCGCCCGACGGCTCGATGATCGGCTTCGAGCGTGATGGCGACATGTTCGTCGCGCCGCTTGCGACGCATGCCGAGAAGCGGCTCACGACCGAAGCCTCGCTCCACCTCTTCGATGGCCACTACGACTGGGAATACGAAGAAGAGTTCGGCATGGCGCAGGCGTGGAACTGGTCGCCGGACAGCCGCCACATTGCTTACTGGCAGACCGACGACAGTGCGGAGCCGACGATTCAGCTTTCCGACTTCGCGGGCCGTCATCCGGACTGGGAACAGCTCCGTATTCCACAGCCGGGGGACTCCATCGCTCGGGTGCGGATCGGCGTGGTGAACATCGCGAGCGGCAAGCGGGTCTGGCTCGACACGGGCGAGAAGGGCGAGTTCTACATCCCCCGGATCTACTGGACCAGCCGCGCTGACACTCTCGCGGTGATGACGCTCGACCGGCGGCAGCAGCAGATGAAGCTGTTCTTCTTCGACGTGAACACGGGCGGACACCGCCAGGTGATGAGCGAATCGTCGAAGACCTGGATCGACGTGTTCGATTTCTACGCCGGCATCCAGGACATGATGACCTTTCCGGAAGGCACCCACGAATTCTTCTGGATCTCGGACCGGGATGGTCAGCAGCACATCTACCGGTACGACTACAGCGGGAAGCTGGTCAACCAGGTGACCCACGGCGCCTGGAACGTGACCCGCATCGAGGGCATCGAGCCGAAGAAGCAGCTCGTCTACTATTCGTCGGCCGAGGTCTCGCCGCTGCAGCGCCAGCTGTACGAGGTTCATTTCGACGGCAGCGGCCCGAGGCGGATCACGAAGGACGAGGGCACTCACGCGATCAACATGTCGCCGGGCGCGCAGTATTTCATCGACAGCTGGTCATCCGTGAAGCAGCCCCGGCAGGTGGAACTCTGGACGGCGGCGGGAGAGAAGCTGCGGACACTCGAAGCCAATCCCCAGACCACGCAGTGGCTCGCCACGCATGCGTACGCGCCGGTCGAGCTCTTCAACTTCACGACTTCCGACTCCGTACACATCGACGCATCGATGGTCAAACCGATTCCGTTCGATCCCGCGCGAAAATATCCGGTGGTGTTCACGATCTATGGCGGCCCCGGATCGCAGGCCGTGTACGATCGCTTCAATTCGAATGGCGAGTCCCAGTGGCTCGCGCAGCAGGGCTACATCGTGGTCGACGTCAACAATCGCGCGAGCAACAACTACAGCAGCGCGTTCATGAAGGGCTCCTACGAGCACCTCGGCAAGTGGGAGAGCCATGATTTCGCGGAGGCGGCGAAGTACATGGCGACCCTGCCGTACGTCGATTCGAAGCGTATCGCGATCATGGGGACGAGCTACGGCGGGTACTCGGCGGCGTACACGATGGAGATGTATCCGGACATCTTCAGCGTCGGGGTCGCGAACTCGGCCGTCGCCGACTGGCGGCTGTACGACAACATCTACACCGAGCGGTACATGGGCCTCCTCGGCGAGAACGAAGCGGGATACAAGGAGAGCTCCGTCGTGGAGAACGCGGCGAAGCTCAAGGGGCACCTGCTCCTGATCCATTCGATGATGGACGACAACGTGCACCCGCAGAATACGATGCAGCTCCTCACCGCGCTGACGGAGGCGGGGAAGGATGTGGACCTCCGGATCTATCCGCCGGGACGGCACGGCTCCGCATTCGACCTCAAGAGCTTCCTCCTGATCCAGGGCGCGACCGACGAGTATCTCGCACGGTATCTCAACGGCGGCATGTCCACGCCCTGAGCGCGCCGTCATCCATGAAGGAAGGAACGGGCGGTGGTCCCCTGGGATCGCCGCCCGTTTTCTTGGTCCGGATCGGTCCCCGGACCCGCCTGATACCATTTCTGCGATCAGGGGTAGAAGCCCCTACGGATCGCTCGCGTGGGTCCGGATGCACGGTGTCTCGACAGGAGGGGCGATCATGTTCCTAGGTCTGGCAGCTCTGCTTTTCATCGCCTGGATTCTGGGCTTCGGAGTCTTCCACGTCGCTGGAGGACTGATTCATCTGATC
>JBDUEA010000243.1:0-5145 GCA_040002695.1 Gemmatimonadota bacterium | reverse complement strand
ATGGGTGGCCTCCAGTCGATCGCGCGTGAACTGGGCATCAGTGAGTCCGAAGCGGCAAGCGGTGCCGCCGCCCTCGCTCCCGCGGTGCTCGGTGGCCTCAAGAAGCAGGTGCAGGCACATCCGCAGGGACTCTCAGGACTCGCCGGCATCCTGGAAAAGTTCGGTGGCGGCGGACTCCTCGATCAGGTGCTCGCCTCGCACCCGACCGACGTGAGCCAGGGCAATGAAGTGCTCGGACAGATCTTCGGCTCGAAGGACGTGAGCCGGACGGTCGCGCAGAACGCGTCGGCGCAATCCGGACTCGCTCCGGACTTGCTCAAGAAGATGCTGCCGATGCTTGCGATGGCTGTGACCGGTTACATGGCCAGACAGCATGCCGCCGGTGGTACCGGGGCAGCCGGTGGGCTGCAAGGAGTGCTGGGTGGGCTGCTGGGTGGTCGGGAGGCGACCGGCGGAACCGACGCCGTCTCGCCGGGACTCGCCTCGGTGCTCGACCTCGGTAGCCATGGAAATCCGCTGGATGATATCCTGCGGATGACGGGCAAGGTCACGAACTGAGCGCTAGTGGCTCACGAGTCGCGTAACGCTTCAATGGGATTGGTGGCCGCGGCCCTGCGCGCCGGCAGGTAGCTCGCGACGAGCGTCGCGGCACCCAATCCAAGCGGAATCACGGCGAACACCAGCGGATCGAGCGGACTGACTCCGAACAGGAATCTCGCCATCACTCGCGTGGCGGCGAGAGCCAGCACCATGCCGATTCCCGCTCCGATTCCGACCAGACGCATGCCGTCCCGCACGATCATCCCCAGCACGCTCCGTCGATCCGCACCGAGCGCCATGCGGACTCCGATCTCCCGGGTCCGCTGGCTCACGGTGTAGGCGACAACTCCGTAGAGCCCGACCACCGCCAGGATCAGGCCCAGCCCGCCCATGGCGCCGGTCACAGCGGCGGCCACGCGCTGCGGAAGCAGTGCGACGCTGGTCGCCGCGTCCATCGTTACGACGGACGGAGGCGGAAGCAGCGGATCGACCTCACGCACAGCGTTGCGAATCATTGAGCTCGTCATCGAGGCATCGGCGGAGGTGCGGACGAACAGGTTGGTTGCGCTCTGCCACTGCTGCGCGAGCGGCACGTACCTGAAGGGCGCGAGCGGCTCATCGAGACTCGCATATTTCGCATCCCGCACTACGCCCACGACGGTCACCACCGTGGAGTCTTCGAAGAACTCCCGTCCGATCGGATCGGTTCCCGCCCAGTATGTGGCGGCGAACGATTCGTTCACCACCGCCACCCGGGGGGCGGTGGCGTCATCGGTGGGGAGAAAGTCTCTGCCGCGCAGGAGTGGAATCCGGAGCGCGGTGAAGTAGTCCGGCGCCACCGCGCTGAGATTCACATCGACCAGTCCGTTGGGATGCTCGCCTTTCGGTGGCACGTAGCCATCGATGCGTATCGGGCTCGACGCGATGAGGTTCGTGAGCGGCACGATCTGCGCATAGGAGACCGCCGCCACACCGGGACTGGCCAGCAGTTTCTGCCTGAGCGCATCGTAGAACAGGCGCGCCCGCACTTCGCCGTAGCCCGAGCTGCCCACGTCGATCGGCGTGGTAACGACATGCGCGGTCTCGAACCCCATGGGCACCTGCTGACCCCGCCCGAGAGCCTGAAGGAAGAGCCCCGCGGACATGAGCAGCAGAAGGGAGATGGCCATTTGCCCTATCACCAGTCCATTCCGGAGCGGCGAACGCCGATGCGCGGAGCCGGTCGAACCACTACGGAAACCGGCGCGGGGATCCGAACGCGTCGCCTCGAGAGCGGGTGCAAGTCCGAAGATCAGGCCGGTCAGCAGGGCCGTGGCCAGCGAGAACACGAGCACGCGATAGTCCGGACTCAGGTCGACGTTCACCGGTACCGTCGCGGGGAACCGGATCCGGCTGAAGAGACGGGTCGACCAGAGCGCGAGCAGAAAGCCGCCAGCCGCTCCTCCGAGAAAGAGAACGACGCTCTCCGTCAGCAGCTGGCGGACGAGGCGTCCTCGGCCGGCGCCCAGGGCGATCCGAACGGCGATCTCGTGCTGCCGCGCAGTGGCGCGGGCGAGCAGCATGCCGGCGACATTCACGCTGGCGATTACGAGTACCAGCGCGGACATCACCAGCAGCAGCGTCACGAATCCGAGGATCGCGCCGCGAGTATCCGCCGGAAAGCCGGTCAGTCGTGACATCGCGATGCCGGTGGAAGGATCCGCGGCGGAGGGATCATCCCGGATCATCTGACTGATGGTCGAGGCTCCGTCTGCGCGTGCCTGCTCGATAGAGACTCCATCGTTGAGGCGCCCGAAGAGCATCAACCACGCCGATCTCGGATTGGTGAGCGAACCCGGATCGCTGCCGAGCCGCGGCGCCATGGTGAGCGGAACCCAGGCGTCGGTGCGGATCATCGGCACGACCCCGCTGAATCGAGGGGGCGCGATTCCGATGACGGTGTACGGAGCTCCGTTCAGGAGAATTCTACGACCAACCAGTGAGGAGTCTCCGCCGAACCGTCCGCGCCAGAATCCATCACTGAGCACTAGGACGGGATCGCCGCCCGGAGTCCGGCCTTCTTCCGCCACGAAAAAGCGCCCGAGCGCCGGCCGGACGCCCAGCACGCTGAAGTAATTCCCCGAGACGAAATTCGCGAAGGTGACCGTGCCCTCACCACCGGTACTGAGGGTGAGCGAAACCGGCGCCCATGCCGCGATCCCATTCAAAGCGTGGGCCCCGTCCCGCAGCCGCGTGTAGAACGGATAGGAAGCAGGCGCAGAAAAGTCTTCGCGGTGGATATTGCCGCGCGAAATCTCCACCAGCCGGTCCGGCTGTGTGACGCCGGGGATCGGGCGGAGCACCAATGCATTCGCGGCGCTGAAGATCGTGGAGACGGCACCGCTTCCAAGCGCGATGACGAGCATCGCGACCAGGCTGAATGCCGGGCTTTTCCGGAGAATCCGCGCGGTATAGCGCAGATCCTGCAGCAGCATCTCGACCATGGAATCTCCTGTGGCCGGCGCCATTTGCGGCCGTGCGTCGGTGATGATGAACGACAGCAGACGTTCCCGCCATGTGGATACGTGCTCTCGCGCGGCGCTGCCGAGCAGGTCCGGCAGGATCCGGAGCCAGAGGCGGGTGGCTCCAGTACGTCCCGCGTGACGATGCTCTTCGCGGAGTTGATCGACGAAGAGTTCGCGCATGTCCTCGCCGAACCGGAGACGGAATTCGGAGGGATACAGCCAGAGGAGCGCGGCGTAGAGACGCTCGGATCGGGACCTGCGAAGATCGGCGCTCATGTGGGATGGAGGCGTCGAGCGAGTGCGCGGGCAGGTCCGCTGGCCAGCACCGCACGGAGGCGCCTCAACTCGGCGTCGACTACGCGGGCGCCGTGGGCCGTGAGGCCGTAGTAACGCCGTCGCTCCTCGCCGTCCGTGGTCGCGCGACGCGATGCTTCGTGGATGAGGCCCCCGGCCAGCAACCGGTTGATGACGCGGTACAGATTTCCCGGCTCGAGTCGAACCAGCCCATCGGTCTGCTCGGCGATCCGCTGCACGAGCCCGTAGCCATGGCGCTCCTCACCGACGAGCGCGAGGAGCAGCTCGAGCTCGACGGGCTTGAGAGGACGGAGGGCATCGAGATCGGCGGGGCGGGGCATCGGGGCTCACTGAGTATGATCATTCCGATCATATTACCCGGAACGCGATGGCGCAAGACCGTTCCTCCTCAATCCGCGCGGGATTAGTCCGAGGCGAATCGCGGTAGCCCGCGAACGATGGCCCCGCCATTCGGATGGGTGCCGAGGGGCATATGCTGCCCGCTCACCTGCGTCGTGAACGCGCGGCGCTTTGCGTGCGAGGCGTACTGTTCTTCGCAACCTTCTCGACCGGAGCCTGACAGCGCCAGCCTTCGGCAATGATGGGCTTGAGCTCCCGAGCGGTGATCGCCGGCAGGCGCACCAGGATCGCGGGAAAGCCGGCGTAGTGTGGCTCGCTGAAGAACTTCGCCGCACTCCGGGCGAGCATCAGATCCCTGTCGATGAGGTTTGCCACTCTGACAGCGAGGACTTCCGGCTGCGGCAGCCGAGGTTTCTTCGGCGTGATCCGCTCCATCCACACCCACGCGAATCCTTTCAGCTTGCCCTTGTTGCGCACCGAAAAAGCGAAATGATTCTCTGCTTCTTCTGTCCCCGGGAATGAGAGGGCGATGCGCCTGACGTCCGCCTGAGTGGCCATCAAAGGTTCCTCTATCGGGAAATGGCGACCGATTCCTCGAATCGGAGGGCAATTCAGGAACACGCGGCGGACCTGCCCGCGCCAGCCGATGCCACTCGTCTAGTGCTCCGGTTTTACGCGGATCGGCTCCGGTCGCTGGGCCAGGACTCGCTCCGCGAAGTCGAGGCGTTCCTGCGTCTCGGTCAGCTCCGCCCGCAACTTGCTCACTTCAATTTCGAGCGACTCGAGCGCCGCGGAGAATTCGGGGACTGCCGAGCCCTGTCCGAGGCGCTGGGCCCACAACCCGAAGGCGAGCGCGAGCGTCGCGTGAGCCGCCGCGTGCCACGGCTCGGCGGCTCCGGCCGCGAGGCCGGTGGCGACGAGATTGATGACGCTCAGCGCGACGGCGATCGGCTGCCAGGTGGACGGCTTGAAAGTCATATCGGGATCCTGTCGAGTTCCGTGTCTGCGGGCCTATGGTCCACCTCCCGGCCAAGCCTAAGCTGGAGGGCGCGGCCCCGCCCGGCAAGGCAGTATGGACCCATTCGCTGCCGGTGAATTGAACTCTTCCTCCCGTTCGTTCGTCCCTACTACGTACTTACCATGGCCTCGAATCGATGAGCGCTCTACCGGGAGATAATACGGAAGATCTGCGCCTGTATCTCCTGGTGCTCCGGTGTCAGGCGGGAGACGAGCAGGCCTTTGCCCGGCTGTTCGCCTGGTTCGGTCCGCGAACACTCGTGCTCCTGCGTGGCATGGTGAACGACGAGGCGGAGGACGTGCAGCAGGAGGTCTGGCTCTCGGTGTACCGGCAGTTGTCGACGTTGTCGAATCCACGGGCGTTTCGAACCTGGCTGTTCCGGACGACGCGGCATCGTGCCATCGACTGCCTCCGCCGACAGCGCCGCGA
>JBDUEA010000242.1:0-5161 GCA_040002695.1 Gemmatimonadota bacterium | reverse complement strand
GCGACCGGCGCGGCCGGTGCGACCGGCGCGGGCGCCGGAGGCGGGCGCATCGTGCCAGCTGCAAGTTGTTCCACCGGCGTCTTCGCCTTGCCGGGCCAGAGCGTCGTATCCGCGGCTTTCGGGTTTGCCGGCGGCACCTCGACGTACCGCCGGTTCCCCGGATCGGCGCCGGGGCCGCCATCCCGGTGGCGTCGAGCCTCCGGTGAACAGGACGCGGTCATGAGAGCCGTTGCGCCGAGCAGGCAGAACAGCGCGCTGCGCGTGGTCACAGGTGCCACGGACGCACCTCCGGCCACTGCGGCGCCATGATGAAGACGAATCGGAGCAGCAGTCCGCCGGCGAGCACCAGCCCGGCCCGGATTCGGTCGCGACGGCCAGGATCGGCGCCGGCGCGCAGCCGATCCAGCAGCAGCGGAAGCAAGAGGCCCGCGAGCACGACACCGATCCAGAAGAGCGCACCGAATGCACCGGTGATGAGCGGCCGCGCGAGTCCTCCGAGTGGAACCAGCACCAGCGCGAGGAGCAGGCACTCGAGGGCTATCGCCCATCGATCCGCCTCCGAAAGCCGGCGCACCATGGGATCACGGTGGCCGTATCCGCGACGAAGGAGCAGGATGATCAACAGTGCGTAGGATGTCGACGCGGATGAAGCGAGGAAAAGCCCGCCGAGGGGAATGGCGTTGTGCCATACGGGATGGGCGGTGCCGATCATCAGTACGCCGGTGTATCCGGCGAGCGCCAGTGCGAAGAGGATGCCGATGACCGTCCAGATCACTGCCACGGTTCGAGGCAACCGGCGAACGGCATCCGCCGCGCGCAGTGCCGGAGACCAGCGAAGCCGGCCGCTCTCGATCAGCACGCGCACGAACGCGACGAAGGCGAAGAGCCCGAACCCCGTGAGCGTCCACGCACCGAACGAGATCGGGGACCAGTACTTGAAGATTGGGACCGGAGGGCGCTCCGAGGCGATGAACAGGTGCCAGAAGCGTGGGGGCCGGCCCAGGTCGAGCAGCAGGAGCACTCCGCAGCCGATCACGCCGGGAAAGCTGAGCAGGTAGCCGAGCCGAGTCACGTCGCGATCGCGGGGCGCGGGATTCCGCCGCAGGTCGAGCGCGGCGGCGATCGCGAAACAGCCTCCGGCAAGCCCACCGAGAAAGAAGTAGAGGATGACGTACCAGCCCCAGCCCGGTGCGTGCGGCACACCGGCGCCCGGATTCACCGTCCACTGCGGCCCGGACAGCGTAAGCGCGAGCGTCATTCCTGCCGCTGCCCCATGATCGGCAGAGATCGGCGCCGATCCTGCTCGCTTCGCTCGACGCGCACATAGCTCGAGGACGGCGCGGCGTCACTGCCCCTGGCCTTGCGCTCCGCGACGTGATCCCGTGCGATCTGCTCGGTGCCACGCACCGCCTCGATGCCGATGGCGGCCGGCGCGGGCCCGGTGCCGCGAGGCGGCGCCGGCGGATCGCCATCGTCGCCCATCTCGTCCATCCTGTTCTTCCGGAAACTCACCAGCCCGGTGAATGCGAGTGCTGCCGCCGTGAGCGCGCTCACGCTGAATCCGGCGGCGACGTTCTTCGACGGCAGCTCCGGTTTGGACGGGAGTCCATAAACCTCCGGCTTGTCCACCAGCAGGAAGAAACAGTTGAGGCCGCCGACGATATCATCCTTTCCGTAGATGTACGCGGGGATCCCCTGCGCGCGCAGCTCCTCGACCCGCCGGTCGGCGAGCACCATCAGTTCGCTCACCTCGCCGAAACGGATCGAATCGGTCGGGCAGGCCTGGGCGCAGGCCGGCTCCATGCCGTGCTGCAGGCGGTCGTAGCAGAGCGTGCACTTGTGCGCCCTGCCATCGTGGCCCATGTCGACGACGCCGAACGGACAGGCGCTCACGCAGGCCCGGCAGCCGTTGCAGACGTCCTGCTGGATGAAGACGGAATCGAACTCCGTCCGGATGATTGCGCCCGTGGGACAGACTTCGAGGCAGCCGGCCTCGACACAGTGTTTGCAGACGTCCGACATCATGAGCCAGCGCGAACCCTTGAGAAATCCTTCCTGGCTCCGGTCCTCGGGGATCTGCTCGATGAACTTCACGTGCCGCCAGTCGAGCGCGTTGAGACTGCCGGTGTTGTCGTACGAGTTCCCGGTGAGCTCCGTGTTTCCGCCGTTTGTGGCCGGGAGCTGGTTCCATTGGTGGCACGCGACCTGGCACGCCTTGCAGCCGATACAGATGGTCGTGTCGGTGAAGAAGCCCTTAGCCATGGTAGATCCCTTCGGGGAAATCGAGGGGCAGATATTCACCGGGCAGGAGATCCCGCACCAGCAGATCCTCGGGCCGTTCCGCCGTGCTCGCGAGGTCGATCGCGCGATCGATATTCGCCTGCGCGGCCTGGCGCTCCCGGCGGCCGACATGCGGGAGCGGCGTCGCGGCATCGGGCAGCTTGGCCGCCAGTGCCGCTGCCTGCCGTCCGCTGACGACGTCACACATGAACGCCTTGGCCTCGTGGATCGAGACATTCGGGTCTCCCACGAGGGCGGCGAGGGTGTTGACCACGGCACCGGTCACGATGCCGCGGAATCCCCAGTGCCATGGCATCCCGATCTGATGCACCTTCCGCCCCATGACTTCGAAGGGACGCAGCCGTCGCGTCACCAGCGCCTTGGCCTCGATCGCGCCGCGCGGCGTCACGACCGTCGCCCACTCGGTATTCCGGATGCCGCGTGCGAGCGCGAGTTCCGGGCTCATTTCCACGAACACTTCCGGCTGAAGGGCACCGAGCCACGGGACCCAGCGGCTCATGGCTCCGCCGGTGTGATGCTCGGTGAGCCGATAGGTGGAGATCACGACGGGATAGGCCGGATCGCCGGGGTCGATGTACTTGTTGCCCACGACATTGAATGTCTTCGCGACCGGGTTCTTCGCGTGGGTCCGATAGAGCGCGTTGTCGACCGGCGCTTCCCACGGCTCGTAGTGCGTCGGCATCGGGCCGTCGTTCAGGCCGCTGGGCGCGAACAGCCAGATCTTGCCATCCGGCTTCATGATGAACGGATTGTCGCCGCTCAGTGCGTCCATGCCACCCTTTGCCCAGACCCCTCGATATGACGGCGGCTTGTTCGCCTGGAAGTCCGGCACGTCGTACCCGATCCAGGCCTGCTTCGCGTCGTCCCACCAGACGTATTTTTTCCGTTCCGACCACGGTCTTCCCGCGGGATCGGCGCTCGCGCGATTGTACAGCATCCGCCGGTTCGCGGGCCATGCGAATGCCCACCCGAGTGATGCCCAGTCGTCAGAGACCCGCGCGGCCGCCTTGTTCACGCCCGCTTCCGGGTAGATGCCGGTGTAGATCCACGCTCCTGCCAATGTGGTCCCGTCATCCTTGAGATCTGCAAAGGCGCGGACCGGGACGCCGTCCGCGATCGTGTAGCCGTTGATCTCCTTGAGGATCGTCTCAGGATTCGGATCGTGGGTGGCGCCGACCTCGTCGTAGTCCCAGGTGAGCGCCAGGAAGGGCGCGTCGTTGGGATTCGCGGAGCCGGCGTACAGGCTCTTGAGCCTCCGGGCGAGATGATGCGTGAACCAGATGTCGCTCCGGCATGCTCCCGGCGGCTCGACGCCTTTCTGGTGCCACTGAACGAGGCGCTGCGTGTTGGTGAACGACCCATCCATTTCGGGAACGGTTGCAGCCGGCAGGAAGAACACTTCGGTCTGAACGGCGGATGGATCAGATATGTCAGGCGCCTTCCAGAACTCCGCGGTCTCCGTCATGAAGATGTCGCGCACTACCAGCCACTCGAGCTTCGCGAGGCCCGCGCGCTGATAGGTGGCGTTCTGGCCGCCCACGGCCGGATTCTGACCGACCGCCAGCATGCCCTTCACCACGCCTTGATGCATCGCGACGAACATCGGCATGTGGGAGTGATCGCCGACATTCTTGGGCAGCAGCTGATAGCCCCACTCGTTGTCGGCGCGCGCGTTGTCGCCGTACCACGCCTTGAGCAGCGAGACCATGTACTTGCGGCCGTTGGCCCACCAGCCCGTGGTGGGCATTTCGCGCTGGAGCCATCCCTCGAGGGTCGCGTGCTCCGGCATCTGCGCGGCCGGCGCGGTCAGATATCCCGGGAGCAGGTTGTACAGCGTCGGGATATCGGTGGACCCCTGAATGGAGGCGTGGCCCCGGAGCGCCATGATCCCTCCGCCGGGGCGCCCGATATTGCCGAGCAGCGCCTGCACCAGCCCAGCGGCGCGAATGTACTGCACGCCGACCGTGTGCTGCGTCCAGCCCACCGCATACGCGAAACACGAGGTGCGCTCCCGGCCCGAATTCGCGCAGAGCGTCTCCGCGACCTGGCGGAACTCCTCCGCGCTGCAGCCGCAGATGCTCGAGACCATCTCGGCCGTGTAGCGCGCATAGTGCCGGGCGAGAATCTGGAAAACGCAGCGTGGATTCTGGAGCGTCGGGTCGGTGTGCGGCGGGTGACGCCGGTAGTCGACTCCCGGCTGCCCTTCCTTGCCGTGCGGTTCATCGGCCGACTTGGCCGCCGAGTTCATCGACGGGGTTGCCGCTTCGGTGCCGGCGTATGCCCACGATTTCGTGTCGTACGAACGCGCTTCGGTATTGAAGCCCGAGAAGATTCCGTCGAGGTCCTCGGAATCCTGGAACTCATCGGAGATGATCGTCGAAGCGTTGGTATAGTGCTCGACGTATTCGGGAAACCACTTCCGTTCGGTGATGATGTAATTGATCAGACCGCCGAGGAACGCGATGTCGGTTCCGGAGCGAATCGCCACATGCTGATCCGCCATGGCGCTCGTGCGCGTGAAGCGCGGGTCGATATGAATCACCCGGCAGCCGCGCTCCTTCGCCTTCATGACCCAGCGGAAGCCGACCGGATGACACTCCGCGAAGTTGGAGCCCATGATGACGATGCAGTCGGCGTTCTGCAGGTCCTGCTGAAACGTCGTTGCACCGCCTCTACCGAACGAGACCCCCAGACCGGGGACCGTAGACGAGTGTCATATTCGCGCCTGGTTCTCGATGAAGCAGCCGCCCAGCCCTCGCCAGAGCTTCGCCTGGAGATAATTCCATTCGTTGTCGAGCGCGGCTCCCCCGAGTGAGGCGATGCCCAGCGTATGATTGACCGTGACCGTCTTGCCGCCGAT
>JBDUEA010000241.1:0-5163 GCA_040002695.1 Gemmatimonadota bacterium | reverse complement strand
AAACAGAAAGGCGACGCCAGTCTGGCCGGGATATGGCCGATGGCGTCGCGTTTTACCACGCGAAAACCCACCTTCGGCACCGAGCTATCTCGCCCAACGGACGAGACCCCAGGTTTTGCGGCCCCGGATCGCTCCGGGTGTGCTCTATCGTGTGGATCAGTTTTTTCGTTCGGGACTGACGGATTCCGGCCTATGACATAGCAAAGGCGATGCCATTAGGGAGGCAAGTCAGATGCCATGACGCCTCAAGAATGCCTGGAGAGGAATCGAACCCACCTGCCGGAGGAGAGACAGTCTGGCTCAGGAACGGAAGCAGTTTCAGACTGTACAGTGTGTGGAGGCTTTGCCCTGGCATCGGTGGAACGCCGCCCGGGGCGTCGCGCCTCAGGAGATCGGGCTGAAGTGGCCCGCGTGTACGAACATCTTCAATGGAGACCCGTGTGAGAATGAAGCGCATAGCAATCGCCATGGTGCTGTCCCTTTCGTCCGCGGGGCTTCTCTCCGCGCAGGCCGTCCAGGAGCAAAAGCCGGGGCAGCTGCAACAGGCCCGGGTCAAACCGGATTCGGCCCGGAAGGCCGTCCTGGAGTTGTTTCCCGGGAGCACCGTCAGCACGGTCCGGATCGGATCCGGGCAGGGTGGATTGGCCTACACCTTTGACCTCGCGCATGCGGGAATGACCGGCCAGGAAGAAGCCGTGATCGACGCGCAGACCGGACGGCTCGTTCAGGCGTCACATCGGGGTCCCGGATCCGATTTCCGGCAGCAGACGCTAGGCTCCAGAAATCCACCTCCCGATCCGGATAAGGCAGAGGCCCATCCGGAAATCAACTCGGCGCTGCTGGCGCTCGACAACGCGAAGACTCATCTCGAGCATGCCGATCATGATTTTGGCGGACATCGGGTCCAGGCGCTCCAGGCGATCGAGACCGCGATGCAGCAGCTGAAGCTTGCGGTGGAGTACGATCGGACGCACTAGATCGGACGCCTTTCACTCCTGCACCAGAAGGCCCTCGCCGAGTCCGGCGGGGGCCTTTTTCAAGTATGCGTAAGAGCCAGGGGAGGATCTGCCTGTGAAGTTCGGGAAGGCGCGTCTCATGGTTGAATCCGCACGGGGTCCGGGGTCGTCATGTTCCTCGCTGTGAATGTCCGGCGGCTCGTTCGTCTCCAGTGTGTCGAGCTTCGGAACTCCAACAGGGCAGGGCAGCCATGCGCCAGGTCCTCAGCCTCCGTTCCAATCGAGTACAGTCCGCCGAGTTTGCGCTGCTGAGCGGCGCGATGCATATCGTGCTGATCGGCGGAGCCGTGCTCGTGACCAGCAGGGCCACCGGGCTTCCAGAGCAGGGTCGAATCAGTCCGGCCTCCTTCCTGATTCCGCTGGACCGTTCGCCTTACAAACCTCGCCAGTTGAGTCCGATCGAACGAGGTGAGCTGGCACGCGCCCCCGGACTCGGTCACCGGTCCTCGGTGCTGCAGGAGGGAAAATCCGCGCTGCCCGTTGAACCTGAGCGGGAGCAGCGGAGAGGGCTGGGCGGTGATGTGGGAGATTTTGTGCTCGGCCCCATGGTGCGGGGACTGGATTCGGTCTACAGCATGCTTTCCGTAGACGAGGCGGTGACCCGCTACGACAACAGCGCCGCACCGGTGTACCCGCCCGACCTGCTGCACGAGCACATCGAAGGGGCGGTCCTGGCTGAGTTTGTCGTGGACACGCTGGGTCAGGTAGACTCGTCGTCGATCCACATCATCAGCAGCAGTCGCCCGGAATTCACCGTATCGGTGCTCAATGCTTTGAGCGCCATGCGCTTCCACCCCGCGATGCGCAGCGGACTCCGGGTTCGGCAGCTGGTGCACCAGCGATTCCGCTTTGCCATCGCCCCGCCCGAGCAGGCCTGAGCGGGACCTTTTCAAGCCCGACTCCGAGTTCGCAATCCGACCCTGAAACCGCTGGCGAGGTTGCGCCGTAGAGGTGGTGCAATAATTTTTGCACCACCCTCCACCGGCCTGTCATGACCGATCCGCTGCACACCCAGCTCAGCCGTCGAGAGCGCCAGATCATGGACGCCGTTTATCACCTCGGCCAGGCCAGCGCCGCGGACGTGAGGAAGCGGCTGCCCGATCATCCAGCCTACAACTCGGTGCGCGTCACCCTCGGCATTCTCGAGAAGAAGGGGTTCGTGCGGCACCGGCAGGAGGGGCAGCGTTACATCTACTCTCCGACGATCCCGCTCGACAAAGCCAAACGCTCGGCGATGACGCACCTGCTGAGAACCTTCTTCGCCAGCTCCCACAGCAGCGCGATCCTCACTCTGCTCGATATGTCGTCCGAACGTCTTTCCAAGGAACAGCTCGACGAGATCAGCGCCTGGATCGCGCAGGCGCGGGAGGACTCCTGAGATGATGAGCCGATTCCTGCCTGATTTTCCCAGTGCGCTCGCCACGGTCGCGATGAGCGTGATCTTCGTCAAGGCGACGGCACTCGTGGCACTCGCGTGCCTGGCGACGTGGCGGCTCGGGCGGGGCGCCGCTTCCATGCGCTACGCCGTCTGGGCGGTCGCCTTTGCGGGAATGCTGCTGCTGCCCGCGCTCGCCCTCACCCTGCCTACCTGGCGATTCCAGACTCCAGCGAACTCGCCGGTTCGGAGCCTGGGCAGCGCGCCGCAGGTTTCATTTGCATCGGCGCTCCCTGGCCCGGCGGCTTCCGCGCCGGAAGCACGTTTGCAGCCGGGGTCGGCGCCCTTGGGACTCGCGCCGAGCACCGTCGCGGATTTCGAGACGCCGTTCGTCACGACGCGGCCGGCGCTCTCCCTGCCCATGAAGATGGTCATCGTTCTATGGCTTACGGGCACCGCAATCCTGCTCGCCCGTCTTGGGATCGGCCTTCTGATGGTGCGGCGCGCCATGACCGAAGCGGCGGATCCGCAGTCTCCCGAAGCTCAGCACGTGGCCTCGCTCGCGATGTCCATGGGCATTTCCCGTCAGGTCCAACTCGGTTACAGCGCGACGCTCCGGGTACCGGTGACCATCGGCGTCTTTCGTCCCGTCGTGCTGCTTCCGGAAATGAGCCGAGGGTGGGGCCGGGATCGCCTGCACGTGGTGCTGCTGCACGAGCTCGCGCATGTCCGGCGGCTCGACTATGCGTGCCAGATCATGCAGCAGATCGTGTGTGCGTTCTACTGGCTAAATCCGCTCATCATGCTTGCGGCGCGTCGGAGCCGAGTCGAGCAGGAGCGCGCCTGCGACGACGTGGTACTCCGGATGGGGACTCGATCGCGCGAGTATGCTGGACATCTCGTCGACATTGCGCGGGGACTGTCCGGGCAACCGACGCCAGGCCTGGCACTCGCCATGGCGCATCCATCGACGCTGGGAACCCGGGTGCGCGCCATCCTGAATCCGTCGGCAAAGCGGGGCGGCGTGAGTCGTCGAGCGCTCTGCGTTGCCGCGTTTTCGGCGGCGATGATCGGGATACCGGTGGCGTCGCTGAGTCTCTGGGGAGAGGGCCGGGACCGGGAGCAGGTTCGCGAAGCCGTGATCTCACTGCGAGAGGGTTCGCCGCTCGAACGGGAGCGCGCGGCGTGGCTGCTGGGACAGTTGCGCAGTGATCGCGGCGTTCTGCCCCTCGTCGACCATCTGCACGATTCGGAGCCCACGGTCCGAAGTGTTGCCGCCTGGGCGTTAGGTAGTATCGGCTCCGGCAGCGCTCGTGAGCCGCTCATCGGTGCGTTGCGCGATCCGTCTCCGCACGTTCGCGAGATGGCGGTGCTGGCGCTGGGCGCACTGGGTGATCCGCGCGCAATTCCAAGCCTGGCACTCATGACCCGGGACCCGGAAGCCTCGGTCCGGTCGGTGACGACCTGCGCGCTCGGCTTCATCGGTGGAGAAGCCGCGGCGCGAGTGCTCGCCGAGATGCTGGCTAACGAGACCGACGCGCACACCCGCTCGATGGCAGCTGGCAATCTTGGCGGCGTGCCATCCGAAGCGGGACTGGCTGCCCTGCTCACCGCTCTGCACGACTCGAGCGCCGAAATCCGCCGAAGTGCGACCTATAGTCTCGGACGCCTTGCCGATGTGCGCGCGGTCGAGGCGCTGGGCCAGGCGTTGCGCACTGATGACGAAGTCGAGGTCCGCCAGGGGATCGCGATGGCGCTCGGACGATTCTCGGTGCCGGCGGCCGCAGCCGCGCTCGTGCCCGCGGTCTCCGATCCGGACGCCTCGGTGCGCGTCATGGCGGTGGCGGCACTGGGCCAGGTGGGTGATGCGCGCGGCGCTCCGGCGCTGATCGCCGCCCTCGACGATCCGACCCATCAGGTTCGCCTCACCGCAGTCGAGTCCCTGAACAAGCTGAGCGGTTCGCGGCACTAGCAGTGAACGCTGATGCCGAGTGTTCGCACGACTACAGATGCAAAAAATCTTTCACCTGGGGGTGTTCTAATGTATCCGTCGCGTCCGCGGTTCCAGGTCGTCCCGCTTGCCATTCTCGCCTGCTCGCTCGCCTCCACGAGTCCGGCCCAGTGTGCGCCGGGGACGCCACGCCATCGCGTAGCATCCGATCCCGCCACCGTCTCGGTTGCCTGGCTGACGCAGCATTTCAAGGATCCCGGCCTCGTGCTCATGCAGGTCAGCGACGCCAAGGACTATGAGTCAGCGCACATTCCCGGAGCGCAGCTGATCGCCTTTCACGACCTATCTACTCCGATGGAGAGCCGGCCCATGCTCGAGCTGCCGAGCGTTGCATTCATCGATTCGGTGCTTTCCGCGCGGGGCATTTCGAATGATTCTCACGTGGTCGTGTACTGGGGAGGAGACTGGGAGAGCCCGGCGACTCGCGTGGTGTTCACGCTTGACTGGGCCGGATTGCGCGGGCGAGTGTCGCTGCTCGACGGTGGACTCACGGCCTGGCGAGCGGCGGGCAACCCTGTGACGACACAGTCGCCAGTGCTCACTCCTGCCACGTTCGTCGCGCATCCGCGCTCGGATGTCGTGGTCACGGCCGCATGGGTCCGGTCTCACCTGCATGCACCCGGTCTCACGCTCATCGATGCCCGTGATCCGGAGTTTTACGGTGGAGCGCCGACCAAGGATTCTCCCCATCCGGGACACATTCCCGGGGCGGTGAACTTGCCATTCACCTCGTTCACCGACAGCACCGAGCATTTCCTGCC
>JBDUEA010000240.1:0-5228 GCA_040002695.1 Gemmatimonadota bacterium | reverse complement strand
TCCCGCTCACCGCTCACGGCCTCATTCACTCCTCAGCACCTCGAGCGGCGTTCTCCGCAGGACCTCGCGGCTGTTGAGCAGGCCGACCACGACGGTGAGTGCGGCAAGCGAAAGCGTCAGGGTCGCGAGTGTGCCCCATGGCATCGTGAATCGGATTTCAAAGGTGTACTTCATCAGCGCCCAGCCCGCCGCCGTCGCCAGCAGTGCCGCCACCAGGGCGGACAGCACGCCGAGCGCGAGATATTCCGCCAGCAGCACGCGGAGCACCTGCGAGCGCGTCGCGCCGAGGGTCTTGAGCAGCACTGCTTCGCGGACTCGCTGCCATCTTGTGGTGGTCACCGCACCGATCAGCACCACGGCGCCGGTCGCGAGGCTGAAGAGTGCCATGAACCGGATCGCGAGCGTCACACTCGCCACGATCCGCTCGATCGCCTGCTGCACCAGGGACAGGTCCAGGCTGGTGACGTTGGAGAATCTTTCCACAACTTTCCGCTGCACGCTGCCGCGTTCGCCGGGATCCGGCACCCGCGTCAGCAGCACGAGACTCTGCGGCGCACGGTCGAGCGGGCCATCCGGAAAGACGACGAAGAAGTTGGGCTCGAACCGCGCCCAGTTCACCTCACGCAGATTCACCACTCGGCTCGGAATGTGCGCGCCCTGCACGTCCCACACGATCGTATCGCCGATCGTGACCCCGATATCGCCGGCGACACCGCTCTCTATCGAGATCGGGACGGCCGTGCTGCCCGTGGTATCCGACGCAAAGGCGCCCGGTTTCCACCAGTCACCCACCACGACCTTCTCGCTCCCCACGGTCGAGTCGCGATAGGTCGAGCGGAATTCCCGTCGCAGCGCCCAGCGGCCATCTCCGCGCTGCTGCCCCCGATTACCCTGGCCACGCGCACCGCCTCGGCCACCAGTGGAATCCGCCGGCGTCTCCCGGGAGCGACTCCCGGTATCGGCCAGCAGGGCGGTCACCGGCTTTCCCTTTACGGAAAAAATTCGCATCGGCACGATCGGCACTGACGGAGAGACCGCGAGTCGCGAGGAGCGCAGAATCGAATCCATTCCGCCGATCTGGTCGGGCTGAATATCGAAGAAGACCAGGTTGTAGTGGCCGGCCGAGCTGTCGATGGTCAGGTCACGCAGGAGATTGCGCTGCACGAGTGCCAGCGCGAGAAGCAGAAAGGCGCCGGAGCCGAGAGCCAGCACTACGGCCACCGTCTGATTGGCGGGACGATAGAGGTTGGCGAGACCCTGGCGCCAGACATAGGGCAGTCGGCGCGGGAACCAGCGGCGGAGTCCGCGGATGAGGGCCAGTGCGGCGAGCCACAGCACGAGAAGTGCGACCGCGATGCCGCCCGCGAAGATCGCCCCCTGCTGAAGACTGCCGACCTGCAGCGCCGCGAGGCCGACCACGCTCGATCCCAGCAGCAGCAGCGCACCAATCCGCGCCCGGTCCCAATCACCGCCCTGCGTTTCGAAATCCCGACGCAACACGGCAAGCGGTGGGATGCGCCGCACCGTGAGCAGCGGCAGCAGCGCGAAGACCATCGAGACCCAGAGACCGACCCCCAGGCCGGTGGCGGCCGCGCGGAACGAGGGCACGGGAGAGACATCGACGGGGAGAAAGTCTCCAAGCACCGCGGGCAACGCGAGCTGAAGCAGCACGCCGAGCAGCACGCCCGCGACACTGCCGAAGACTCCCATCGCGACCGCCTGCGCGAGATAGATCGCGAAGATCTGCCGTGCGGTAGCCCCGAGACAGCGGAGGACCGCGATGGTCTCCCGTTTCTGCCGAATGAAAACCTGGACGGCGCTGGCGACGCCGATGCCGCCGAGCAGCAAGGCGATCAGCGCGACGAGCCCGAGGTAGCGGCCGAGTTGATCGAGAAACGACGAAAGATTGCGCTGCTCCTCGTCCACGGTGCGCAGACTCACGTGCTGTTCGCTGAGCGATTTCCTGTAGCGCGCCGCGAGCGCGGCTGAATTCGCATTGGCTGGAAGCTGAACGTACGCCTCATATTCTGCCCGCGCGCCGAAGCCGAGCAGCTTCGTGGAGGCGAGGTAGCCGGCGGGGATGAACACCCGTGGACCGAAGGCGGCGCGGATCGCGACATCTCCGGGGAAGCTGAGCACCGCGCCACCGATCACGAATCTGGATTCGCCGAGTGCCAGGGTATCACCCACGTGGGCGTTGAGCGCAGTGAGAAATGAAGCATCGACCAGCGCGGTCGCGCCCGACTGCAGGAGCCGCCAGCTGCCAGCTGGCTCGGTCCGGATTTCACCGTAGAACGGGTAGCCACCTTCGATGGCGCTGACCCGGACCAGCCGGGCGCCGGCGGTTCGCGGGACGTACGCCATCCCTTCGAAGTTGGTTACCATCGAGAGCTTCCCGCCTCTGCCGGCGAGCGTGTCGACCAGTGCGCGCGCCTTTGGCGTGAGTGCCGAGCGGGAGGAGACGGAGAGATCGGCGCCCATCAGGTTGCGGGACTGATGCTCGACCGAATCCCTCAGGTTGTCCGTGAATGAGTTGATGGCGACCAGCGCCCCGACACCGATCGAGATGGTGGCGGTGAGCAGGAGCAGCCTCCTGCCGGCCGCGCGGCTCTCGCGCCAGGCCATGTCAGTGACGAAGCGCCAGCCGCTCATGCGGGACCGTCGGAGACGAGTGCGCCGTCGGCGAGCCGGATAATTCTCCGGGATTTTCCGGCGAGTTCGAGATCGTGCGTGACGAGGATCAGGGTAGTTCCGAGTTCGCGATTGAGCTCGGTCATGAGATCGATGACGGTGGCACCGGTTGCGGCGTCGAGGTTGCCCGTGGGTTCGTCCGCAAAGAGAATCTTGGGCCGATTGCTGAACGCTCGCGCGATGGCCACGCGCTGCTGCTCGCCCCCCGACAGCTGGGTCGGATAATGATGCCCGCGGCCGCCGAGTCCCACGCGCGTGAGCAACTCCTCGGCGCGTCCGGCGGCGGACTCGCCGCGCAGCTCGAGCGGAACCTGGACATTTTCGCGGGCGGTCAGTGTCGGGATGAGATGGAAAGACTGAAAAACGAAACCGGTATGCTCGCCTCGGAACCGGGCGCGCTGATCTTCGTTCATGCCGTTGAGGTCCCGGCCATCGAGACTGACCGAGCCGCTGGTCGGCCGGTCGAGCCCGGCCAGCAGTCCGAGCAGTGTGGTCTTCCCGCTGCCGCTCGGTCCGACGATGGCGACGAATCCGCCCGGCTCGATGGTGAAGCTGATATTCTTCAATACCGTCAGGGGACGGCCGCCGGAGACGTAGGTCTTGGTGAGCGAATCGCAGCGAATCATCGGGAGAGATGCCGTGAGGAGTCGGACGTGAACGATGGAGACACCGCGGGTGCGCGGAGCAGGGGAAGATGGAAGCAACCGCTGCGCTTTCCGGCGCTCCTGCCGGATAGAATCATAGTCGGATCCGCTCGCGCGCTCCTTCTGCTGGTGATCATCGGCGCGATGACGGGTTGCGGCCGCGAGCGCCCATCCACGGTTGCCGCCAAACCCCGCGCCGACAGCGCGCCCGCTGCGGCCGTGCAGCCCGTCCCGGATTCAACGTCGGGCGCCCGGCCGACGATCGTCTTCCTTGGAACCAGTCTCACCGCCGGACTCGGCCTCGATCCGGACGACGCCTATCCCGCGATGATTCAGCGCAAGATCGACTCCGCGGGACTGGCCTTCCGGGTCGTGAATGCGGGTGAGAGCGGCGAGAGCTCGGCGGGCGCTCTCCGCCGCGTGGATTGGGTGCTTCGCGGGAAACCGGTGATGCTCGTCGTCGAGACGGGCGCCAACGATGGCCTGAGGGGACAGGACCCGGATAGCCTGCGCGGCAATATCGAGTCTCTGCTCGGGCGGGCCCGTGCGGATGCACCCGACGCTCAGCTCATTCTCGCCGGGATGGAGGCGCTGCCCAACCTCGGCGCTGTCTACGCCCGGCGCTTCCACGCGATCTATCCCGCGATCGCGGAGAAGTACAAGTTGCCGCTGATTCCATTTCTTCTGGCGAATGTGGCCGGCATGGATTCGCTCAACCAGGCCGATGGAATCCATCCCAATATCAAAGGCGAGCGTATCGTGGCGGACAATGTCTGGCGGGTTCTGGGACCACTTCTCAAGGCCCGGCACTGATGCGGCCGGCGTCGCGCGGTCGTGTGCGCCGGAACGCGATCCCGCTCCTCCTCGTGCTGGCCGCGCTGGCCTGTTCGAGCGATCTGGCGGGTCCAGGTCTCGCGCCGCGCTCCTACCTGATGGGCTTCTCCGCCTTTCCTCCCAATTTCAGCAGCACGGCTCTCGTGCTTCAGGTGATCGATACCTGGGCTCCACGCGCGGACGCGGCGCTGATGCACCAGGATGTGCCATGGGCCGCGATGCTTGCCGGCACCAGCGCGGCGGCAGAGGTGCGTGGCAACGAGCTCAACCTGGTGAATTACTATCGCGGGAAGGGGCTGGCGCTCGTCTTCACGATCGACGTGACGAACGGACTCGACCGTTCGCAGGAAGCGCCGGCTCTCGTGGCGGCCGGCCGAAGCATCTCCGATAGCATGATCCAGCGGCTTTACGGCGAGTATGTGTCCGCGGTGGATTCGATTCTCCACCCGGCTTACCTGGGCCTCGCGGCGGAGACCAACCTCATTCGGGTGGCGGCCCCGGCGCCGATCTATGACGCTCTCGTCCTGATGACCAATGCCGCCGCCGCGGAACGGCGGCTGGCCGGGACGACCGCAAAGCTCTACGTCAGCGTCCAGGCGGAAGTAGCGTGGGGCCGGCTGCAAGGCGCGCCCGCGTATGTGGGCATCGCGCAGGATCGCGCGGATTTTCCCTTCATCGACGCTCTGGGTATCTCCTCATATCCCTACCTCGCAGGTTTTCTCCAGCCGGAGGACCTGCCCCTCGATTACTACGCGAGGATAGCGGGCTCGACACCGGTGCTCGTCGTCGAGGGAGGCTGGGCATCCGCCTCGACGGCTGCAAGCACCAGCAGTCCGGCGCTCCAGGCACGCTATCTCCGTCGCCAGCCGTTGCTGCTGGATTCAGCGCGGGCCGTGGGTGTCTTCCAGATCGATTTCACCGACCTCGAGCTGTCGGCCTTTCCGCAGCCGTACCCCGCCAATCTCCCGCTCTTCATCAGTCTTGGTCTCGTGGACACTACGCTCGCGCCGAAGCCCGCACTTGCTGTGTGGGACAGTACGTTTGCGCGGCCGAGATGAC
>JBDUEA010000239.1:0-5245 GCA_040002695.1 Gemmatimonadota bacterium | reverse complement strand
GGTTCGGTTGCCCTCCTTCCGTGCCGCCTCTAACCTTCCGAACGTCGTCGCTCCGATGGCGCCGACCCCAACCTTGGCGATCGATCCTCATGACCGACGCTCCTGCTCCCGATGCCGTCGGCCTCGATGGCGTCATCGCCCTCAACTCATCCATCTGCCTGCTCTCCGCCGATGATGGCCGTCTAGCCTATAGAGGGTACGACGTTCCCACCCTTGCAGCGCAGAGCACCTATGAAGAGACCGCGGCGTTGCTGCTGCTGGGCACTCTCCAGACGCGCTCCGGTCTCGCGCGCTTCACTACGGAGTTGCGCTCCCTGCAGAAGCTTGGCGCCGCGACGCTCAAGGCCCTCAAGGCCATTCCCGCCGATGCCGATCCGATGGCCTCGCTCCGCATCGCGGTGGCGACGGCCTCGATCGAGGACGCGGTCGCGGTGCCGCCGGCTCCTGATGAGGCGTTGCGGCAGGGCATGCGGCTGGTCGCGATGGCGCCCACGGCAGTGGCCGCCGCTCACCGTTTGCGGAATGGTTTGCGGCCGGTCTCGCCGAAGAAGAGCCAGTCCTTTGCCGCCAATTTTCTCCTGATGCTTCGAGGGGAGTCGCCCGCCGCCGAGGATGCGCATGCGCTCGACGTCGCGCTGATCCTGCGCGCGGACAACGAACTGAATCCGTCCACGTTCGCCGCGCGCGTCACGGCCTCGACGGGCGCCGACGTGTACGGCGCCGTACTCGCCGCGCTCTCCGCGCTTGCGGGGCCACGGCATGGCTGGCACAGCCGAAACGTCATGGCGGTACTCGAGCAGATCGAGTCAGCCGAAAATGTGGAAAGCTGGGCGCGTCCGAGGCTGGCGTCCGGGCAGAAGATTGCCGGGTTCGGGCACGTCGTGTATCGGGGCGCGGACCCGCGCACCGAGCTGCTGCGCTCGCTCACCGAAGCGACGAGCGCCCGGGCGGGGCAGGGTGCCCTCTTCGAAACCGCACGCACGCTCGAGCTCCTGATGGCTCGCGAAGCGGGACAGTTCCCGATCGTGGATTACTATCTTGCTGTGCTCTACCGCGCCCTCGACATACCCACCGGCCTGTTCACCGCAGTGTTTGCAGTGAGCCGGATGTGCGGCTGGGTGGCGCACATCCTGGAGCAGTACGGAGAGCCGGGTCTCATCCGGCCCCGGGCCCGGTACGTCGGCCCCACCGAGCGGGTCTACGAACCGATGCGCGGACGCAAGCGGAAAGCCTGACGGCATTTCGCGCGCCGCGCTGCCTATTACTATTCGCGTTCACGAGATCGATCCGGATATCCCGAACCCCATCCTCCAGAGCCATGGCCCTCACGACCTCCGTCTCGCCTTCCGCGCCAGCCTCGGTCAGCACTCCCCTCCTCGTTCTGGCCGTGCCGGCAGGTGGCCTGCCGGCGTCGCTGCAGGAGCTCGATGCGAAGACCGGGGGTGCGCTGGCCCGGCTGTACGCCGCGGGGGACTTCACCGGCAAGAAAGACGAGACTGCGGTCGTCTATCCGTCAGGGGGCGCGGCGAGAATTCTTCTCGTCGGTCTCGGGAAACCGGCCGATACGACGCGGACGATCGTACGCCGTGCGGCCGCCATCGCCGCCAAGCGCGCACGGGTGCTCGGCGTCCCGCATGCCTCGATTTTCGTCGCACCCGAAGGACGTGGCTCGCTCACTCCGACCGATGTGGGCCAGCTGGTCGCTGAGGGACTGGGGCTAGGAGCCTGGAATTTCGCCGAGCTCAAGCTCCCGCCGGAGGAGAAGAAAGCCGCGCTCGAACAGTTTGAAATTCTCGCGCCGACCGACACGGCCGCCGTTGAAGCCGGACACGTGCTCGGTGCGGCCATCGCCGCGGGTCAGGCACTGACGCGCGGTCTCCAGGTGCTTCCGGGCAACACCTGCACACCGACCTATCTGGGAAACGCTGCACAGGAGATCGCCAAGCGGCACGGCTTCGCCGTCACTGTCATGGACCTGGCCGCCATCAAGAAGGAAGGGATGGGCGCTCTGCTGTGCGTCGCGCAGGGCAGCGTCGAGGAGCCGCGCTTCATCATCCTCGAGTACAAGGGCGGCGGCGCCTCGGCACCAGTGGTGCTGGTCGGCAAAGGCGTCACCTTCGATACTGGCGGTATCTCGATCAAGCCGGCGCAGAACATGGAGGAGATGAAGTACGACATGTCGGGGGCCGCCGCGGTGCTCGGCGCCTTCGAGGCCATCGGCCGACTCAAGCCCAGGGTGAATGTGGTCGGACTCATTCCGTCCACCGAGAACATGCCGTCGGGGACGGCGGTCAAGCCGGGAGATGTGGTCAAGAGTCATTTCGGCAAGACCATCGAGATCATCAACACCGACGCCGAGGGACGCCTGATTCTGTGCGACGCGCTTTCGTGGGCGCGGCGCTATAAGCCGGCGTGCGTGCTCGACGCGGCCACGCTCACGGGTGCGATCGTCGTGGCCCTGGGGCACACCGCCACCGGAGTCATGGGGACCGATGACGTTCTCATCGAGGAACTCCGCCGCGCCGGAGACCGCTCGGGCGAGCGCGTCTGGCCGATGCCGCTCTGGGACGAATATCGCGATCTCGTGAAGTCTGACATTGCTGACGTGAAAAATTCCGGCGGGCGGCCCGCCGGCAGCATCTCCGCCGCCTGGTTCCTGCGTGAATTCGTCGAGGGCTTTCCCTGGGCCCACCTCGATATCGCCGGCACCGCGTACACGGAACGGGAAGATGCCGGACTGGTCAAGGGCCCGACCGGCGTCATGGTGCGACTCTTCACCGAATTCGTCCTCGCGCGGCAGGCGTGAGGGATCGCACGGTCTTCCGCGTCACGCGGCACCGGAACGATTGACCGTGCAGGCCAGCATCAGCGTGACAATCCCCTCCGGCGCTTCGTCAGGTGCAAATCTCACGGCAATCTCCCTGAGTGGCCGGGCCACGCGTCGCGGGCGCTTGCATCCGGTGCTGCTCGCTCTCGCACTCCTGGCTGGGCCGGTCGCCCTCCGGGCGCAGATTCCCATCGACAGCGTCCTGCCCGACACCCTCCCTCGCGATTCGATCTCCGAAACCACCCGTTTCCTGAACGCCCAGAAGAACGCCCGGATCCGGCTCAACACGATGCCGCTGCTCGGCGTGGACGGTCCCCGGACGCCGCTCAGCCGGTTCGTCTTCACCCGCGATTCGATCGAATGGACCAACGCGGAGACCGTCTCCGATCTCCTGCAGCGGGTCCCGGGGGTTTTTCTCTGGCGGGGCGGATGGCTCGGGCGAACGGAGTACCCTGCGTACCAGGGGCGCGGTGCGACGTCGGTCGAGTATCAGCTGGACGGTTTCCCGTATATACCGATCGGGCCGGACAGCGTGGGTGTCGATCCGTCGATGCTGGCGCTCAGTCTGCTTGACCGGATCGAAATCGAGCGGTGGCCCGGGTTGCTCCGTGTGCAGCTGTTCACCCGCCGCCACGATCGGCGGGCTCCGCGCTCCGTGATCGGCATCGCCTCGGGCGACCGCCGAATCGCGCGATACGAGGGCTCACTCGAGTACCGCTTCCAGTCGGGCATCGGCTTCGGACTCGGCGGCGACTATCTCAACTCCCCGACACCGGCGTCCGCGAGCAGCGCCGCGGAGGTGACGAACTACTGGCTCCAGGGGAGTTATATCCCCTCGGCGAATTTCGGTGTCCAGTTCGACGTTCTCCGTGTGGAACCGAACCGGCGGCCCTTCGTCGACAGCCAACTCGATACCCTTGACGGCGGCCTCAAAGGTTCTCGCAGCGACGCACAGCTGCGGCTCTTCATGCATCCGGTGGGCGGAGCAACGGGCCCGCGCGTCGATCTGCTCTACGGCCGGACGAGCTGGAGCGGCTCGGGTGTCACCAATGAGGTTAACCAGGGCGGACTCGCCCTGAGTTTCCGGCGACCCACCTACAGCATTGGGGGCTCGGCGCTCAATCGTTCACGGTGGACTCCATTCGACGTGCGGGGCGAAGCAGGGTGGACTCCGGTTGCCGGCGTGAGCGCGAGCGGAGAGATTGGCCTGCAGACCCATGATTATCACCGGCGGAGCTCGTGGATAGGATTGCGGGGAGGCTTGCAGCTGCCGCTCTCGCTCGTCGTCTCCGCGGCAGTGCGCTCCGGGCAGGTGGTCGCCGCGCCGTCGATACCGACCGATGCAGCGCAACGGATTCGTGACGTGCAGGTCGCCGCCGGATGGCAGCGCCCGCGACTGGGTTTTGAGGTTTCACTTTCGCGAACCGACGCGTTTCGGCCGATCGGTTTCCAGCCGTTCCTGCGCATCGATTCCATCGGGCCCGCGAGTGCTGCCAACTGGGTGACGTTCAACTGGCGGGTAGCTCCGCGCTCGTGGCTTACGCTGGAAGGCTGGTACAGTGACCCGACGAGCGGGTCCGCCGAAGGGAATCCGCCGACCCATTCGTTGAGCACAGCGACGATCCGCTCCAAGTTCTGGCGCAGCTTTCCGAGCGGCACCTTCGATTTCAAACTGCAGGGAAGCATCGAGGCGTGGAGCCCGGGTGTCATCGGCCGCGATGCCACGGGAGCGCCAGTGACCGTGGATGGGGCGACCTACTTTCGAAGCCTGATCGAAATCCAGCTGCAGAGCTTCTCGATCTTCTGGGATCGCTACAATCTGGACGGGACCGGGAAACCGTTCGTGCCGGGATTCGAGATTCCGCGTGCGGGGACATTCGGGGTGCGGTGGACGTTTACGAATTGAGGTGAGCGGTAAGCAGTGAGCGGTGAGCGCTTCTCGCTTTCGATGCTCAGGAGCTTCGCGGAGATTGCAATCCATTCCGTTTCCCGTTTCCCGTTTCCCGTTTCCCCGTTCCCCGTTCCCCCTTTCCCGCCTATATTGATCGTGCCCCAGGTCCGAAGGGCGCTGGCGCGCGAATCGCGTCAGGACCTCGCCGGTAGCAGCGCTAAGCGATGTCCAGTGTTGCTTCGGGGTGCCTGGGGTATTTTCATGCCCATATCCCAGATGTTGATACTCCAGCCGTCCGCTCCCACAAATCATTCTCAATGTTTCCAGCCAATTCTACCGCAGAGACGCGGAGGGCGCGGAGAAGGTTTTTCCGGCCTTGGGACTGTCACGACGCAATGACACGAGGTCAAGCCGATTGAGTCAAGGAAATCGATTGCTTGCTATGCGTTGAAGGATTGCTTCGTCGCACGCCTGCGCGCGCTCCTCGCAATGACAGCTACGGTGGCCGACGTTCGTATTGAGCCGTT
>JBDUEA010000238.1:0-5254 GCA_040002695.1 Gemmatimonadota bacterium | reverse complement strand
CCCGAGAAGAGGAACGGCTCGATCGACGGACCCGCGCGCCCAATCTCGAGTCGCCCATCTTCGGCGAGGAGCCCCTGGTCGACTCCTCCGCTCACGCCCACAATGGTCCAGTAGCTCTGCTCGCCGAGGAAGGGCCGAGGATAGTCCCCACGGGGAGCATCGGCGGCGATGATGGAAAAGAAGGCGTTCTTCGTGGGGGCCCATTCGAGCGGCTTCACGTCGAGATGCCGGAGTGAATAGCCTCCCGACTCGGCTCCACGCAGCAGCAGCAGACGCAGATACCGGCTGTCGGAGTCCGGAAGCCAGATGTAATCCCGAGCGCCGTCCCCTCCACGAACCCGGGAGAGCGTGGTCCAAGTGCGGCCGTTCTCCGACGTCTGCACGTCGTAGTCCCGCGCGAAGCCCCGGGCGGACCAGTCCAGAACGAGTCCGCCGAATTCCCTGGCCTTACCGAAATCGAGCGCGATCCACTGCGTGCCCGCGGTCTTGCTCCCCCAGCCGCCACCGCCAGCTGCAAGCACAGCGTCGGCCGGCCCGCCCTTCCGCGCCGAGGAAGCCGTTACGACCGGCGTCCCATCATAGGGGCGATCGGCCTCGAGCGGCGTGAGAGCGAGATCGTCGAGCCAGATCGAGCCCTTGCCGCCCGCGCCCGCCGTGACCACGATCTCGATCGACGCGATATCGGTCGGCACGGGGTTGGGGTGTGGTCCCCAGGCGAAGTCGATCTGCCGCCGTTTGATCGTGACTTTCTGCCAGGCAACGGGCCAGTGGACATCCCGTTGGTTTCGCCACCAGACATCCTCACCGCTTGCATCGACCAGCTTGAATTCGAGATTGTTGACCGGTGCGGCCCCCCGGAGCCAGAATGAGAAGGCATAGTTTCCCGGCAGCGTGAGCCTGAACGCCTTCCGTGCGACCGCGTAGCCGCCGTGGCCGTGAAAATCGAAATCCAGCCGCATCGACCCGCCGCGTCGGCCGGTCCCTTCATGGAGCGAGAGCGCGACTCCATCCGCTGGCTGCGCGCTCCAGCCATCCAGGGTGTCGAAACTGTCTAGTGTCAGCGCTGGAGCGCCCGTGCTCTGTGCTCGCGCGGGCTGCGTCACGCCGAGCAGCATCGTGAGCAGGCCGGCCACCTGATGTCGCCGGCCGGTCATCCCTTCACGCTCCCCGCCGTTACCCCTTCGATATAATACCGCTGCAGGAGGAGGAATCCGGCCAGCACCGGAAGCACCGTGACGACCGAGCCCGCCATCATGAGTTCGAAGTCCTGCACATGTTCGCCCGACAGGTTGGCGAGTGCCACCGGCAGCGTGTATTTCGACTCGTCGCTGAGGACGATCAGCGGCCAGAGGAAGTCGTTCCACGTATTGATGAAAGTGAAGATGGCAAAGGTGGCCAGGATCGGCGCCAGCACCGGCAATACTACAGTCCGGTAGATCCGGAATTCACTCGCTCCGTCGATCCGCGCCGCATCGAGCAGGTCGTCCGGCAGCGAAAGGGCGTACTGCCGGATCATGAAAATGCCGAAGATGCTGGCGAGCGACGGAATGATCGCGCCAGCATAGGTGTTGATGAAGCCGAGGTTCTTGAGCAACAGGAAGAGCGGAAGCATCGTGACCTGCGCCGGTATCAGCAGGCCGGCGACCAGCACCTGCATCACCGTCTCCCGCCCCGCAAACCGGAATTTCGCCAGCGCGTATCCTGCCATCGAATTGATGACGAGAGAGCCGACCGTGGCGGTGACCGTCACGATCACGCTGTTCACGAAGTAACGGCCGAGCTTGAGATTGGTGAGCACCGTCGTGTAGTGCTCGAACGTGACGCGGCTCGGCAGCAACCGGGGGGGATAGCTGGTCGCCTCGCCGGTTGGCATGAGCGAGGCCGAAATCATCCACAAGGTCGGCATCAGGGCGATGATCGCGCCACCGATCAGCACGCCGAGCAGCAGGGTCCGGAGCAGGCGCTCTCGCATCAGGGCGCGAACCGCCGCTCGAGCCGGCGCTGCAGCAGCGTCGCTACGAGCATGATGACGAACAGCACGAAGGCGATGGCCACCGCGAGGCCCATGCGCCACCAGCGGAAGCCCTGCTCGTACATGAGGAGCACCACGCTGAGCGTGCTCTTGAGCGGGCCGCCCTGCGTCATGACATACGGCTCGGCGAACAGCTGGAAGAAGCCGATCAGCGTGATCACGGTGACGAACGCGAACGTCGGCATGAGCATCGGCATCGTCACATGCCGGAACCGCTGCCACCCGCCGGCGCCGTCGAGGTGCGCCGCTTCATACAGCTCCTCGGGAATGCTCTGCAGTCCGGCAATGAAGATCAGCATGCTGTAGCCGAAATTCTTCCACACCGCGAACAGGATGAGTGCGGGCATCGCCCACCGCGGGTCGCCCAGCCAGTCGATCCGGTGCACGCCGAACTGCGCCAGCACGTAGTTGAACAATCCGTATTCCGGGTGATACAGGTAGCGCCAGACGATCGCCACCGCGACGAGCGTGGTCACGTATGGCGCGAAGTAAACGGTCCGGAAGAATCCTTTCCATCGCACCAGGCGCGCATTGACAAGGAGCGCGGCGCCGAGGGCTGTCAGGATCGTGAGCGGGCCGCCGACCAGCGCGAAGTAGAGCGTGTTCCGGATGGCGGTGAGAAAGATCGGATCGTGGGCCAGCGCGACATAATTGCGGATGCCGATGAGCCGGGTATTGGAGAAATTCCCGATGGCGTAGATGTCGAAATCGGTGAAGCTGAGCGCAAAGGCGGCGAGCACCGGCAAGGCAAAGAACACCGCGATCAGCGAGAGGCCCGGCAGCATGAAAAACCAGGCCGCCCGCGACTGCGATCGCTCCGTGGTGGTGCTCACCGGTGCGCCTCATGCGCCAGCATCCAGCGTCGCTTCGCCAGCACGTCATTCACGTCGGCATCGAGCGCGGCCAGGGTGGAATCGATCGGTCGGCCGCCACGGATGCTCTGCTCCGCGTAGTCGAACACCTTCGTCACGATCAGTTCCCACTCCGGTACCTGCGGCGTCGGCTTGACCCGATGCAACTGGTCCCAGAAGGCGTGCGCGTACTGGTTGCCGATGAGCGACGAATCGTTCCAGGCGGCGGTGCGCGCGGGCAAGTCTCCAGTGAGCCGGTAGAACTGGAGCTGCTCGGCCGGGCGCGACAGAAATTCGATCAGCTGCCAGGACTCAACCGGGTGCTTCGAGCGCCGGAAGAGCACTAGACTCGATCCCCCCGCCAGCGAGATGCCCGGCGTTCCGGCATCCGGTCCCGGCAGCGGCGCCGTCGCCCACTCGTTCTGCTGGTCCGGCGGCAGACGGCGCTCGAATTCCCCGATATTCCAGGGTCCCGTGATCCACTGCGCGAACAGTCCGCGCCCGAATTCCTGATAGGGATTCGCCACGTCGTTGTTGCCGGCCACGGGTGCGAGTCCGGCGCGATAGAGCCCTACGTAGAATTCGAAGGCGCGCCGGAAGGCGGAGTCGCTGAACGCGCCATACTGCGCGTTATCCTTGAGAATCGGGGAGCCTGCCTGAAGTCCCAGCACCACCGGCTGCACCCATTCGTTGCTCGGCAGGAAGAGCGCGTACCGCGCGGACCCGACCTGCTGCTTGATCCGCTCCATCATGGTCTGCCATTCCGCCCACGTGGCAGGAGGCGCGGCGTACCCCGCACGCGCCAGGATATCCTTGCGGTAAAAGAGCAGGCGGGTGTCTACATACCAGGGAACGCCGAGGACCCGCCCATCCAGGATGTTGGTGTCCCAGATGCCGGGGAAATATTCCGCCGCGGAGACCTCGCGGGACGCGCGGATGCTGGAGTCGAGTGGCGTGAGCGCGTGCAGCGCGTCGAACTCGGCGATCCAGGTGTTGCCGAGCTGCGCGATGTCCGGCGTGGCATCTCCGACGAAGGCCGTCAGCAGCTTCTCATGCGCGGCGGTCCACGGCAGTTGCTGCACTCGTACGCGGATGTTCGGGTGCTCACGCTCGAAATCCCGCACGAGCTCCTGCACCACCTCGCCTTCACGACCCATCGCCCAGAATCGGAGCTCCACGCGCCCGCTGTCCGCGTTCGACCCGCAGCCGACTCCACCCAGCAGAGTGGAGAGCAGGGCGAGGCGGCAGCGGAGGCGGATCATGGAGTGACGCCGGCCTGTGTCAGCCATCCGCCCTGGAATCCCGCGCGCTGGAGCCCGCGGATGATGTTCGGATTCTTCCGCATGTATCGCCAGATGAGACCAGTCCGGTAATTCTCCGCCATCGCGATGATCGGCCCCTGGTCGATGCCGAGGTAATCAGTGTCGACCCAGCCGAGTCCCGGATACATCCGGCCCATAGCCGGCGGCGAGCTCGCGGGAAAACTCGGGTTGAGCGCGTCGAAGAATCCATACGTGGAGAAGAGCGCGTCTCCGTAGCGGTGGCGCATCGAGATCAGCGTCGCCAGCGTGATCGAAGGCGCGAAGGGGAGGGAGCCCCCGAGTGCCGTCGGAGCGATCGTGCCGTCATCCCGCACCTCGGTCTGGGCGGCGCCGCGCGCGGCATAGGTGAAGAACTGGCGCGGCCGGCCATCGATCATCAGCGTCGAGTCCGAGGGTCCATCGGAGGCACTGAGTCCCCAGAGTGAATCTCCATAGGCCTGCCAGCCCATCGGATTCTCAATCGCATAGTCGTGCTGTGACAGCGTTGCCCGCCGGGAGTTCTCGAAGTAATCGATGCCATGGCCCCGCATGTACTCGTCCTGGATGCCGCGAAAATCAATCCAGATGTGAGAGAATTGATGCCCGAAGAGCGGTGCGAAGCCCACCTGGTCGAGCCCGTGGAAGCTTCCCCACTGATAGGTGGAGGTCCATGCGTTCCAGCCCTCGGGCGCGATCGGATGGGTCGGCGAGCCGAGGGCGAGGATGTAGACCAGCATGGCCTCGTCGTAGCCGCGCCAGTCGTAGGTGCCGAACCCCTGCTCGGGCGTCCATCCCATGCCGATGAGCGGCGCGCGCGGCGAAGCCCAGTTCCAGTCCGCATTCTGATAGAGGGAATCCGCGTACGCGCGGATGGACGTCTCGTCCGGGTTCGCGCCATCGAAATACGACTGACAGAACAGCACCCCGGCGAGCAGGAGCGACGTATCCACCGTCGAGAGCTCCACATCCTTGAACCGGTGACCGTTGCTCATGTCGAGGAAGTGATAGAAGAAGCCCTGGTATCCCGTCATGCCCGAAGCTGCCGGGCCGTGCGGCGCCTGCCAGAAGAA
>JBDUEA010000237.1:0-5263 GCA_040002695.1 Gemmatimonadota bacterium | reverse complement strand
GTCGTCAGCAGATCAGCGGAGACGGTCGCCTGCATCGAGGTGCCGGAGCTGATGAACTCGTCGAGCGTGATTTCCTTCTCTACTGCGATGATCGCACCGGTTCCGGTCCGGCTCAGTCGCTCCACCGCCTCGGCGATGGCGCCGGCCACAGCCGAGACCTTGGTCGGACTGAACACGCCGAAGACGCGGGACTGTCCGAGACGGGCCAGCGCACTCCTGAGCTCCGGCTGAAAGACGACCAGCGCCGCAAACGCGCCGTACGTGAAGACGACGCCCAGGAGGTAGGTGATCATCGTAAACTTGAAGACGAACGCGAGGATGTAGATGACCAGCAGGACGAGAAGCCCGAAGACTATCTGGAGGGCGCGGGTACCGACGAGGAAGCGCAGGAGGCGATAGACGACGGCGGCCACCAGAACGATCTCGATGAGATCGTGCCAGCGCGGAACCAGGAAACCGGGGATAGTGGGCAACCGCGCTCTCCGGGAGGGACGATCAGCGGGTCAGGCAGCGGTGATCGCATGCGCCACGAGCAGCGCATCGCGCGTGGCGGCAACGTTGTGCACGCGAAACAGGCGGGCGCCTCGCTCGTATGCGAGCACGCAGACTGCGGCGGTCGCCACATCTCGCTGGGAAACTTCGCGCCCCGTAATGACGCCGAGGAAACGCTTGCGGGAAGGGCCGACCAGGAGAGGACAGCCCAGCGGAAGCAGTTCGGCCAGCCGGTCGCAGAGCAACATATTCTGCTCCGCCGTCTTCGCAAAGCCGATTCCCGGATCAATCGCGATGCGCCCGGGAACGATTCCGGCATCCGATGCCGTGCGGAGCGATGCAGCCAGCTCAGATCTCACGACTTGCAGCAGATCATCTTCGTAATCGGCATGATCAAGGGTGGCCATGCTGCTCACGTCGCCACGGGAGTGCATCAGCACGACGCCGGCTCCAGCCGCCGCCGAAACATGGGCCATCTCCGGATCGATTCGAAACGCCGAAACATCATTGATGATCGCGGCGCCTGACCCAAGCGCACGCGTTGCCACCGCTGACTTCACAGTGTCCACGGAGATCAGAATTCCCGGGTGGCGGCGCACCAGCGCTTCCACGACGGGAATCACTCGCGCGATTTCTTCCTCAATAGGAACCGGTTCCGGCCGCCCGGGTCTCGTGGATTCGCCGCCCAGATCCAGAATGTCCGCCCCTTCGGACAGGAGGCGATCTGCCTGCTCGAGCGCGGCGTCGGGAGTAAGGAATTGTCCGCCGTCGCTGAATGAATCCGGAGTCAGATTGAGAATCCCCATCACTACCGGCCGATCGAGCCGCACGATACCACGCGCGGTTTCCCATTCGGTCGCCGGTGGTGCCGGCAGCGCCACTCCGACGTCATGGGCCAGCTGGGACAATTCGGGAGGGACGACCCACGGTCTTGCCAGCGCGCCCATGCGCGAGTGACTGGAAGAAAGAAGCGCCCAGTCCTCGCCCGTAAAGATATCGATGCCGAGATGGCCCGCATGCCGGACCAGGGCGAGGAGTGCCTCGTCACTGAGACCCGATAACCACAGACAGACCGGGCCGAGGCCGCTGCTGGCGACCTCGGCCCGGTTATCGTCCCATCCGTACGCAATGAGTTTTTCGCGGACCGCCCGCGGCGAATGTGCCGCCAGCGGGACTACTCTCACGCCCCGGCAGGCTCCGCGGGAGGAATTCCGAGAATCGGAGCGCGCTGCGGCGCAGATTCCGGTTTCGAAGGTACCACAACCGCCTGCGCCTGGCCGGGCTGATGCTGAGACGGACGCCGCGGAGGCAGAGCCTTCCCCAGGACAAGAAGGTCGACATCTTCGCGATCGAGCGTCTCTCGCTCGAGCAGCGCCAGCGCGAGGCGATCGAGCAACTCGCGGTTCTCGTTCAAAATATTCCGCGCCGCCTGGTACGCCTCGTCGATCAGGCGTTTGACTTCGCCATCCACCATTTCCGCGGTGCGCTCGGAAATCTCACGCCGCTGCGCGAATTCGCGACCAAGGAAAATTTCCTGCTCGCGATCGCCGATGGCAATGGCACCCACCCTGTCGCTCATGCCGAACTGGGTGACCATGCGGCGGGCGAGGCCGGTCGCCTTTTCGATGTCATCTCCGGCGCCCGTCGTAACCTTGTCGGGCCCGAAGATCAGTTCTTCCGTCACGCGCCCGCCGAAGATTACCGCCAGGCGGGAGATCAGCCACTCCTTGGTGTAATTGTGGCGATCGACTTCCGGCAGATAGGCGGTGAGGCCAAGCGCCCTGCCACGGGGAACAATCGTGATCTTGTGGAGCGGATCGCCAGCGGGAACCTTGAGGCCGACGACAGCGTGCCCGGCTTCGTGGTAGGCCGTGAGCTTCCGCTCGTCTTCGGTGAGCACCATACTCCGGCGCTCGACACCGAGCATCACCTTGTCCTTCGCGTCTTCGAAATCCGACATGTCGACCAGCGACTTATTGCGCCTCGCGGCGAGCACGGCTGCCTCGTTCACCAGATTGGCCAGATCGGCGCCGGCAAGTCCGGGCGTGCCCTTGGCCAGGATTTCGAGGTTCACGTCGGCGGCAAGAGGAATCTTTCGAGTGTGAACCCGGAGGATTCCTTCCCGGCCGCGCACGTCAGGCGCGTCGACGACAATCTGGCGGTCGAAACGTCCAGGACGGAGGAGTGCGGGATCCAAAACGTCGGGACGATTCGTCGCGGCAATCAGGATCACGCCTTCATTGGATTCGAACCCATCCATCTCGACGAGAAGCTGGTTGAGCGTCTGTTCGCGTTCGTCGTGACCGCCGCCGAGACCGGCACCGCGGTGGCGACCGACGGCATCGATCTCGTCGATGAAGATGATACAAGGGGCGTGAGCCTTGCCCTGTTCGAAGAGATCGCGAACCCGACTGGCACCGACGCCGACGAACATCTCAACGAAATCTGACCCGGACATGGAGAAGAACGGACGCCCCGCCTCGCCGGCGACGGCCTTGGCCAGGAGCGTCTTGCCCGTGCCCGGGGGACCTACGAGCAATGCTCCCTTGGGAAGCCGTCCGCCCAACCGCGTGAATTTCTGGGGATCCTTGAGGAACTCGATGATTTCCTGAAGCTCGACTTTCGCTTCGTCGGCGCCAGCGACATCGGCGAAGGTGATCTTCGGCGTGTCACCTGAGAGCAGCTTCGCCTTTGACTTGCCGAACGAGAAGGCACGGCTGCCGCCGGCTTGAAGCTGTCGAAGCAGGAAGAGCCAGAGTCCGATGATCACCAGCCACGGAAGAGCGGCAACGATGAAATTCGTAATCCCGACCTTCGGCTCCTTGGCGGAAATCGGCACGCCGGACTTTTCCATCTCGGCGAGGATATTTTCGCTGTTACTGATGGGAAGGAGGACGGTGAAATTCTTGGCCGGATGCCCGTCCTGGCTCACCGGCGTCCGGAATTCACCCTCGACCTGTTTCCCGTCATAGACGGTCACGCTCGAGACGTTGCCGCGCTGGAGCTCCTGCTTGAAGGCGGTATACGTGAATTCCTGCGTCGTGCTCCGCTGATTGTTCATCAGCTGGAACAGGGCCATGGCGACGAGGGCCACCAGCAGCCAGAGCGCGAGATTCTTGCTCAGGTTGCGCCAGTCCGGGCGCGGGGGTCGAGTCGGAAGTCGATCAGCCATTTATTCCAGATCCGCAATGAACGGGAGATGCCGAAAATCTTCCGCGTGGTCGAGGCCGTAGCCGACGAGGAACGCGGACGGCGCCGTAAACCCCACAAACCGAGGAGCTTCCGGCAAGTCAGGAGCCAGATTCTTGTCCAGCAGCGCGCAGACGTTCAAGCTGCGGGGACGGCGCGCTCCCAGGACCGTAAAAAGCCGGTTCAACGTCCGGCCACTATCAATAATATCCTCGACGAGCAGGATATGCTTCCCCTCCAAGTCGGATTCCGGATCGTAAAGCAGCCGGACCTCGCCACTCGAGACTTTCTCGGCGCCATAGGAACTGGCCACGAGGAAATCGATTTGAACCGGGCGACGGATCTGCCGGACCAGGTCTCCCACGAAGATGAAGCTGCCCTTGAGCAATCCCACGACGAGCAGTTCCCCATCCGGGTACGCCGCCGTGATTTCTTCTCCGAGTTCAGCGACGCGACGGGCGATCGTCTCTGAATCGAAAACGATTCGGCGGATGGGGCGCCCACCGGTACGGCGCATTGTGTCAGTCATGGATGACGTCGACACGCAATGCCTCGGCGCCCGGCGCGGGGATCCCGGCGCTCGACCGGCAGACGCCGGGAACCCAGAGAACTCCGCCCTGACGATCGTTGAAGACCGGCCAGCGCCGGCGGGCCGTCACTGAAATCTGGGCGTCCTGAAAGCACCGAACCACCGGCCGATGCCCACGCCCGCCTAGCGGACTGATACGATCGCCAGGTCGCCAGGACCGGACGGCTACCGACCCGGGGATGAACCAGGCGCTCGTACCGTTGCGTTTCTGAAATGTCGGAGCCTCATCGGTCATCCAGTCGATACCCCAGCTGCCCCAGCGGGTGCTTCCCTGCATGGTCGCGAAGCCCAGCGAATCCGGAATGTTATCGCTGGCCGGAGGTACGATTCTAAGGCGACCGAACGACAGCTCCGCCCTCCAACCTTGGCTCAGATCGAGCGCCGACCCACTCGCTGCGACACCCGCAAATGCACAAAGCCGATGGGCTGAGGCGGGTCCGAGAACCAGTCCGGAACGCCTCGCGACCGCCATGATGAGCGCGACTGCCAATGGCGAATCATAGGTGCGGAGTGAGGAGGCAGCAACGGAGGCAACTCCGTGATCTTCGCGCCAATTCAACACCACATCCGCCGTTACGAGTGCGTCCCACGCATTCCGATTGAGGTTCGCCTGGCTCGCCACCTCCGAGAGTCGATTCCTGAGCTCAGGAATCCTGGCTTCGAGGCCCGGCAGAACGGAGTCCCTGATCCAGGACCTGAGATGACGTCGATCACGGTTCGACGGGTCCTCCCAGAACGAAATGCCACGATCAAGCAGGTACTGGACCAACTCTTTGCGCCGGAATGGCAGCAGCGGACGGACGATCCGCCCATTTCGGGGAAGCATTCCGGCGAGACCCGCCGGACCGGAGCCGGACAGCACCCGCATCAACACCGTTTCGACCTGATCGTCGGAATGATGCGCCGTAAGAATCATCGTTGCGCCTGACTCGATTCGCGTCTGCTCCAGCCAGAGATACCGCGCTGCGCGGGCCGTGGTCTCGCTTGTCCCGG
>JBDUEA010000236.1:0-5285 GCA_040002695.1 Gemmatimonadota bacterium | reverse complement strand
TTCGACGTCCTCGGTGCCTCTGTCGTGATTGCTCCTCGGCATTCCCCACCTTCCCCGAGGGCAATCCGATCCCTCGGGCACAGGAGTGCCGTCGGGATGAGGAGTGGGCGGACGGGGCGGACAGAGCGGACAGAGCGGACGGGGCGGACGGAGCGGACAGGGCGGACGGAGAAGGCGGAGAAGGCGGAGAAGTCGGAGAGGACAAAAGGGCGGTCGGTATCAGCTGCTGGCCCGCCTATCCGAAGGTGAATACAAAGGCGTGGGCGCCGGGGTCGAGAAATTCGATCTCGAAGGTCCGTTCCCTGACCTCACCGCTTTGCCGGATGAGCTGATAAAGCCGAGGCTCCAGGATGCTGCCGGTGCCGTCGGGAGCTACGTCGCCACCGCTGTCATGCGCGGGCGCCGTTTCATCGAGTCGAACCCTGAATCGAGCCAGCTTGCCCTCCTTCGTCGGACCCAGCACCAGATGCAGGTCGCGACTGTGAAAACGGAACTGGATCTTCCCGGAAGGGGTGAGCGGCACGGCGCTCTCGGAACCGACATTCCACGATCCGCTCAACGCCCATTGATTCAACGTGAGTTTTGCCGGCGTGCTGTACGCGCCACGTGCGTCCCGGTTTACCTCCTCAGGCGATGCGAAATGCTCGGCGCGCGCGTAACCGACGTATGTCTCGGGAGAACGTTCGGCTGAGAAATTCGGCGGGGCCTCGATGCCCTCACCCGAGACAATCGCCACCTCTCCCGGAATCCCCGCATTCCCATTCTCCCTGAGCAGCGTCTGGATCAGGCGCTCGGCGTCCGCGTAGTCTCCCTCGCCGAAGTGGTGATGCCGGATCCTCCCCTTGCCGTCGATGAAATAGTCCGCTGGCCAGTACTGGTTGTTGAACGCCCGCCAGATGCCGTGCTCGGTGTCGAGGGCGACCGGGTACTGGAGCTTGAGCTCGCGCACGGCCGCTTCGACGTTCGTCCTGATTTTCTCGAAGCCGAATTCGGGCGCATGCACACCGATCACCACCAGCCCGGCATCATGGTATTTCGCCGCCCAGCTCTTGAGATAGGGCAACTGCCGCAGCGAATTGATGCAGGAGTAGGTCCAGATGTCGACGAGGACGACGTTGCCGCGAAGCATCTCTCTCGTGAGCGGTGCCGAGTTGAGCCAGCCGACGGCGCCGCTCAGTTCGGGCATCGGCCCCTCATCGGTGAGGCCTGACGGAGAGTCGGCTACGCCGAATGCATTCATCAAGTGCGCTCTGGGGTTCATCAGGTTCATCCAGGAAGGTTTCGTGACGGATGCCGCAATCCCGATTGCTGCCGCGCCCAGAAAACCGCGTCGATCGAGGCTGCTCCGGTCAATACGTGTCGACATCGATGACGGCTTTCGCGGAGGATTCCGATGCCTCCTGCGGCAGATTGTGACCGATACCACCGTCGAGGACCCGGTGCGTATATCTGCCGGAGAATTTCCCGTCGCAGGAACTCGCCTCCGGATGAGGGGCTCCATTGGCGTCACCCTCGAGGGTGATCGTGGGGACGGTGATGAGCGGTCCCGCGGCGCCGGTCAGAGGTTTGACGGCGGCCTCGCCTCCAGCGCCAGTCCTGCTGGATCGAGCGATTCTGTAGCCGCTCGAGCCTGGCTGCGTGGCGGCCAAAGTCATGGCTGCGGCGCCGAAGAAGTGGCGGCGTCCGATCGGTTCGGACACGTCATACTCGTTCAGCCGGTGCCGGCAGGAAATTTCGAATGATCGTCGCGATTTCCTCGGCAGCGGTATCCAGCGCGAAGTGCCCCGCGTCGAGTACATGCACCTCGGCCGTCGGCACATCCCGGCGATAGGCTTCCGGTTCCGAAAGGTCAAACGAAATGTCGTGCTTGCCCCAGATCACCAGGAGGCGTGGCTGATTCTCGCGTAGCCACGCCTGCCAGCGGGGATACGCCTCGACGTTGGTGCGGTAGTCGAAGAAGAGATCGCTCTGGATGACCCCCTGGCCGGGCTGACTGAGAAACGCGAACTCGTCGTGCCAGAGATCCGGATCGTAAAGCTCGACGCGCGGATCGCTGCCGACGTGCCGGGTCCGGGTTGTCTCCAGCGACAGGAGATTGGTGCGAAGCGAGCTTTCATTCGCAGCGCGATCGGCCCAGAAGGCGCGCCGAGCCTTCCAGTTCGCTCCCAGGCCTTCATTGTGCGCGACTGCATCCTGGACGATCAGCGCCTCGATCCGGTCGGGGTGGGCCAGCGCCATGCGGAATCCCACCGGTCCTCCATAGTCCTGCATGTAGAGCGTGTATCGCCTCAGCCCCAGCGCCTCGGTGAACTCGTTCATGATCTCGGCGAAATGATCAAAGGTGTACGCGAACTCTTTCGGATCGGGCCAGGCGCTGTGCCCGAAGCCGGGGTAATCGGGCGCGACGAGATGGAAATGATCGGCGAGCCTGGTAAGGAGTGGCTCGAACATCCGGGAGGACGATGGGAGTCCGTGCAGCAGGAGCAGCGTCGGCGCATCCTTCGGGCCGGCTTCCCGATAAAAAATCGGGAGCCCACCGACCTCGATTGTGCGGTAAGTAACCGGATATTTCACCGATCGACTCCCTCCTGGCCCGCTCTCATGTATCCGCCGAACCTCACTTCGCAGCAGAGGGGCGCAGCGATTTGAACGACGCACGCATTTCGCTGACGAACGAAGCGGGCTGCTCCCAGGCCGCGAAGTGGCCGCCTTTGTCGAGCCGGTTGTAGTGAATGAGCTTTGGATAGGCCTTTTCCGCCCAGCTCCGCGGGGCGGTGTAGATCTCATCGGGGTAGGCGCTCACGGCCATGGGGATGGCGACACCTTTCGGGGCGAAGAAGGGGAGCTTGCTCTCCCAATACAACCGGGCGGAGGAGACTGCCGTGTTCGTGAACCAGTAGAGCGAAGCGTTGTCGACGATGTCGTCGCGCGTGAGCCCCTCGGGCCTGCCGTCGAAGACGCGCGCGATGAGCGCGTAGCTTCGCGCGTCGTGGTCGATCATCCAGGCCGCCAGCCCGACCGGTGAATCCTCGAGCGCGTACAGCGTCTGGGGGCGGCCGGCCATCTCCTGCGCGTAGCCCAGCCCATGCTTGTAGAAGTCGTCGAGCTGATCCCACGCGTAGCGCTCGTCGGCGGAGAGACCCGATGGCGGTGGACTGCCGGTCCCGAGCGTCTTCGCGACGTCGTCCGGCACAGTGGCCGGCATATTGGTGTGAACACCGAGCAGTCCAGGAGGTGTCTGGAGCGCCATCTGCTCGGTGACGGCATTCCCCCAGTCACCGCCTTGCGCCACATAGTTCGCATATCCAAGGCGCTTCATGAGGGAGATCCACGCCGTGGCGATGCGGATGGGATCCCAGCCGGTCGTGGTCGGTTTGGCTGAAAAACCATGGCCCGGCAACGATGGAACGACGACATCGAACGCATCCGCCGCGTTCCCGCCGTGCGCCGTCGGATTCGTCAGGGGATCAATGATCTTCAGCTGTTCGATGATCGAACCCGGCCATCCGTGCGTGATGATGATCGGCAGGGCATTCGCATGCTTTGATCGAACGTGGATAAAGTGAATATCGACCCCGTCGATCTCGGTGATGAACTGTGGGTAGGTATTCAGCCGCGCTTCGCACACGCGCCAGTCGTAGTCGGTCGCCCAGTAGCGAGCGAGTTTCTGAATCGTCGCGAGCCGCACACCCTGAGAGGCGTCGTTCACCGTTTCATGACTCGGCCACCTCGTGGCTCCGACACGCCGGCGCAAGTCCGAAAGCTCTGCCTCCGAGACTTTCACATGGAATGGACGGAGCTGGGCTTTCCCACCGGCCTTCTCAACTCCACTCATAACGTCAGTCATCGCCTGATCCCTCCTGGGTAAATCGAAAAGACCGATCCGGCCTCCGGCCAGGGTTGCCGCAGCCACCGTGCAGAACCGGCGACGATTGAGGTCGGACGGAGCGATTCCTCGTTTGCTTCGCTCCGACTGGCTGGATGCAGAAGCAATCTCTCAAGAGGGTGTGAACCACGACATTGGACGAAGGTATCGATCAATGTCTGACCATCGGGTAGCGGCTCAGTCCCGATCACTTGACGAGCACGACGAGCGGCGCCCTTTCTCGACGACGCACCCGGGTCTTCGGCGTCAGGTAGCCGTATGCCTGGGCGGCGCGCGGCGAGACCGTCGGAACGCAGAACGGCGCACTGGTGAGCACGCCGTCCACCGTCGAGACTGGGAGAAGGCCAACCGGTCGATGAGATGATTCGGTGGGATGCCGGCCCGCGGCGACCCGCGCACCGGAGCCCAGCTGCGGAAGCCAAGTGAGCAAAGCCTGCCTGGTCCGTCCCGGGAACACCATCTCCACGCCGATGATTCGATTCCCGCCCAGCAGCAATCAATTGTCCGCTACGGCAACCGAGTCCCCTGGTACGACTCGCCAAGATCCATCCGCTCCACACCGATCGCATCCCGGTTGTTGCCCTGGTTGACCCCGGTCCTCCAGACCTCCCAGTTCTTCCCACCTTCCGCATTCAGCAGCAGAATCGCGGGAGCCCTGGTCCCGGATCGCATTTCCTTTTCGGCCACCGGCCGCCAGCGGCCGCGAATGGTGGTTTGTCGATCGATGATCCAGGTATAGGTACCGTCGGCGTTGATCTGGAGCGGGGGAACGTGGGCACCCGGTCCGACGACCAGGTAGCCCTTCTCGTCGATCACTTCATGGTGCGCGGTCGGCCCGAGGAAGAGTGACCACTTCCCAACGAAGTAGCCCAGGGTCACCGGCGCGGCTTCGGCTCCGGTGCAGGAGTACCGGAGATTCCGAGCCGGCACCCAGTCGGTCAGGCCGTCCGCGTCGGACTTGACCTGGTAGGAGCCCTTGCCGGCATCGTACGCCATGATGTTCGCGGAATAGTTGAGCGGACTCACGATCGCGACGTGCATTCCCACTCGGCAGGGTGGGAGATTCGGGTTGGTTTGGGCTGCTGTTGTGTGGGCAGCGAGCGAGGCGAGAACAACAAGGGATGCGAAGCGCATTGCAGGAATGTAGCCTTGCGGCTGGCGCGGGAAGCGAACCGGGCAGGCGAATCGACCGTGGAGTAGATCATCCTTCACACCAGTGTCAACCCGAGCGTGGTCGAGGGATCTGAACCTCAACCGTCAAACGAGTCTTGAGATTCCTCGCTGCGCTCGGAATGACAATCCTTGCTATGCTCACGTCCAATCACGGCGTGGGCGGGTTCAACGGCGATCGGCGCTGCTCACTCGCGCATGAAGTGGCAGCTGTATCCGCCGGGATGTT
>JBDUEA010000235.1:0-5292 GCA_040002695.1 Gemmatimonadota bacterium | reverse complement strand
GAATGCCCGAGGCGAGAGTCGAACTCGCACGGGGTTGCCCCCGACGGATTTTGAGTCCGTTGCGTCTGCCATTCCGCCACTCGGGCCTGCGCGCCTAACTTCACCCGGCGCTTCCTCTTCCGCAAGCGTTCCTCCCAACCTCGGACTCGTGCGCCGAACCTCGCCGCAGCTTGGAGTCAAGCGGTGTCTCCAGTACCTTTCCGCGCCGGCATAAACAACATTCACCGCCGACGCGGCGCTTCTCGAAGACCGAGCGACACATGACTGGTACCCGAGCCCATTTTCATCCCTGGCATGACATCCCCACCGGCCCGCGCACCCCCGAAGTCGTCAATGCTGTCATCGAAATTCCGACCAACGAGCGCAACAAATACGAGCTCGACAAGGAGCTCGGCATCTTCCGGCTCGATCGCGTGCTCCACAGTGCCGTCCACTACCCCGGCGATTACGGCTTCCTTCCCCGCACCCTCGGCGACGACGGTGACCCGCTCGACGTCCTCGTCATGATGACCATCCCCGTCTTCACCGGTTGCCTGGTCGAGGCGCGGCCCATCGGACTATTCCATCTGATCGACAAGGGCAAAGGCGACGAAAAAGTCATCGCCGTGCCGATCGGAGATCCCTACTCCGACGGCATCAACAACATCTCCGACATCCCCCAGCACGCCCTGAAGGAAATCGAACACTTCTTCCAGGTCTACAAGGATCTCGAAGGCGTCACCACTCGCACCCGCGGATTCGAAGGCTCCGACGCTGCACGTGGGGCGATCGTCGATGCGATGGCGCGATATGAACGGGAGTTCGGAAAGGCCGGGAACGCGGGGAAGAAGAAAGCGAAGAAGAAAGGGAGGTGAGGAGTGAGGAGTGAGGAGTGATGAGTGAGGAGTGAGGAGTGAGGAGTGATGAGTGAGGAGTGATGAGTGAGCGGTGAGCAGGAGCCGTTTCGAGTGGCAAAGTTCACGAAACACCCAAGACCTGCCACCTACCACCTACCACCTACCACCTACCCCTCCTCTCCCTCCCGAAGCCCCACCGGCGGCCCCAGGATCTCCCTCCATACAATCGCGTCGCGCAGCTGCTGGTTGGTCGGGCCCTTCACGGCCGTATTGTCCGCGGACTCTGTTCGGACGAGCTGGTCGAATGCCGAATGGTCCTCCGCGGCAAGCGCGTAGTCCCGTGCTTCGGCCTCGCGCTTCCTCCGTTCCGCGACCTGCTCGCCGATGTCGTCCTGATCGACTGGCGCAGGCGATTGCGCGTCCGGAAACCTGCTCGACCCACTCGACCGGCGACCCACGACTCCGGCACTCTCCGGCAATGTGACAGGAGCCGTGCTCGCCGCCGACGGACGCCGGACGGTGACCACGTTCCGGTTCGAGGCCTTGGCCTGCGCAACTACCTGCCGGAGCGACGCGCCGGCGCCGGGCGCGCCGGCCTTTATCCGCTCGATTTCCCGAAGGACCTCCTCGAGGCCTAGCGCCTTGCCCTGAGTTTTTCCGACCGCGACACTCGAGGCATCTGATCGCACCTCGCGGCTCGTGCCGGCCGGCCGATTGCCGACACCACCGTCCGCGGCGGCTGCATCACGCGCCCGCTTCGCGGCTCCGATGAACTGTCGGATGACCGCAAATACGATCGCGAGGATGACGAGCTTGTTCATGCCCTACACTCCCGGCGCCTTGTCGGAATCACTCTGGCCGGCGATGGCCGTCCGCATCGTCGTATCCGCCATGACGTTCCGGTAGCGCTGGTAATCCATTACGCCGAGGTGTCCGCTACGAAAGGCTTCGGAGATCGCGAGCGGAATCTGGGCTTCGGCCTCGATGACCTTCGCGCGCATCGCCTGACTCTCCGCCTTGTACTCCTGCTCCATCGCCACGGCGAGGGCCCGGCGCTCTTCGGCCTTGGCCTGCGCGATACGCTTGTCCGCCTCTGCCTGATCAGTCTGCAGCTCGGCGCCGATATTCTTGCCGACGTCGACGTCGGCGATATCGATGGACAGGATCTCGAACGCGGTGCCCGCGTCGAGCCCCTTGGCCAGCACCGTTTTGGAGATCACGTCAGGGTTTTCCAGCACCAGCTTGTGAGAGTCCGCCGAGCCGATTGCGCTCACGATGCCTTCGCCGACGCGGGCGAGAATCGTCTCTTCGCCGGCACCGCCAACGAGGCGGTTGAGGTTGGCGCGAACCGTGACGCGTGCGATGGCCAGCAGTTGAATGCCGTTCTTCGCCATCGCGGCGACCTTGGGCGTCGTGATGACTTTGGGATTCACCGAGACCTGCACCGCCTCGAAGACGTCGCGGCCGGCCAGATCGATGGCGGTCGCCTGCTTGAGCGAGAGCGGGATGCCCGCCTTGTCGGCCGCAATCAACGCGCGCACCACGTTCTCGACTCTGCCGCCTGCAAGAAAGTGGGCTTCGAGATCGGTCATCGACAGGTTGAGCCCCGCCTTGTGGGCATTCACCATGGGATCGATGATGCCGATCGGGTTCACCCGTCTGAGTCGCATGCCGAAGAGCGTGCCGAACGACACATTCACCCCCGAGGCGCGCGCGCGAATCCATAGTCCGATCGGGACGAACCGGAAGAAGAGCATCAGGAAGATGAACCCGACGAAGACCAGCGCGATCAGCAGACCCGCCTGCAATCCGTTCTCATCCACGCGACGCTCCATTTGCTGAGGGAACCTGCGCACATCCAGACCGCATATCTGCCTTCACAGACACTCACTCGCAGCTGTTATTTGCCCGAGCCGAGCGGGAGTTTGCCTGGTAACGCTACCGCCTGCACCACATGACGATAACTCTCGGCGCGCAAGACGCGCACGGGATTGCCGGCGGGGATGTATTCCCCTTCGGTCACCACGTCGATCCGTTCACCGTCGACCACCGCGGTACCGGCGGGACGGAGGTCGGTCACGGCCCGGCCTTCCCGACCAACCAGCTCACGCCGTGATGGCGCGGCGATGAACCCCTCCGCGGACAACGCTCCACCCTGGTGAATCAGGCCCCGAAAGCGCGTGCTGTTCGGCAGATGGCGAACCCACGCGTAAATAACGGAGGCCGTGATGACGAGACTGGCGCCGAGCACACCGAGCGCCTGCATGAGAGCGCCGCTCGACGGCGAACGTCCAGCGAGCGTGAGCAGTATCGATGTGAAGAGCATGAGCAGTCCGGCGATGCCCGCAACACCGAACGTCGGGACCGGAAGCACTTCGAGCAGCAACCCGGTGAGACCCAGCGCGAGGAGAAGGAGCACCGGCCAGCCGGCAAAACCGAGCAGAATGCTCGCGCCGAAGAAGAGCCCGAACGCGAGCATACCGACGAGAAGGCCGACGCCATGCGCGCCGGCCTTTATTTCGATGAGGAGCCCGAGAATACCGAGCGAGATGAGCAGCGTCGCGACGACGGGATTGAGCAGCAGGGTCAGCACGCTGGCGACCCACATGGGCTCAATCGGAAGCGAGACCAGGACGGGTTCGGGTAGCGGCATCTTCCACCGGGTTGCTGGGGATCGGTGGAGAAGCTAGTGCTAGTACCGGGGTCGCGTAAGGCACGACCCTATGCCGCGTCTAGGGCCTGAGACGCCGCGGACGCTCATTGCCGGGAGCCGAGTCCTGTCGCGCCGCCCGTACCCGGTCCAGGAGGCGTTCCCGAAGGATGAAGTATTGAGCGCGCTGGGCCGGTGTGAGATAGGCGGCCATTTCCTTCATCTCGTCGCGATAGCTCTCGACATACCGGGAGCGCACATCGAGTATCGCGTCCATCAGCCGGGCGACGCTGTCCTGATTCGCGGCCACACCGGGACGCAGCTGACCCGCGAGGGAGGCGCGGTACCGACGCTCGTCGTCCTCGAGCGTGCGACGCCGCTCGAACATCGCTGCCACGGTGGTTCGCATTTTCGTGGTCTGTGCATCCGACAGGCCCAGCTCCTCCTGGACGCGCGCGGCGAACCGGTTCTCGATCTGGCGGCGCAGTTCACCGGCGCGGGGACCGGTGTCGTCCTGGAGATCCTGCGCCCGGACGGGGCCAGCGAGGATCAGCAGGCCGGACAGGAGAATAAGTGCGGTACGCATCAAGCCTCCAGAGAGCGCAGCACGCGCTCCAGTTCGAGATCATTCAGGTCGCCGAGCGAGGGAACGGTGGGTGAGGCAACCGCGCCGAGGGGCTGATCGAGTCCTTCGAGCACCGATTGCAGCTGCGTCGTGTCCAGGCTGTCGAGCTCGGCCATGGGAAGCGTTAACTGACTGGCGACCTGTGTCGTTGCCGGCCCGGTGAGTGGGGCGTGCCCTCGGGAGCCGGCACCGGTCCAGATGAGAACACTAATGGAAGCAGCGATGGCCAGTCCTCCGAGCCAGTTCCGCCGGCTCCGGGCGCTGCGCCGGTCCTGCGCCAGCCGAACCAGGACGGCCGCGCTGATACTCGAGGGATCGAGCGACGCGACCAGATCATCGCCGAAGTGCCGGGTGGCGGATACGAGTCGCCATTCCTGTCCACAGTCCGCACAGGCAGCGAGGTGCAGGCGCTGCTCTTCGGACCAATTCAGAGTGCCGGCCGCGACTTCCGGCATCAGGTCGCTCAGTTCTTCGCACCGGGTCATTTGATCATCTCTTTCAACCGCTTTACTGCGTGGTGATAGTGCACCCGGGCCGCGCCTGGGGTGGTGCCGAGGGCACGGGCGATCTCGGCGTATTCGGAGCCCAGCTGTACCCGCATCAGGAAAACTTCGCGCTGCAGCCGGGGCAGAATCTTGAGTCCTTCCTGCAATCGATTCTCGGTCTCGTCGGCGGCGAGTGTCGAGGCGGGGTCGGCGCGATCCGGCACATCTCGATCGTCGATGGAGAGCATCGTGCGGCCTCGGCGCTTGCGATGCTCATCCTTGAGGAGATTCCCTCCGATCGTGAAGAGCCAGCTCCGGAAGGCGGCCTCACCCCGCCAGCTGTCCAGTCTTCGAAAGGCTCGATAGAAGGTTTCCTGCACGAGGTCCTCGACATCGCTCCGCCCGGCACCGCTGCTGTAAAGGAAACGCCCGAGCGCCGCGGTGTGGCGCCCGACGAGTTCGGTCGCACTGCGTTCGTCACCAGCCCGATAGGTCTGGACGAGCGCCGTATCGTCAGGCAGGTCGGGGCGAGTCCGGGTGGTCATCGGCACATCGGAGACGGGCTGACCCCACTGGTGTTAAGGAGGTTGACCACCAAGAGTTGCAGGACTAGCTTCTTCCCGAACGAACGTTCGGACGAACATTGACCGCCTTTGATCAGCGCCTCCATTCCCTGCTTGCCGCCGCGGCCCGCAC
>JBDUEA010000234.1:0-5323 GCA_040002695.1 Gemmatimonadota bacterium | reverse complement strand
CCTATCAGGCGCAGTTCGATCTCACCCACGACGGACAACGCTTCGTGATGATCCGGCGCGAGACCGGAGCGAACCCGAGCATCGCCGCCGTACTCAATTTCGTTGACGAGCTCAAGCGGCGGGTTGCCGCTCCCTGACCGGAAGCTTCCCTTCCATGAGCGCCTGTTCGACAGCGCCCGCACGATTCCCACCGGCCTCTCGATACCGACATGTGTCACCGTCCGCGGCTGTTTTTCGATTCTCCTGACATGATCCTCATGCGCCCGATTGCTGCCGCCCTCGCTTCGCTTTGCGTTTCCGTCACGATCTCGGCGGCGCAGAAGCAGGCGCCGTCCGTCCGACACCTCGGCACCGTGCGCTTCGCGATCTCCTGCGACGCTGCAGTGCGGCCCCGGTTCAATCAGTCCGTGGCCCTGCTCCATTCCTTCGCCTTTGCCGACGCGGTCACTGGGTTCGAAGCGGTACTGGCCCAGGATCCCCGATGTGCGATCGCCGGATGGGGACTCGCGCTCAGCGCGTGGGGCAATCCGTTCGCGCCAGGACTCAAGACGGCGGACCAGCTACAGCGGGGACTGGGCGCGGTAGCGCGCGCCCGCACGGCGGGGCCGGCGACGGAACGCGAATCGGCATATATCTCCGCGGTCGCCCGGTTGTACGAGCACGCGGACTCGCTGGACCAGCGCACCCGGCTGCTCGCCTACCGCGACGCGATGGGGGCCCTCGCCGAACGGGCACCGGCGGATACCGAGGCCACGATCTTTCATCTGCTGGCGGAAGTCGTCGCCGCGGATCCCGCGGACAAGAGCTACGCGACGCAGCTTTCAGCGGGCGCCTCGTTCGAGCGGCTCTTCGCGGTCCTGCCCGATCATCCCGGGCTCGCGCATTACATCATTCATACCTACGATGTGCCGTCACTCGCCTCGCGCGGACTCGAGGCGGCCCGGCGCTATGCGCGGATCGCGCCGGAGATGTCCCATGCGCTGCATATGCCTTCGCACGTCTACACGCGGACGGGTGACTGGCAGGGGTCCATCGCAGCGAATGTCGCCGCGGCCGCCGCCGCGCGGCGCGAGGGTGCGGTCGCCGAGCAGCTGCATTCCTCCGACTACGAGGTGTACGCGTATCTGCAGACGGGACAGGATCGCGCGGCCCGCCGCATCGTCGATTCCGTCCCCGCCATAGCCGCCCGGCTGGACCCCACGAAGATCACGACGGGTGCGCCGCCGGCCGCCGGCTACTTCGCCATCGCCGCGATCCCCGCACGGTACGCGCTCGAGCGGGGAGACTGGGCCGGCGCGGCGCGACTGACGGGTACCCTGAATCCGATTCCATTCGCCACCGCCCTCACGAGTTTCGCCCGCGCCCTCGGCGCCGCTCGGAGCGGGGACACGGCCACTGCGCGGCTGGCGGTGCTGGAGCTGGAGAATCTTCGCGATACGCTGGCGGCGCGGCACGAGAAGTACTGGCGGGAGCAGGTGGAGATCCAGCGGATGGCCGCGGTGGCGTGGCTGGAGTTTGCAGCCGGCAGTCATGATGATGCACTCGCCTCGATGCGCTCGGCGGCCGATCGCGAAGATGCCACCGAGAAGAGTGTCCTGTCGCCGGGGCCGCTGGCGCCCTCGCGTGAGTTGCTCGGCGAGATGCTGCTCCAGCTGCACCAGCAGTCGGCGGCGCTCGATGCCTTCGAGACCGCGCTCCGGCATGAGCCGAATCGCTTCCGGTCCATCGCCGGGGCGGCAGCCGCGGCGCGCCAGTCGGGTGACTCGGTCCGGGCCCGGCACTACGCGAGCCTGCAACGAGCGCTCGAAGTGCATGGCGACCGGAAGGCCCGACCCTGACGGTTCACCACAGAGGCACAGAGAGATTCTGTAGTACTGGTGGAGTGATCTCTCCAGGCTTGTCGACTGATATGGTTGTTGATTGTTCTGTTCCAGCGGCTCGTTCTGTCACACCCCAGTCATTTCGGGTTTTGCTCCGCGTTCTCTGCGTCTCTGCGGTGATTGTTCCGGGCGAGTTCCTCACCTGCGCTTACCGCGGAAGCGTGGAGGACGGGGAGAACCAGGGGACTTATTGGTCGCGCGGGCGAGCTCGTTCTGGCTCACCACCCGAAGCCGTCGCCCGGCGTCCCACGACGGCTCGGGTGGCGATGCCTCTGTGCCGCTGTGGTAAATCAGCCGATCTCCCACCGCCGATGGGCTACCCTTGCACTTCTACATGAGCGAACGTAGACTCGTGTAGAAGACGGAGGGGTAACCATGGCAGACGAACGACTCGAGCTCCCGCAGGGCACGCTCGATCTCCTGATCCTCAAGGCGCTTTCGCTCGGCCCTCAGCATGGGTGGGCCGTGAGTGAGCGGCTGAATCAGGTCTCCCGCGCCACAGTACAGGTCCCCCAGGGTTCGCTCTATCCCGCGCTCCACCGGCTCGAGCGCCGCGGATGGATTTCCGCGCACTGGGATACATCCGACAACAATCGCAAGGCGAAGTTCTACGAGCTCACCCGCGCCGGCCGCAAGCAGCTCAAGGCGGAGGAGGCGGAGTGGCAACGCCTTACCGTAGCCGTCAATCTCGTCCTTGGCATGACCTGACGGAGGCGCGCATGCTGCCGGAATTCATCAGTGAAGTCCGCTACCGCCTGCGGGCGCTCTTCCACCGTTCCGCCATGGAGCGGGAGCTGGATGACGAACTGCAGTCGCATCTTCAGCACGAGGCGGAGAAGCGGATGCGCGCGGGCATGTCGCCTGCCGAGGCGATCCGCCAGGCGCATATCGCGCTCGGCGGCGTGGAGGTCACGAAGGAGGCGACTCGCGAGAGCCGAGGAATCGGATGGCTCGAGCACATGCGGCAGGACCTGCGTTACGCGATTCGCTCTCTGAGGCGTAACCCCGGGTTCACCGTTGCAGTCATTCTCACGCTGGGGCTCGGCATCGGAGTGAACGCCGCGATGTTCGGCATCGTGGACCGGCTGTTATTCCGCACCCCTCCATTTCTCCGGGATCCGGAACAGGTTCACCGGGTGTATCTGCAGTCGACCGATCGGGGCGAACGGAGTACCGACGCCATCTTCCAGTACACCCGCTATCTCGATCTCCAACGTTTCACTACCATGTTTTCCGCGATGGCCGGCTTCAGCACCCGGACGCTTCCGGTGGGTAGCGGCGTCGAATCCCGTGAGATGCAGGTCGGTACCATCTCCGCCAATCTGTTCGATTTCTTCGAGGCGAGGCCGGTACTCGGCCGGTTCTTCACACACTCGGAGGACACCGTTCCGGTTGGCGCGCTCGTGGCCGTCCTCGGCTACGACTACTGGCAGACCAACTACGGCGGTCGGTCTGACGCACTCGGTCAGCAACTCGCGGTCGGCACCGTCAAGTACACGATCATCGGCGTAGCACCGCGCCATTTCATCGGGCTCTCCGATGCCGGACCACCGGCGGTGTTCGTACCGATCACCGCGTATGCCGGCACCTTCAGGGCCGGAACCAAGTTCGCGACCTCCTACTACACCCGCTATAACTGGGGCTGGATGGAAGTCCTGGCTCGGCGGAAACCCGGGGTCAGCATCGACGAAGCCTCTGCCGATCTCAGTCACGCCTTTGTGCAAAGCTGGAATGCGGAAGCGGCACTGAACCCGAGTGTGCCGCCCGTCGAGGTCGCGCATCCGACCGCGTTGGCCGGACCGGTGCAGACGGAACGGGGGCCGAAGCAGAACGCGGTGACTCGCGTGGCAGCGTGGGTGAGCGGCGTCGCCCTGATCGTCCTCATCATTGCCTGCGCCAACGTGGCGAACCTGCTCCTCGCCCGCGCGATCCGGCGGCGACGGGAAATCGCATTGCGTCTCGCGCTGGGCGTGAGCCGCGCGCGGCTGGTGGCGCAACTGCTGACGGAAAATCTGCTGCTGGCGGGGTGCGGCGGTTTCATGGGATTGCTGCTGGCGCACTGGGGCGGCGCGGTGCTCAGGACGCTGTTCCTGCCCGCGGGCGCGCCCGGCGGCGCACTGGCGGACGGGAGGACAGTCGGCTTTGCGGTCGTGGTGACGCTGATAGCGGGGATGCTCACGGGACTGACCCCGATACTTCAGGCACGCCGCACCGACCTCGTGGAATCTCTCAAGTCAGGCGCGCGGGACGGCACCGCACGCCGCTCGCGTACCCGCACGGCGCTGCTGCTGCTTCAGGCGGCACTCTCCGTCGTGTTGCTCGTGGGCGCCGGTCTCTTCGTCCGGAGCCTGTTGAAGCTCCAGTCCACTCGACTCGGCTACGATGTGGACCAGATTCTCTATATGCAGCCGAACGAGCGCGGCGCAGGGCTCAGCGCTCCCGAAAAGATCGCGCTCCGCCAGCGGCTGCTGGAGCAGGCCCGCGTACTACCCGGCGTGGAACAGGCGGCGCTTGGGCTCACGGTTCCGTTCTGGGATACCTGGTCGGAAGACCTGTTCATTTCCGGGATCGATTCGGTAAACAAACTTGGCGACTTCACGCTGCAGGGCGGATCGCCGGAATTCTTCGGCACGCTGGGAACCCGCATCCTCCGCGGCCGGGGCATCGAAGCCGGAGACCGCGAGGGGGCGCCGAAGGTGGTCATTGTCAGCGAGGCGATGGCGCAGAAACTCTGGCCGGGCCAGGAGGCGCTGGGGCGCTGCATGCGGATTGGCGCGGATACGGTACCGTGCGCGACGGTGGTCGGCATCGCGGAGAACATCCGGCAGCGTCATATCATCGACGATCCAGGGTTGCACTATTACCTGCCGATCGCACAGTACAATCCCGAAGCCGCGGTCCTGTTTGTGCGGGCGCGAGGGGACCCGGAACGGGTCGCGGGGGAGCTCGCCAGGCAGCTGCAACCCAGTATGCCGGGGGACGGGTACCTCACCGTCACATCGCTGCATGACATCATTGGCCTCCAGACCCAGTCGTGGCGCCTTGGCGCCGCGATGTTCCTCGCCTTTGGCGGGCTGGCCCTGGTGCTCGCTGCCATCGGCCTCTACAGCGTGATCGCGTACGACGTGGCGCAACGAACTCATGAACTCGGGATCAGAATCGCGCTGGGCGCACGGGTGACCGACGTGATCCGGCTGGTCGTGGGGACCGGGCTTCGCGTGACGCTCGTCGGCATCGCGACCGGCGGAACGGTGGCCCTCTGGGCCGGACGCTGGCTCGCGCCGCTGCTCTTTGCCCAGTCACCCAGCGACCCGTTGGTGTTCGGACTCGTCACCTGCGTGTTGCTCGTCACCGCGCTGCTCGCGAGCGCGATCCCGGCGTTCAAGGCGAGCCAGGTCGATCCGAACGAGGCGCTGAGGGCGGAGTGATGTGAGGAGCGGTGA
>JBDUEA010000233.1:0-5387 GCA_040002695.1 Gemmatimonadota bacterium | reverse complement strand
GCCGCCGGGCTTACGACAGCATGGTGGATCATGCGCCGCATCGGCCGCGGCCATGACGGACTGACCATTCCAGACGTTCAGCTCGCGGTCGCTCGGCGAGCGGGCGAAATACCCGCGCGGTGGTACTCGTTGCCGCGGGTGCCGCTGAAGGTATTTCTGCGGCGTTCAATGCCCCGCTCGCGGGGCATTCTTTGCCATCGAGGAAATTCTCGGTACGTACGCAGCAGCCTCGTTTCCCCCCATCGTGGTGAGCAGCGTCGTTGCCGCCGTCGTGACGCGGGCGTTTTTCGGAAATCATCCGGCGTTCCCAATTCCGGTCGAGTATGGATACACTCTCGCGCGCGAGGTCGTGTTTTTCTATCCGATCCTGGGAATCCTCGCGGGTATAGTCTCGGTGCTGTTCGTTCGCACTTATTTTGGCGTCGAGGTCCTCCTCCGCCGGCTCCCTCGCGCAGGCATCCTGATCCCGATCGCCGGAGGTCTTCTCGTCGGCGGCATCGTATCGCTTTCTCACGGAAGACTGGTGGGCTTCGGCCACCTCGCCGTCCAACTCGACCTGTTCGGCCACATGGCGTGGTACTCCCTTGCGGCGCTCGCTCTCGGCAGTATTCTCGTGACATCGATCACGCTCCAGACGGGCGGCTCTGGCGGCGTCTTCACTCCCTCTCTCTATATCGGGGCGGCTACCGGTGTGGCACTGGCGGGGCTGTTTCCGTCGATGCACCTCTCGCCGGAGACATACGCGCTGGTCGGGATGGAAGCGCTCGTCGCCGGTGCTACCCACGCGCCTATTGCCGGGATTCTGCTCGTGTTTGAAATGACTAACGACTACGCGATCGTCGTACCGCTGATGCTCGCCACCGTCATCAGCTACCTCATCGCGCATCGACTGGAGCCCGACTCGCTCTACAGCGGCTGGCTCCGGCGCCGAGGAGAACTGCTCGAGCACGGCAACGACCGCGACGTGCTCGCTGGACTTCTCGTGGCGAACGCCTATGATCCCGCGCCTGAGGTCATTGGAGAAGACGAGCCGGTGGCGGAATTCCTGAATCGGCTCGGACACACCGGACAGAGCGCCTTTCCCGTCGTCGACGCTCAGCGCCACCTCGTCGGCATGCTGACGATGGCCGACCTCGGCCGGGTGGCCCGCGAAACTCGATCGTCCGAGTCCGCCCTCGTGGCGCGTGATGCCGCCCGGCCGTCGGAAGCGCTGACCCTTCGAGATTCCCTCCTGGAGGCCATCCGTCGTCTTGGTGTTCGGGGGGCGCCGGCGCTGCCGGTGGTCGACCCGAAATCGGGCCGCCTCATCGGCCTCTTGAGCCGGGCCCATGTGCTGGCGCAGTACGAACGAAGCAGTCTCGGATCGGCCAGCCGGGGGAATACCGGCGAATCGAAAACCGAACGGCCGCCGTCTTCCGGAATCCCGAGATAGAGGCGACCTGCGGCCAGGTGGAGCGCGCGACACTCAACCGGAGGGATGCACGTGGCGAAGATTTTGAGGCTGGAGACCGGCGCGACGCTGCTGGAGGTTACGGGAAATACGCTCGTCGGGGCGGACCTGCATGGAGCCGTCCTGCTCTACGCGAGCCTGCGTGGCACTGACCTCACTGGCGCGGACCTGAGCGGCGCCGATCTCTGTCAGGCCGATCTTCGCGACGTCCGGTTCGACGACGCAAATCTGACCGGCGCGGACCTGACGCTCTCCAATGTGAGCGGCGCGAGCTTCGAGCGCGCCCTCCTCTCGGATGCGCAATTGCAGGCGGTGAGTCTCGGCAATCCGAGTCGCGCCGGCGGCAGCTTTCGGGAGGCTGATCTTTCCCGGGTCAACTTGAAGAACTCGAATCTCAGCGGAGCCGATTTCCGGGACGCCCGCGCGCGCCGGATCGATCTCACGCACTGCAACCTTGCGGAGGCCGACTTTCGCGGGACCGATCTCACAGAGGCGAACCTGAGCTTTTCCAGCCTGGCCTCGGCGCAATTACAGGGTTCGTCGCTGGTGAGCGCGCTGTTCAACGGTAGCACCCTCGCCGGCGCGAAACTCAACAACGCGGATCTCGCCTACACATCGTTCAATGGGGTTCGTTTCGCCGAGGCCGATCTCACGGGAGCGCTGCTCTCCAAGACCGTGTTCGCGCGCTGCCCGGACCTGCATCAGGCGATCGGACTCAGTCTCGTCCGTTTTCTCGGGCCACTCTCGCTCGACGGGGAGACGTTGCGGCATGCACTCAGCAGGCTACCGCGAGGCTTCCTGGAGGAGTTGGGGCTGGAGCAGTTGGACGTCGATCGCCTTCGAGGAGCGATCGGGGCACCGACGGGCGCGAGCACAGGCGCCTGACCGACTAACCGTCGCCACCTTCGCCCGGATCGGCCCGGAGCGCCCGGGAAATACGGGCCAGCAGTTCGGGCGGCGCCGCGAGCCGGGGTAAACGGTTCCGTACGGCGCGGAGGATGCTGGCCTCGAAGGCGAATTCCTGGGCACACCCCTCGCACGTCTCGAGGTGTTCGCGAACGCGCACCATTTCCTCGGGCGTCAACTCCCGATCGAGGTAGTCGTCCAGCCGACGGAATGTCGCCTCGCAGGTCAGGCGATCGAATTTCCTCATGATCCCTCTCCGTACTCGCCCAGCGCATCCACGATTCCCGACTCCAGTGCCACGTCCCACAAGGCTTTCTGCAGCATTTTCCGCCCCCGGTGAAGTCGGGAACGCACGGTGCCCACCGGGCAACCGATGATGTCGGCGATCTCGTGGTACGAGAAGTCCTCGCCGAAATACAGGGTGCATACGATGCGGTACTCTTCCGACAGCTCGCGCATCGCCTCCATAACCCGCTCGGTGCCCAGCTTCTCGATCAGCGCAGCCGCGGCATCCGGAATCTCCGCCGTCAAGCCCGATTCGATCGAGCGCGCAAACAGATAGAGGTCCGGCGTGTCATCGAAATCGACGGTCGTCGGCCGCCTCCGGGCCTGCCGATGCTTGCTGAAGAAACAGTTCGTCAGAATTCGAAAGTACCACGCCTTGAAATTGGTTCCCACCTCGAACGACGAGAAACCGCGAAACGCATTGAGCGCGGCCTCCTGCACCAGATCTTCGGCATCCGCTGTATTTCCGGTGAGGCGCAACGCTGTGGTATAGGCCGCGCCAAGCACCGCCGAGAGCATGCCCTCGAACGCATCGATGCTTTCCCCCGAACCCTGGTCCGGAGCAAGCGTATCAGCCGTCTCGTCTGGCAAATCGACCATCGACCGTCCGCGTGGCAGGAATTGCTGCTGTTGGCGACACAAATAGTCCGGGGGACCACTGCGAGTGTCAAGTGGAGCGAAGCCCCGCCGCGAGAAAAAGCCAATCCCCGAGAGACATCGAGATGTCTCCGAGGATCGGCCTCAGCTGTTCGCCTGCCCGCAAAGTTGGGACTACGGATTCACCGTGATCGTGCCGGTCATGCTCGGGTGAATCGCGCAGTGGTACGTGACGGTGCCTGGCGTCGTGAAGACGATGTGAGCCGAACCGAACGGCGCGATGTTTCCCGTATCGAACAGCGGCGTATCGGAGACCGGGTGGTGCGTGACTCCGGTGCTGCCGTATCCGCTCGATGCGACGTCGCCGTTGGCCCAGCGCACGGAACCGCCCGCGGCCACACTCGTAGTGAAGTTCGTCGGTGCAAAGGCGAGGTTACCGGCGGTCGAGGCGCCCGCGACGATCAGCACATCATGAGGAGGAATGACCCCTCCCATGGTACCGGTAACGTTATTGTTGCAGCCGGATGCGGCAGCGAGGATGCCGAGAACCGCAGCAGCCGCAGTGAGACGCCGAACGGCAGGACGGGGAGACATGGATGGCTTCTTTCGAAAATGGTTCGGTTTTGCCGGCGCAATTCCCGGCCAGATCAGAGGGGACGACGATTCCTCTCGCGATTGCACCACTTCACACGGCACGCGCCGCGGCATGTTCATGCCAATAGACACCCCGCCGAACTGAGTTATTCCATCATGCAGCCGCCGATTCCCTAAGTCCAGCGCGCTCAAGCTGGCTGGGATCAGCCACTGAGTCATTTTGGCTCGGGGCGGGCCGGCTTCGCGCTGGTCAGCACGAACCCACATGCAGGCCGAGGTCCGTGATCACAGACCTCTTCGACGGCCGCCCCTGACACCTCCTCGAGCAGTGTCTGTACCGAGCGGCAGACCGCCGGATGCTGCGCCACGACGTCGGCGAGCGGACAGGCGCTCCCGCGCACCGTCGCTGAATGCGCGCGCCGTTCGATGCTGATGTTCGCACCGAGATCGCGAAGGATCTGTGCGGCCGCCTCGGCGCGTGCCCCGAGGTCGCCGGCTGGTCGAGGAGCGGCCAGAGCCAGACGCCGGCCAACTTCCTCGAGGACGGTCTTCAATTGTGCCGGCGTCGAGCGCTCGGCCAGCGTGGCAACCAGCGCCTGCAGCACGGGCACGTAAGCCCTCGAGAGGTGCTGTTCGGAGGCGCTGGTGAGTCCGTACTCGATCGCCGGTCGGCGAAGACCCGGGCGTCGTCCCCGCTGTTCGACGATTCCGTCCCGCTCAAGGGCGAGGAGGTGGCCGCGGATCGCGTTACCAGTGAGTTCGAGGTTCGTCGCGAGGTCCTCGACGGTGCGGTCCCCGCCACGAAGCTGTTGAACGATCCTTCCCTGACTGCTTTCCGCGAAGCGTTCGGTGCCGACCATTCCGCTCACAAGGCCTCCTGGGATGGAGGGCAACATAGCCCGCGCGGTCGTTAATTACAATAATTACAGTAATTCCTTGACTTATCTACTTAATCGGATATGTTGTCGCTGCCTCAATGGGCGGCGCCACATCCAGTTGGCATGCAGGCGCGTAGAGGTGCTCGGCAGGACCACGGTTCCTTGACGTTCACCACTCATTCCCTCGCAGGAGTATCCATGTCGGCCATGTCCTTCATGCCCCTCGCGCTCGCCGGCTCCCTCGTGCTCGCGCTCGGTCCATCCACCCCGTCCCCCGTTCGTTCTCACGCCGCACTCACCGACGCCAATATCGTGGCCATCTTCGACGCCGCGAACACGGCCGATATCGAGACCGGCAACCTCGCCGCCAAAAACGGCCAGTCCGAGGATGTCCGGAATCTGGGCAAGCAGTTCGCTGAGGCGCACACCACTCTTCGTCAGCAGGGTCGGGATCTCGCCAAGAAGCTCGGCGTCACCCCGGTGCTTCCCGCCGGCGACCAGGGCGCGGCGCAGCATGCCGAAGCGATGAAGATGCTGAAATCGAAGAAGGGCGCGGACTTCGACAAGGCGTACCTCGCCCAGGAGATCGCGTACCATCAAGCCGTGATCGATGCCGTGACGAACGTGCTGCTTCCGGCGACGCAGAACGCGGAGCTCAAGGCGTTCGAGCAGAAGGC
>JBDUEA010000232.1:0-5398 GCA_040002695.1 Gemmatimonadota bacterium | reverse complement strand
GCTCGACTACGCCCATCGCCACGGCGTGATCCACCGCGACATCAAGCCCGAGAACGTGCTGCTGCATGACGGCTCCGCTCTTGTCGCCGACTTCGGGATTGCGCTGGCCGTGTCCGGCCCCGGCGTCGGATCGCGGATGACGGAGACCGGTATGTCGCTCGGCACGCCGCAATACATGTCGCCCGAGCAGGCGATGGGCGAGCGGGAGATCACCGCGCGCAGCGACGTGTACGCTCTGGGCGTGGTGTGCTACGAGATGCTGATCGGTGAGCCGCCCTTCACCGGGCCGACGGCGCAGGCGATCGTGGCGAAGGTGATGACGGCGGAGCCCGCCGGACTGATCGCCCAGCGAAAGAGCGTGCCACCGGCAGTCGAGGATGCAGTGCTGACGGCATTGCAGAAATTGCCAGCGGATCGATTCGGGACTGCGGCGGGCTTTGCCGATGCGCTGACGGGTAAAGGGCGGGCGGGGGAGGGTCGAAGCCCAGCCCATATGTCCGCCCGCTCGCCCGTCCGCCGGACGGCCCGGTACGCAGCGATGGCCTTCGGCGGCGGACTTGTCCTCGGCGCCGTCCTGACCGCGGTTGTCAGGCCATCGTCGCCGGAGCCGAAGGTCACTCGCTACCGCCTGGCATTACCACCGTCGCAAGCCCCGATCGATGTATCGCCGGTCACGGCTTCGCCGGACGGCGGCGCAATCGCCTATATCGGTCCCGCCCCAAATCAGGCAGTGCAGCTCTGGATCAAGCGTCGTGATCGTGCAGACGCGAATCCACTCGCCGGAACCGAAGGCGTGGCCAACTTCGTCTGGTCGCCGGACGGACAATCCATCGCCTTTACTCAGGCACAATATCTCAAACGAGTCCCGGTGCTCGGTGGCCCCGTGGCCACCCTTTCCGACAGCGCCTCGACCAATCCCGGGCTCACCTGGCTGGATGACGGGACAATCGTTGGCGTGCTGCTGGGCGGCGCTCGCGGACTGATGCGAATTCCCGCGGCCGGTGGAAAAATGACGGTCCTGCTCCATGACAGTCTGTCGGTGGCGTGGCCCACGGCGCTTCCGGGAAGTCGAGGCATCCTGTACACCCGATGCCGGTCGACCTGTACGGCCAGCCAGGAGATCTGGGCCTATGATCTCCGTTCGGGTGCGACCCATATCGTGGTCGCAGGCGCATTGCTGGCCCACTACTTCCCCTCGGGACAGCTGGCCTACATCCGGCCGGATGGGGCGATCATGGCGGCACGATTCAATCTGGCGACGATGCGTACCGAGGGCGTGCCGGTGCCGATCGTGGACAGTGTGATGGTCGTGAACGGGGCCTTTCCTTCGGCCAGCTTTTCGGAATCAGGCACACTCACGCTCCGTCGCGGGTCACCCCGATCAGCCGCACAACAGTATCAGATGGTCTGGGTCGACCGCGCCGGACATCAGACGCCGATCGATCCCGCCTGGACTTTCCGGATGACGAACTTTGGCGCGAACTACGGATGGGCGATCTCGCCGGACGGGTCGAAAATGGCGATCGGTCTCGCGACTGACGCTGGCGACGACATCTGGGTGAAACAACTCCCGCGCGGTCCGCTCTCTCGCGTGTCGTACGACAGCGCAGCGGACTTTCGTCCGCGGTGGACACAGGACGGGTTGACCGTGTTCTTCGCCTCGAACCGCAGTGCGCTTGGCGTTGGTGGCGGGCTGTATGCCCGTCGTGCCGATGGAACCGGGTCCGATTCTCTGCTCTGGCGCGCCGATGGAGGGATCTTCGAGGCCCAGTGGTCGCCAGACCGCCGCTGGCTCCTGTTCCGCACCGGGGGCATTGTGGGTCTGGCCGGCGGACGGGACATCGTCGGCATCCGACCGGGGGTCGACAGCGCTCCGGTGCCTATCGTCGCGACCGCGTTTGACGAGGAGGCGATCGCGTTGTCCCCCGACGGGCACTGGCTCGCCTACGAATCGAATGAAACGGGGCAGACCGAGGTCTTCCTTCGCCCCTTTCCCGCGACCGACTCCGGCAAATGGCAGATTTCCAACGGCGGTGGTGTGGCACCGCTCTGGGCCAGGAACAGCAAGGAACTGTTCTTTGTCAGCTCCGCCGGCGACATGATGGCAGAGCCCATTGCCTCGGCCGCCAAGCCTCGGGGGGGCCCGCCGCGAATGCTGTTTCACCTGGCCGATGACCTCTACATGAGCGCGACCGAGTTCTACACCCCCTTCGACGTTGCGCCGGATGGCCGCTTCATCATGGCGGTACGGATGCCACTCCCCCCTCAGACCGAGAATCCGCTGATCGTGGTGGACAACTGGCTCGAAGAATTGAAGGCAAAGGTCGGGTCCCGGTAAAATGACTGACATGCTCGCCCGACTCACGACCTCTCTCTCTGACCGCTACCGCATCGAGCGCGAGCTCGGGCAGGGCGGGATGGCGACGGTGTATCTCGCGGAAGATTTGAAGCATGAACGCAAGGTCGCGATCAAGGTGCTCAGGCCGGAGCTCGCTGCGGTGATCGGGGCCGAGCGCTTTCTCCGCGAGATCAAGACGATTGCGACGTTGCAGCATCCGCACATTCTCGGCCTCATCGATTCCGGTGAAGTGAATGGTACGGCGTACTACGTCATGCCGTTCGTCGAGGGCGAATCGCTCCGCGATCGTTTGAATCGCGAAAAGCAGCTGCCGATCAACGACGCGATTCGAATCGCCATCGAAGTGGCCGGTGCGCTCGACTACGCGCATAGACACGGCGTGATCCATCGCGACATCAAGCCCGAAAATATTCTGCTGCACGACGGCAGTGCGCTCGTCGCCGACTTCGGCATCGCGCTCGCGGTCTCCAGTGCCGGCGGCAGCCGGATGACGGAGACCGGTATGTCGCTCGGCACGCCGCACTACATGTCGCCCGAGCAGGCGATGGGCGAGCGCGAGATCACCGCCCGTTCCGATGTCTATGCCCTCGGCGTCGTCACCTATGAGATGCTCACGGGCGATCCGCCGTTCACAGGCTCGACGGCCCAGGCTATCGTCGCCAAGGTGGTCACTGAAAAACCGGTGCCTCCATCCCGGATTCGTGATACCGTGCCGGACTCGGTAGAGGATGCGGTGCTGGTGGCTCTGGCGAAGCTTCCGGCGGATCGATTTGGTTCGGCGGCCGAGTTCGCGGCTCAGCTGACGCGGGACCCGACAACTGTCCCGAGCCGCTTCGGAGTCCGCGATCAGCGGCGAGATGCCCGTCTTCGCGCTCGGTTCCGCGATCCGCTCGTGCTCGGGCTCGCGGCCTTCGCCTTGGCAATGCTCATCGTGGCGGGAGTGCTGGCGCGAAGAAGTGCGACCGATGAACCGGGATTTCCCTTCAGAGTGGAATTGCCCCTTCCGCCCGGCGGAGCGGCCTCGGGTCAGGCCGCAATCTCGCCAGACGGACACTCACTCGCCTACGTAGCTCTATCCCCATCAGGTCAGGGGACGAGCCTCTATCTGCGTCGTCTCGACCAGCGCGTTGCCCGGGTGATTCCCGGCACGGATAACGCCAGCGGGCCGGTATTTTCGCCCGATGGAAAGTCGGTCGCCTTTATCGTCAACCGGCGAAAGCTCGTCCGCGCCCCGCTCGACGGGGGGCCGGTTCTATTCCTCGGCGAGGTGCCCGACGATGGAGGCATCGATTGGTCCTCGAATGGCGAGATCGTCATTGGCGCGGGGGTAATCGAAGGACTCAAGGGGCTTTCTCGCGTCGATGCATCCGGCGGCACGCCCCGGCCGCTGACGCAAGTGGACACGGCGCGAAAGGAACTCAGCCACAACGATCCGCGCGTGCTCCCGGACGGCAAGACGGTGCTCTTCACCATCTGGTACGGAACCGTCGACCGCGCAGAGCTGGGGGCCACCTCCCTCGATGACGGCAAAGTGACCCCCCTCGGCGTCCTCGGGGCGAGGGCCCTCGGCGTGGTGGATGGAAAACTGATCTATGTGCGTGCCGACGGCACCGCCATGTCGGTGCCGTTCGACCTCGGCCGGCGTCGAGTCTCCGGAAATGCCGTTCCGGTGCTCGATTCGATCCGGATGTTCGGGGGGAACGGCTCCGCCGGTGCCAGCATGTCGTCGAGCGGCGCTCTCGTATATGCGACCGGAACGCTCCACCGGCGGCTGATGTGGACGGATCGGAGCGGGGCCGCACGCGAGGCGCTCGACGAATCTCGAGAGTACACAGCGGTGCGGCTCTCGCCGGACGGTCGGCGCGCCGCCGTATCGATTGCCGCACAGTCGGGATCCGACCTCTGGATCTTCGATGTAACCGCCGGCACGCTCACCCCATTCACGACGACGCAGCGCAGCCGACCCGCAGCCTGGTCGCCGGACGGGCGGAGCGTACTGTACGTCTCCACCCAGGGCGGGCGGGCGGCGTTCTGGTGGCAATCGGCCGATGGCGGTCCGGCCCGCAAGGCCGGCGAGGCGCGCCACAATCCGTGGAATGTGGACCTCTCGCCCGACGGCCACACGACGGTCTTCAACTCCGTCTATGACGGCACTTTCAATGTGGAGACATACGATCTCGACTCCACGCACGCGGAACGCGACGTCTCCGCCTCACCGGCCGCCGTCGAGGGGCTGGCGCGATTCGCGCCCGACGGACGTTCGATCGCCTACACGTCCGACGAGTCGGGACGGCGCGAGATCTATCTCCGGCTCTTTCCGGACGTGGAGAAGCGAATCCAGGTCTCCACGGCAGGGGGAATTCGTCCGGTATGGGCGCGGGATGGGAATGCCCTCTATTACTGGCAGGGAAATAAGCTGATCGCCGCGCACCTCGCGCGCGCGCCGGTTCTCCGGATTTCCTCGCGCGAGACGCTGTTCGAGGGAAAGTTCGTGTCGGAATTCGATGTATCGCCGGATGATAAGCGGTTCCTGATGATCGAGCCCGAGGCCGCTGGCCTGAGTCTTGTCATGATTCCCTCCTGGCGCACCGAACTCCGCCAGCTGACCGGCGGGAAGTCGCCCTAGATGTCCAGCAACCTTCTCGCGGTCACGAAGGCTCTTGCCGACCGCTACCGCATCGACCGCGAACTCGGTCAGGGCGGGATGGCGACGGTCTATCTCGCTCGGGATCTCAAGCACGATCGAGAGGTGGCGATCAAGGTGCTCAGGCCGGAACTCGCCGCAGTGCTCGGTGCTGACCGGTTTCTCAGGGAGATCCGGACGACGGCGAATCTGCGGCACCCGCATATTCTGCCGCTCTTTGATTCGGGCGTGGCAGTTGAGGAAACGAACGACCCGTCGGCCCGCGGGCCCGCCTTCTTGTACTACGTGATGCCGCTCGTCGAAGGCGAATCTCTCCGCGACCGGCTGAATCGCCAGAAACAGCTCCCGATCGACGAAGCGCTGACGATCGCACGGGAAGTGGCCGATGCGCTCGG
>JBDUEA010000231.1:0-5401 GCA_040002695.1 Gemmatimonadota bacterium | reverse complement strand
GCTTCTGAGTGACGATGGTGCGGAGCGCCATCCGCACGGCTTCGAAGAGTGGCATGTCAGGCCGCGGCGGGCTCGCGCCGGGTGTCGCTGTCCAGCCGCCCGTCCCGGAGAACCACGAGGCGTTCGGCGTAATCCGCGATAGTGGGCTCGTGCGTCACGAGTATGATCGTCTGGCCCTGGGCATGCAGATCGCCGAAGACGCGCATGATCTCATCACTCGTGGCACTGTCGAGGTTGCCCGTAGGCTCGTCCGCCAGGAGGATCGACGGCGTGTTCACCAGCGCCCGCGCGATCGCGACCCGCTGACGCTGACCACCCGATAGCTCGTTCGGTCGGTGCTGCATGCGATCACCGAGTCCTACCCGCACCAGCGCCGCCTCCGCGCGACGCCGCCGCTCGCGGCTGTTGAATCCGCCGTAGACCAGCGGGAGCTCGACGTTGTGGAGCGCGGTGGCACGCGGCAGCAGGTTGAAGGTCTGGAAGACGAAACCGATCTCGCGGTTGCGGACCCTCGCGAGCGCGTCATCCGTCATGCGCGAGACCTCCTGCCCGTTGAGCCAGTACTCTCCGGACGTGGGAGTGTCGAGGCAGCCGAGCAGGTTCATGAGGGTCGACTTGCCGGAGCCCGACGGGCCCATGATGGCCACGTACTCATTGCGGCGAATGTCCAGCGTCACCCCGCGAAGGGCGAGCACCCGCTCGCCGGCCATCGCGTATTCGCGCGTCAGGCTATCGATGTGGATGACGAGATCGGTCATGACTTCTTCGCCGGCATGTGCCCGGCGCCGGTATCGGAGGCGGCCGCCTTCACGCGCGTGCTGTCCTTGAGGTCGCGGATGGCCTGGTAGGTCCCCGAGACGATCATCTCGCCCGTCTTGAGTCCGCTGGTGATCTCGAAATATTCGTCCCCGGCGATGCCGACCTTGACCGGACGGAAGAGGGCGATGCCGTCCCGCACCACGAAGACACCTTCGGTTTCCTTCGCCTTACGCTTGGCCGCCGCGGAGGTGTCACGCGGAGTGGATTCATTCGGCACCGGTTGATTGTCCCGGACCGTGAGGGCAATGATCGGCACGCTCATCGCGCCCTTCCGCGTATCGGTGATGACCCTGGCGGTGCAGCTCAGGTCCGGCCGGATATCGCTCGGAGGCGCGCTCAAGGTGATTTCGACATCGAAATCCACCGCGCGATCATTCGAGCCCGAGGCGGTCTGGGTCGACGTGAGCTTGGCGCTATTGCTCACCTTGGTAACGTGTCCCACGAACGTGGTGTCGGGGAAGGCATCGATCGAGACCTGCACCGAGTCCCCCAGCTTGAGACGGACCACGTCGGTCTCGTCCACCTGCACATCGGCCTGGATGACCGACAGATCGGCGATCGTCATGAGCAAGCCCACGTCCTTGGAGAACGTCCCGGGGACGGCAACTTCACCTTCCTCGACCGCGAGCCGCACCACGCGCCCGCTGATCGGTGCCACGATGCGGGTCTTCTCGAGGCTCGTCTCGGCTTCCTGGAGACCGGCTCGCGCCTGATCGACCTGCGCCGAGCTGGAGTTGAGATTCGCCTGCGCGACGTCATAGGCCGTCTGCGCCTGCTCCACCGCTTCGGTCGAAATCAGCGCCGGATTGGATTTGTGAATCTCCTCCGACCGATCCATCGCCCGCTTCGCCTGGTCCAGATTCGCCTTGGCGCGGATGAGGTCGCCCTGGCTCGCGGCCATCAGCGCCTTCTGGCGCGACACCGCCGCCTGGTACTGGGCGGGATCGATCTGAATGAGGAAGTCGCCTTTGCGGACGAGATCCCCTTCCTTGACTGCGATGCGCGTGATCCGTCCCTGGATGTCGGGACTGATATCCACCGACGTCTTCGCCTTGATCTTGCCGCTGGCGGTGACGGCGGCCACGAGATCGCGCGCGGAGACCTGCTCCATGCGCACCTCGACCGCCTTCTTGTTTCGCTTCGCCGCGGTCAGCGCGACCACGGCAATGCACAGCACGACGAAAAGTCCGCCCACCAGACTGAGTTTCATGCGACGCGACATGAGCTTGGCTTCCTCTTTTTAGCGAAGGGGCCGGCCGACCGCGGCTTCCAGCGCCGCGATTGCCCGGTGGTACGCGTAGACGGAAGCGATGTAGTCGCCTTCGGCACGCTGGACATTGTTCTGCGCATCCGAGACTTCGAGCGAGCTTCCACTTCCCAGCCGGTAGCGGTCCTGCGCCAGGCGCAGCTGGTCGCGGGCCGCATCACGGCTCGCCGTCTGCACTGCGATGGCCTGGTATGCGCTCTCCAGGGCGAGATAGCGCGCGTTCACGTCGGACTGCACCTGCAGTCCTCGAGCGCGCACTGATTGATCGGCATCCTGCTGCTGGGCCTGGGCCTGCGCCACGTGCAGCCGGGAGCTGAACCCGGAGAAGATCGGCAGCGAGATCGTCAGCGACGCGCTGAATGGCTGGCCGGTAAAGTGGAACGGAAAGACCTTGTTGCTCGAGAGAATCTGCTGCTGCAACGCCGGGTCCAGGGTCGTGGGCGAGGCCAGGCCGTTGCTCGTGAGGCAGTTGAGAGGTACGACGGGGGGACCGAAGAGCGCGCTGTGGATCGAGTCCTGGAGGAAGCACGAGGCCGCGCCGCCCTGGGCCGACGAGAGCGACTGGTTGATGAGCAGATTGCGATCCGTCAACTGCTGGGTGAAACCGCTCCAGCCTGCCTGCACGAAGAGGGACGGCAGGAATTCGGACTTGGCCGACCGCACGAGTGAGGTCGCCGCATCCTGCCGGGCGCGCAACGCCCGAAGCGACGGATTCTGCTGCTCCGCGAGCTTGAGCAACTGTTCGAGCTCATAGTTGGGCGCCTGTACCGGAAACGAGTCCGTGAGCGCGATCTGCTGCACCGGCACCGGTGGCGTCACTCCCATATTCTGGAAGAGAGTGAGCTTCGCTTCGTTCTCGGTCTGGATGTTCCGGAGCAGCTGCAGGTCCGACTGACCCTTCAGGACTTCGGCCTGGCGCACGTCGATCAGGGTGCCCTGTCCAACCCGGTAACGGGCATTGGCCAGGTCGAGAAAATTCTTGTTGCGCTCGACCTGCTGCCGGGCGACCGCCACCAGCGCCGTCGCCTCGAGCGTGGTCAGGTACTGAGTCGTAACAGTCGCCTTGAGGCCGATCTCCTGCGCGGCGATATCTTCATCGGTGGCACGCTGATTCGCTTTCTGCTGGCCTGGCGCCGTCAGGCGGCTGCCATCGAGTTGCCACTGCAGCCCCGCCGTATAGCTGGAACCGATCAGGGCGGAGGTGGGGCGCACGAAGCCACTGCCGAAATTCGACTGTCCGGCCCCGGTGTAATTCATCCCGCTCGAGACAGAGATGCTCGGAAGCAGATTCCCGTAGGCGTTTCGAACTCCCCACCGAGCCGGTCCGGCGTCGTTGAGGGTCTGCAGATACAGTGGATTGTTGGCGCTGGCTTCTTTCAATGCCTCGGCGAGCGTTAGCGTTGCTGCAGGTGCTGGCTGACGGGCCACGCTGCTCGAGTCTTGGGCCGCCAGGACGGCGGGGAAAGTCAGGGCCAGCGCGGACAGAACGGACCAGCGAATCATGTGATTTCCCTTTGTCTAAGGCTGCGGCTGCCGCTCCTACGGCGGGTCGGCTGCATGAGTTTCAGCTTGGGACGGCTGGAGTTTCGGGTGACCTGACGAGATGAACCGGCGGGCCCGGGATCAACTCCCCTCAATGGAGCCGAGTCGCCTCGACTCCCAGCTCGGGCAGCGCCACTCGGAACAGCCTCCCGGCATCATCGAGGTTTATGGACCCCGTGATCCCACCAGAGAGCTGTATCTCGGTCGTCTGCACCTCATCAACGGTGAGCCGGCCTGCGGCCCGCCTTGCGGTGAATGTCACTCGTCGGGCAGTGCGCGGAAAGATGGCGGTCAGGCGGGCTCCGGCGTCGGTGGCCTCGCGGGCCACGGTGAGAAACAGGCCAAGCAGATTCTCGTCGAGCAGGACCACGTGCTCCCCCGAAGGAAATTCCCTGGCGCTCTCGGTACCGCGCGCTACGGTCCGGACGGTTACCCGCGCCCGACCAGCCGCGGCATAGATCTGGGTAGCGCCTTCGGCGGCGATAACGTTGATCTCCAGCGCCTCCGAGCCTGCAGGGCTCCGCTCGAGGACCGCCCGGTACTCCGACGTCGGGCGCGTCGCTGGATAACTCGCGGCGAGGACGAGGCTGTCACCGGTCGCCCTTCCCGGACGCGCCGGTCGCACCTTGACCGTTTCCCGGCCGACTTCGACCCCTTTGAGCTTGACCACGAGCACCGCCTCGTCGGCCGCCGCCGACTGCACAGGGGCCGTCGAGGTCTGCACCGCGGCACCTCCGGCCTGCACGCTCGCCATGAAGGCGAATAACACGAACATGTTAGTCACTGGCACCTGCGCTTGATTCGAGACACCTGTGCGCCACCCGCTCGACGATAAATCTATATAGACGTTCACCTTTCTGGGCCGACGCGAGGCTCGGAAATCCGACTGACCCCGGTGAATCGATGGGGAGCGGCCGGCTCTCTCCGCGCCGGTAGCCGAGGGCGAGCTGGTCGGCTCGGCCGAAATCGATCGCCGAGTCCATGCGGACGAGTTCGGGAGCGATGTACAGCATCAACGAGGTATCGAGCTCGCCGCCATGGATAGGTCCCAGCGGATGCTGCAGAAGGTCGCCGAAATCCATCGCGAAGATATCCACCACCTGGACGCGGGAATCCGCCACCCGGATGGTGCTCAGCGCCTCCTGGTGCGGCTCGTGACCCTGCGCAGTGAGGATGATAAATTCGCGCACATTTGCCCCGATTTCCCAGCACTCGATAAGTTCGTTCATTAATCGGTGCAAGGTTTTCCGTCGCAGGCAGGCGCTGCCCGGAAACGCCTTCACGCTGGTCGCGTTCACCCCATATTCCACCGTCGGCGTCCGTGGTATCTGGAACTGCCGGGCCAGATCATCCGCGAGGCGCTCGATGATGAACGTGTCGCAGCCGAGCGGAAGGTGAGGTCCATGCTCTTCGGTGGTCCCCACCGGAACCAGCAGCCGGGGACGGGCCGAGATCGCCTCGCGCACCTCCCGCGACGTCATCTCCTTCAGCCGCCAGGAATTCATCGTTGACCGATCGTTCGCGTTGGTGGACGGTGTTGCCGCTCCTCGCCGTGATGGGGGGAGCGGAATGGTTGCGCTCGCCTGCTCCGATCTGGGCCTGGATCACGATCGCCCTGACGCCGGTCGCGCTCTGGACATTGAGGCGCCCCGCGTCGAGTGGCTACCGGCTGGCTGTCCTCGGCACGGCTGCGCTCGCGGTGACGCTGTTCGTTGCGCAACGGAATATCTCCGCGATTGAACAATACTGGCCTCGGGAGCGCGAAGCTCAAGT
>JBDUEA010000230.1:0-5411 GCA_040002695.1 Gemmatimonadota bacterium | reverse complement strand
AAGGCAACCGTGCGGAAGATGAAGCAGAACCTGGCGTGGGCCAGCGTCTACAACCTGCTGGCCATTCCGATCGCAGCTGGTGTCTTCTACCGCTCCCTCGGCTGGCACCTGCGCCCCGAGATCTCGGCGCTGCTCATGTCGGTTTCGTCGATCATCGTCGCACTCAACGCAGTCTCATTGCGTCGCGCGAAGATCTGAACGGCTGAGGGCTCGAGGATGGAATAACCTTGGGCGAATCCCGAACTGCCGCCCTCCCGAGGGGCATCGGATAGCTAAGTCTGAAGATTGATTCAGGATTCACGCACCGTCGAGATGCTTCTCGTGCTTTGACCCTGACGGGACTGACGCTAACATTCGAACCATGCACCGCACGCTGAGTCTTCTGCTCGTCCTTCTCCAATTCGGTCCCTTGGCCGGTGCTGGAATGTGCATGCGTGCAGCCGCGATGAAGCCCACGTGCGCGATGCCAATGAAGGACATGAAGCATCAATCGGGTCGGCCTGAGTCGGCTCCGGTGCAGGACTGCTCTCAGATGGCGCTCTGCGCCTCGAGCGTGGCGACGATTCCTCAAGTCGTAATCCAGCCGCTGGGAACGACGCTGCCGCGGTATCCTCAGTATTCCAATCCGCCCTCACTTCTCGTCGGTGATCCGACCGCCCCACCGCAGCCTCCTCCGATCATCTGAAGTCGAGCTCCAGTCACACATAGGTCCTGGCGTATTTGCGCCCGGGCCCGGCTGACCACGCGGACGTCGATCCGCGGGGTGCTATCGACTTCCTGATGGGGAGAAGCTGTGGTATGGGAATCCGCATTGTCGTAATCATTGCATTGATCGTTGCACTGGCGAGCAGCGCTGCTTCTGCCCAAGTCCCCGCTCTGCCGGCCGGACTGTCCCGCCAGCACTTCACCGGAACCGATTCGCTGCTTCACCGGCTGACAATGGAAGCAATGGCCGCACCGGCGATCCTCCAGAGTGACGCCACTGCTCGTGCCGCCGCCACTCGGGTCAGGCCCGCAGGAGCATTGCCCGACCCGATGGTGAACGTCGGCGTTATGGATCTGACGCTGCCTCGATTCGCCTTCCACCAAAGCGACTTCACCGAAGTGGACGTGGAGCTCTCCCAGCAGTTTCCGTGGCCGGGAACGCTTAGCGCAAAGACTCGCGCCGCCCGCGCGATGGAGCGTGGAGCACGAGCCGGTACGGCGGTGCTCCGAAGAGAAGCTGCCCTCCGCGTCGCAATGTTGTACTACCGTCTGCGCTATGTGGTTTCCGCCGAAGAGACGCTGACCAGGCAACGCCGTCTGCTGCAGAGCGTCGTCGAAATCTCGACCTCGAGATACGCCACGGGGAGCGTCCCGGAAAGCGATCCTCTCCAGGCCCGCGTCGCCTTTGCGCGACTCGGCACCGAGGAGGCCTCGCTTCAAGCCGAAGACGCCGGCCTTCGGGCGGATCTCCGAGCCGCACGTGGTATCCAGACCCCAGAGCAACTCAGCATCGCTCCGATCGAGGCCGACTCGGTTCATGCGATCCTCGAGGACGCCGAGCACGAACATGCAGCCCACCTCGCCATGAGTGATCCGCTCACCGGGCATCCTCGCCTGGAGCTTCGCCGCGCGGAGATCGAAAGCGCGGAGGAAACGGCAAGAGCCGAGCGGCTTACGGCCCGCCCTGATTTTGAAGTGATAACACGATATGGTGCCCGTCCCGTGGGTTCGGACTTCTTCTCTGCGTTCGTCGGAATACGCATTCCCCTCTGGGCCGGTCGGAAGCAGCGACTCCTCACCGAGGCGACGAGGATCGATGCGCAGGTGGCCGAACAGGGTCTGAGTGTAGAACGGGATGCGCTGAACGCCGAACTGGATCGGACACTCGCCGACGCACGGGCGGGCGCAACCCGGCTCCGGTTGCTCGTCGAGAGCGTGCTGCCCCTGGCGCGCGAAAACGTCGACGCGGCGCTGCGTGGGTATCGGACCGGACAGACGGACTTTCTCAGCGTGCTCACCGCCGAGGATGCGGATTATCGCGCCGAACTCGAGGCGATCGAAGTTGCCGCGGAGCATCTCACGCATCTGGTCATGCTGGATCAGCTACTCATGCCCGAGGTGGGATCATGACACCGCGACACGTCACTACTCTCGTGCAATGGTTCTTCGCCCTCCTTTCACTCGGTGGCCTCCTCACGGGCTGCCGGAAGCAGACGTCCTCGAATCCTGGAGCTGTCGCCTCCCAGCCCGGCACGAAGGAAACGCCCGCGATGGCGGGGATGGCTGCGCCCGGAGACTCAGGCGTGCGTCTCGATCGCGCCGCCGCATCGCGAGTGGGCATCACGTTCGCCCGCGCCGCGAACCAGCCGGTCCATCGGAGCATGCGACTGGTGGGCTCCCTAACCTATGCGGAGCCGCGCCGGGCATACGTGAACGCACGCGTCAATGGCTGGGTCGAACACTTGAGCGCCGACTATGTTGGCAAGCCGGTCCAGCGTGGTGACGTGCTGCTCGCGATCTACTCACCGGAACTGGTGAGCGCCCAGGAGGAATATCTGGCGGCGCGCAGACTCGGAGATTCTTCGCTGGTTGCCGCCGCGCGCCGACGGCTGACACTTTGGGATATTCCAGAAGAAGAACTCGCGGAACTGGAGCGCAGCGGGAAGTCGCGCCGGACGCTCGAGCTTCGGGCGCCGCGGAGTGGAGAGATCGCTGAGAAGATGGTGAGTGACGGGCAGGCCATCCGAGCTGGCGACAATCTCTTCCTCATCGCCGACCGGAGCACACTTTGGGTGGATGTCGCTGTGTTCGAGATGGATGCACCGATCGTGCGGGTGGGGACTCCGGTATCGGTGTCGGTAGGCGCGTTACCCGACCGCGCGTATCCTGGCAGAGTGACCTTCATCCAGCCGAGCGTCGACGAAAAGACTCGCTCCCTCACTGCCCGGATCGAGGTCGCAAACCGGGACGGGCAACTCCGGCCCGGTATGTACGCGACGGTCGAGCTCTCACCGAGCTCGCAAACCGGCCTGGCCATTCCGCGGGATGCGGTGCTGCCCACGGGAAGGACGAATCTGGTCTTCGTCAATCGGGGCGATGGCGCCTTCGTGCCGCGCGAGGTCGTCGTCGGGGCGCGCGGTGATTCCCTGGTCGAGATCCGTCACGGGCTCAAGGCCGGCGACGAGGTGGTCGCGTCGGCCACTTACCTGCTTGACTCCGAGTCGAACCTCGCGGCAGCAATGCAGGGGTTGATGCTCCAGATGGGAATGGGGCTGAACAAGGGCGGGATGACCAGTTCTGATACTTCAGTAAGGCCCGCAGTCAGTGGGCCGGCCAAGAAGGAAATGAAGACGGATAGTGCGAAGGGGAATCAGCCATGATCGCGAAACTGATCGCGTGGTCGCTGGCGCGGCGCGGGCTCGTGGCCATCGGTGCGCTGGCCCTGCTCGTCGCGGGGGTGGTGTACGTCCGCTCGATGCCCGTGGACGCCATTCCTGATCTTTCCGACGTACAGGTCATCGTCTACACCGACTATCCGGGTCAAGCGCCGCAGGTAGTGGAGAGCCAGGTCACATATCCACTCACGACCGCCCTGCTCGGAGTACCTCGGGTCAAAGTGGTGCGAGGCCAGTCGATGTTCAGCAGTTCGTTCGTTTACGTCATCTTCCAGGAAGGCACTGATCTGTATTGGGCGCGCTCCCGCGTGCTCGAACGGCTCAACTCGGTGCAGTCCAAGCTTCCCCTGGCGGCCAAGACGGAATTGGGTCCGGATGCGACCGGTGTGGGCTGGGTATTTCAGTACGCACTTCAGGGCTCCGGCCGCTCTCAGGCCGAGCTTCGGAGTATTCAGGACTTCCAGATTCGGTACGCGCTGCAGGGGCTTCCGGGGGTGGCCGAGGTCGCGAGCCTGGGTGGCTTCGTGAAGCAGTATCAGGTGCTGCTCGATCCGACGAAGCTCCAGTCGTACGGTGTGACTGCCCGTCAGATTACCGAGGCCGTGCGAGGCGCCAATCAGGATGTGGGTGCCCGGACCATCGAGGTGGCCGGCAGCGACTACGCGATTCGCGGACTGGGCTACTATCGAGGCGTGAGCGACATCGAACAGGTCGCGCTCGAGACGAGTGCAGGTGGGAGACCCCTCCGAATCGGAGACGTGGCCACGGTCACGCTCGGTCCCGAACTCCGTCTCGGCATCGCGGAGCTCAACGGTAAAGGCGAAGCCGTGGGCGGCGTGGTGGTCATGCGGATCGGGGCGAATGCGCTGGACGTGGTGACTCGGGTCAAGGCGAAACTCGCTGAACTGGCGCCCTCGCTTCCGCCTGGCGTGACTGTCGTGACGACGTATGACCGGTCGGAACTGATCCATCGCTCGATCAAGACTCTCTACCGAACATTGATCGAGGAATCGATCATCGTCGCGGCCGTCTGCATCATCTTCCTGCTCCATGCCCGCAGTGCCCTCGTCGCAATCGCGATCCTGCCGCTCGGCATACTGGTGGCGCTCGCGGCCATCCATTGGCTCGGCATCAACGCCAACATCATGTCCCTCGGCGGGATCGCGATCGCCATCGGGGCGATGATCGATGCCGCCATCGTGATGGTTGAAAACCTGCATAAACACATCGAGCACGAACCGGACAGGCCGCACTGGGAACGGGTGCTGGCCGCCGCGCGTGAAGTGGGGCCGGCGCTATTCATGTCGCTGCTCATCATCACCGTGTCTTTTCTTCCGGTCTTCACGCTCGAGGATCAGGAGGGGCGGCTCTTTCGACCTCTCGCCCTGACCAAGACCTTCGCGATGGCCGCGGCGGCTCTCCTTTCAGTGACCGTGGTGCCCGTGTTGATGGGATTCTTCGTGAAGGGAAAGATCCGGCCAGAACAGGCGAATCCACTCAACCGCTGGACCGCCCGCATCTACCGGCCGGTATTGCGCTGGGCGATCGACGCGCGCCTGCTCGTGCTGACCGCGGTCGTCTTGCTCCTGGCGGTGACGCTGTATCCTCTCTCCAGGCTCGGTAGCGAGTTCATCCCGCCATTGCAGGAAGGCTCGCTGATGTACATGCCCAACACGCTGCCGAGCGTGTCGCTGACACAGCAGCGGCTCCTGCTTCACGTGGAGGACAGCATTCTCATGACGTTTCCCGAGGTGGCATCGGTGTGGGGGAAGGCGGGACGGGCCAATACCGCAACCGACTGGGCGCCGATCTCCATGGTGGAGACCACGGTAAACCTGAAGCCGCCGGCCGACTGGCGGCCGGGACTCACGCAGAATCAGCTGATCGCGGAGATGGACCAGCACCTTCGCATGACCGGAGCGGTGAACAGCTGGACCATGCCGATCAAGAACCGGACGGACATGTTATCGACGGGTATCCGGACGTCACTCGGCGTGAAGATCTTCGGCCCGGATCTTCAGGTCATTCAGC
>JBDUEA010000229.1:0-5414 GCA_040002695.1 Gemmatimonadota bacterium | reverse complement strand
TACTCAGTACTCAGTACTCAGTACTCAGTACTCAGCACTCAGCACTCAGTACTCAGTACTCAGTACTCAGTACTCAGTACTCAGTACTCGGTACTCAGTACTCAGTATATCTAGTACTGCTCCCCCGGCACCTCCCCCGCATACGCCATCACCCGCTCGTACAGGCCGATGTGCCGTTCCGCCATGAGCTCACGAGTGAACTGCTGTTCCACCCGTCGGCGACCCGCCTCCCCCATCTGCTCTCGCAGAAACGGATTGTGGGCCAGCGTTTCAAGCGCCTGTGCGAGCGCACCGACGTCGTGGAGCGGCACCTCGAGTCCGGTCTCGCCGGGGACGTTGACTTCGCGCACGCCAGTCGGGACGGTCGTGGTGATGACTGGTCGGCCCGCCGCCATCGCTTCGAGCACGGCGATGCCGAACATCTCTTCGACGGTGACTGAGGGCAGCACCAGGAAATCGGCGTCCATCATCCGGCGCGGGAGATCTTCATCGGGATACTCCCCGAACCACTTCACCCGGTCGGTGAGCGCCAGCGCCTGAGTCAGCGTCCGGAGCCGAGGCCCTTCGGGGCCGGAACCGATGATGTCGAGCCGGAGGTCCGGGACCCGCTCGAGTGCCCGGAGCAGCACATCGAGACCCTTGTACCGGAACAGTCTCCCGATGAACAGCGCCTTGGGCGGCGCGTCCATCGCTCTCCGGGAAATGCCATTCCAGCGGGTGACGTCGATCCCGAACGGAATCACCTCGGTCTTGCTCTCGAATCCATCCAGCTCTTTCGAAAGCGCGATATGGCTGCGGCTGGGGACGACTACCGCGGCCGCACGCCGGATGATGGCCCGGGAGAGGACGCCATAGGCCGGGCGCTTCGCGTCGGCATGTTGCGTCACGACCAGCGGTGTCCGGCGGCTCCGGAGCATGCAGGCCACGTCGGCGAGCGGATGCGGATGGTGCAGATGGATGATATCCGCTCGACGCCGGGCGGCGGCGAGGTATCCCGGGGCGATTTCTTCCGAGCCGAGGGCGCCGAATGAGAAGACCCTGGTTACCGTCGAGCGCTGCCTGCCGCCGACCCGTCGCATCGTGTTGCTTTCGACGGCAACGACCGACACCTCGTGGCCAAGATTGGCCGCTCCTTCCGCCAGATCCTGGACGACGCGCTCCATGCCCCCCGAGCGGGGCCAGTAATATTTCGCGAGATGGAGGATGCGCATGCACGAATCCAGGCGCGCGGCACGCGCGGGCATGAGGAGACGGAGCAAGTGGGCGTGAGGCCCGGCAGCTCCCGACGGTGACGCAAGTTGAGCGGGTCCAAGCGACGCTGTCAACTCATCCCCTACAATTGCCGCGGTGATGCCCCCATCTTACACGCGCCAAACGACCTGGAGTCCATCCTGATGACCCGGCATGACATCGCGTTGTGCTACGGTACCCGTCCCCAGGTCATCAAGGCAAGCGTACTCCGGACCACACTGGCATCCGTCGGCACCGTCCTCGCCGTGGACACCGGCCAGCACTATGACCATGCTCTGAACGCCCTGCTGTATGAGCAACTCGGTGCCCGCCCTCCCGATCTGTTTCTCGAGGTAGGCTCCGGGGGGCACGCGGAGCAGACCGCCGCCATCCTGATTCGCGCCGAAGCGGCCCTCCTTGAGAACCAGCCGAGAGTCGTCGTCGTCATCGGAGATACCAACTCGACCCTTGGCTGCGCGCTCGCGGCGGCCAAGCTCCGGATACCGGTCGTGCACGTCGAGGCCGGGCTCCGGGCGGCGGATTCACTGATGGCGGAGGAAATCAACCGCCGCGCCGTGGACGGGTTCGCCACGGTGCTGTGTACTCCATCCGGCGCAGCCACGCGCCGGATGAGGACCGAACATCCCGGGAGCCGAGTCGTGGAAAGCGGCGATGTCGCCTACGATGTCCTCCGGAGCCAGGCGGACCATCTCGGGCTGCCGCCGACCGCGGAGCTCAAGTCCGGCGAATACGTCTTCGCGACACTGCATCGGGCCGAACTCGTGGGAGATCCGCGACTGCTCCGTGAAGCCGCCGCCGCGCTGGCCCTCCTCGGAATGCCGGTCGTGCTTGCGGCCCATCCCCGGACACTCGCGCTGCTCGCGGCTGAAGGACTCCCTTCTTCCGGAAGTCTGCGCGTGATCCCCGCCGTCGGATATCTCGAAAGCCTGGCATTCACCCGCCACGCTGCGCTGGTTGCAACCGATTCGGGTGGTGTGCAGCGCGAGGCCTACTGGCTGGGGACGCCATGCCTCACCCTTCGGAACGAAACCGAGTGGGTGGAGACCGTCGAGCTCGGTGCGAACCGGCTGGTATCTCCCGCCAGGGTGGCGAACGACCTTCCGATCGCCGCGACGGCCCAGATGACTCGCTGGAAAGGGAATGCCGGGTGGGATCGTACCGCTTACGGCTCCGGTGCCGCGGCCAGGTCAGTCGCAGCGGCCGTCCGGGAGCTGCTCGCTTCTCTGTCCTGATTCGCTGAAAGGAATTTCGTGCGCGCTGTCGTCATCTCGCATACGTACGTCGAAGCCTCGCTGCGCGGCAAATTGCGCGCGCTTGCCGGACTGGGCTGCGCGATCGCGGTCGCGGTCCCCGACCGCTGGGTCCAGCTCGGCCTCGGCGAACCGATGACCACGAGCTGGGGCGACGACAATGGTGTGCGGGTGGTTCCGATTCCGGTCGGCGGTCCTATCGGTACGCCGGGTGCCGTGCGCTGGAGCCGGACGGGCCTTCGAAAACTCTTCACCGATTTCCGGCCGGACCTCATTCAGATCGAAGAGGAAACCTGGTCGCTCGCCGCCTCCGCCGCGAGCGGACACGCGGCGCGACTCGAAGTCCCCATGACGCTCTTCAGCTCGGAGAGCGTTCCGCGCACCTATCCGCTCAGCATCCGCTGGCGGAGAGGCCGGACACTGCAGCGGGTGAATGGCATTGTCGGCGGAAACCGGATCGCGACCAGTCTGCTCGCCCGCGCCCGACCAGGCATCCCCACCGCGGTGATCCCGCAGCTCGGCCTGCGTCCTCCTCTCGATACGCCGCACAACGAGCATCATGGCCTGGCGATCGGGTTCGTGGGACGGCTGGTCCCGGAAAAGGGGCTGGACATCCTGTTTCGAGCCTGCGTCAAGCTGCTCGGGAAATGGACGCTCACTGTGGTCGGGAGCGGACCGGCGCAGGAAGAGCTCGAGGCACTCGCCGAGCGCCTTGGAATTGCGGCGCGGGTGACATGGATGGGCGCGCTCCCTCCCGAGGAACTGCGGAAGCTCTGGCCCGACCTGCATTGCCTCGCGGTCCCCTCACGCACGACGCAGCGCTGGGTTGAGACCTTTCACCAGCCGCTGATCGAAGCGATGGGTCACGGCGTGACGGTCGTGGGCAGCGATTCGGGCGTAATTCCGGAGTTGATCGACACCGCGGGGCTCGTGGTCCCCGAGGACAACGTCCCTGCGCTCACTGCCGCCTTGCAGCACCTCGCGGACACGCCGCGCGAACGGCAGCGCTTCGGTCGCGAAGGCCGCCAGCGGGTGATGGCGCAGTACGTCGACGACGCGATTGCTCGGCGGACACTCGATTTCTGGGTGCGGGTCCTGAGCGGAACCGGGAAGCGTGACTTGACCGCCTCGAATGCGCCGTCCACCTTCTAGCACTATGCGAATTCACAACTTCCTGCGCCGGTACCGCTGGGTCTCGGCCGTGGCCCTGCTCGCAGTTCTCGCCGTCGCTCCTTCCGTCCTTTTCGCCCAGATTCCCTCGCAGCTTCCTTCTCCCGATCAGGCCAAGGAGTTGCTGCGCACCCGCCCGGACCTCGTCGCCCAGCTGCGGTCGCGGATCGGAGCGTCCGGGCTGACCGCCGAGCAGATCAGGGCACGACTCCGTGCGGCCGGATATCCGGAGAATCTGCTCGATGATTACCTGAACGGATCCGACACCACACGCAACGTCGCTCCGAACGGCAGCACGATCGACGCGGTGCAGACTCTCGGGCTCGTCGGCGCCGAGGAGGCCGATTCGTTCCGCGTCGTCTCGGACTCCGCCCAGCGGGTCATGGATATCAGGCGCGCCGACTCACTGGGACTCGATTCGCTGGTCCTGGATTCGCTCGGCGTGGATTCGCTGCCCGCCGACTCCGGCGCACGCGCCGCGATGGTACGCCGCCTCTCCCAGCGACGATTGACGCTGCCGCGACAGAGGGCGGTCAAACCCCTGACAGTGTTCGGCCTCGATGTCTTCCGGCGCTCGGGCACCCAGTTCCAGCCGTCGGCATCCGGACCGGTCGACGAGAACTATCGACTGGGGGCCGGAGACGTGCTCGTGCTGCTCTTGAGCGGTGATGTCGAGCAGTCGCATACGCTCACCGTCACCCGCGACGGATTCATCGCGATTCCGCAGGTAGGGCAGCTCTATGTCGCCAACCTGACTCTGGGCCAGCTCGAGGATCTGCTGTACACGAGACTGGGACGTGTCTATTCCGGTGTTCGACGAGGAGACAACGCGTCGACTCACTTCAAGGTTACGGTCTCGCGCCTCCGGATGAACCAGATCTTCGTGATCGGCGAGGTGGTGCGGCCCGGTTCCTACCAGGTTTCCGGCGCGGGCACGGCACTCACTGCGCTCTATGCCGCGGGCGGACCGGCCGACAACGGAAGCCTTCGGCGCGTCGAGATCCGTCGCGGCGGGAAACTGGTCGACTCGCTCGATGTGTATGACTACCTCCTCCGCGGCATGAACAGCCACGATATCCGGCTGGAGACGGGAGACGTCGTGTTCGTGCCGGTTCACGGACCCCAGGTGAAGGTCACGGGAAGAGTCGTGCGGCCGGCGATCTACGAAGTGAAACCCACCGAGACATTGCGTGACCTGCTGCAGGCAGCCGGCGGCTTCGAGGCCACGGCGCTCCGGCGCCGGGTACAGATCAACCGGATTCTGCCACCAGACGCGCAGGTGGCCGGCGGCCCGGATCGCTCCGTCGTGGACATTGCCTCCGAGGAATTTTTCACCGGGTACGGCCCCGCGATTCCGATGCTCGGCGGTGACAGCGTCGTGGTCTTCGCGGTCGCGGACCGACGGCGGAATTTTGTCACCGTGAACGGGGACGTCTGGGTCCAGGGGCCCGTCGGCTTCACACCCGGCATGAAGGTGAGCGAGGCGATCCGACTCGCGGGGGGACCCAAGCCGGACGTGTATCTCGATCAGATCCTGATCACCCGGCTGGAGGCGGACTCGAACCGGATTCAGCTGCGCACTGCGTTCAAGGATTCGACCGGCGCGATCACCGACGACATACCGCTCAAGGAAGACGATCAGCTCCAGGTCTTTTCGCGCACCACGTTCCGGCCGCAGCGCTGGGTCGCGATCACCGGAGCGGTGCGCAAACCGGGTCGACTTGCCTTCCGCGAAGGGATGAC
>JBDUEA010000228.1:0-5469 GCA_040002695.1 Gemmatimonadota bacterium | reverse complement strand
CACCTAACACCTAACACCTAACACCTAATACCTACCGCACTCTGCGAAGCATGCGCTTGAGGGAGTCCTGGCTCATCTGGCCAACGACGGAAATCCAGTATGCCTTGGGATCCACCCAGGTCGCCACGCTCACACCGGCGGGCGACGTGCCGACGAGCGTGTCGCCATTCTCGAGAAGCGGATCATTCACGTGTCTCCAACCGGAGGCGTCGGCCGGAATCCGCTGCTGGTCGAGCAGAATGCGTCCGCCATTTCTCGCGCGGTAGATCACCCGCACCACATCGGCGCCGCGCTGTGCGCCGGGCACGCTGTCTCCGGGCCCGATTTCAATATGATCGGGATCGAGTCCTTCGATCAGCCGGATAGAGCCGCCGAGCCGCTGAACCGCGGCGTCGAGACCGATGCGGGTGAAGCCGATGGCGCTCGGTGGAGTGCCGGTCGATTCGGAAGATTCGGTGAACGGCCGCGACGGCGCGGGTCTCGATGCGACCGGCGCCGGTGTGGTTGCGGGCTGCGTGGCCGGGGGGCGCTGTGCTTGCCGCTGACTGGCGGTGTCTCGCGCGGATCGTGATGGCGGCTGCGGTGCTGGTGTAGCCGAACGGCTGGCGTTGGTCGCGACCTGGCCCGTCGGCTTCGTCGTTCCCGATTTGGCCGCGGTGGCCGCGGGTTGGGGGGCGGGCCGACTTACGGGTTGCGCGACCGGGGGTGCCGGCTTGGTCGCCGCCTGACGGGCAGCCGAGACTTGGCGCAGGGAGTCGCTCAGTCGGGATGCGGAGAGTGAATCGCGAGTCGCGATAGCAGGCAGGGCAGGGCTGGTCGGCGCGGGGGTCGCCGCACGACTCGGATCAGGAGGAAGATCGGCCTGAGGCGGTGGAGACATCCCTTCCGATTGACTGCCGGTAAAACGACTCGCTCCGAACCCGACGGCGAGCGCGAGAATCACCGCCGCTGGCCAGAGGAGCTTGGAAACATCGAAGGAAGCCCGAAACTCGCCGGGACTGGACGGCACCAGTACGATCGGCGCGCCGGGGAGACTCGCCACCCGGAAGGAGGTGTGTTCCATCGCCGGAATGGCCGCTTCGACTTCCTGGTAGTTATCGCGCCACTCCTCGACCCGCCTCGAACAGGCGTGACAGGACTGCACGTGCTGCTGCAGTCTGGCCAGCTGCGCGGCGGAGAGCCGGTGCCTGAGCAGAGAGTCGAGCGTGTGTTCACTGACGTGGAATGAAAACATTTCCCTCGGTTCTTTCCTCCGGGTGTGTCCTGCCCCATTCCCGGAGCCGACAGTCGGTATTCAATCTAGCGCGATCCGGGGACGGCCGTCGTGACCCGACTCACCTGACCCGCTTGACGAGCGCCAGGACGGAATCGGCGCCGATGTTTCCGGTCAACGAAAGCCAGAACCCTCTGCCATCCAGCCAGCGCACCGTGGTCGTGCCACCATTGGCCGTCGAGACGACGGTATCCCCGGGAAGAAGCGAGGGACTACCCAGGCGGCTCGCGTCATTCGTATCGGTCTTTTCGAGGGTCGCCCACGCCCGGAAACGCTGCTGGTCCAGCCAGATTTCGCGACCAGGGGGGTCCAGATAGATGATCCTGACGACCTCCGGTCCGGGCTCCGCCCCGGCGACCACCCGCCCCGACGCGGCTTCCACTCGGTCCGGGGTCATACCATCGATGAGATGAATCGTGCCTGCGAGGCGTCGCACGGCATCATCCATCGTTATATGAAAGAATCCCGGGGAACTCGGCCGAGTGTTCGGCGGCACGATTCCGACCTCGGAGGGTGGAGTTCCCACCGCCGCAAACCGGTCGACCGGGAGAGGTTGCACCCTCGTCGTCTCCGCCGCAAGAGGTTTGGCGGCCGGCGCGGATCGACGCTCTGCGGGCTGTCCCGACGCGCGAGCCGTGCCATTTGTTACGAGGTCCGCCAAGTTGGTCCGGCCCGCGGACATCGGCGGTTGAGAGGGGGTTCCGGACGGGGCCGGAACCTGTTGCGTGGGCGCGGGAGCGTGAGTCGCTGCATCGGCAGTTTGGCCGACATTCCCACTTGTTCCCTCGAGACGCTCTGCCTGTTTCCGCGTGGTCACCCCGGACTCGACACTTGCAGCGCTGAATCCCTGGGCGGCCGGCGGGGAATTGTTCACCGCACCCCGTGATGATTCTCGGTCCGAACCTGGTTCCGGCGTTTTCCGCGATGCACCCGGTGAGGATTGCGGCGATGTCTGGACCGCGGAGGCAGCCGGGGCGTCGGTGCGAGCACGCTCATCGGTGGCTCCTCCCGCTCCGGCGGAAGGGGACTCGGATGGAGCCGAAGGCTGGTGAGCAGTGTCCGCGCTCTTGCTCGCCACCCTGATCGCGTCGGATTCGGTCTCGTTTCGATGCTGTCCGCTCGCGAAATATCCGAGGCCAACGGCGAGCACGACGCTCGCGGCCCACGCCAGCTGGCGATACCTCGATAGCCGAGTGCTGACCGGCGCCGCCTCAGGCGCCGAGGGCAGTCCATTCGGCAGCAGCGTCGGTCCGACCAGATGTTTCGACGCGCTTCCCGGCAGCACGACGGGGCGGGTGGAGCCGGGAACCTCCAGCTTGCCGATGATCGCATCGGCCTCGCCGAAAAATTCGCGAACCTCCAGCATCCGGCGAGCGCACTCGGCGCACGTCGCGAGGTGCCGCTCAATCTCGCGCTGCTCGTCGGCATCGAGTTCGCCGTCGAGAAGCGCGTTCATCATTCCTTCGTCAAGATGCGACATGCTTGTCCTTCTCCTGCTCGCGATACGCTTCCACGAGCCGACGGCGGGCACGAGCGAGCGTGGTACCGATCGCTCCCTTGGCCAGCCCGGTGGTCGCGCTGATTTCATCGTAATCGAACCCCTCTGCCTTGAGGAGCAGAACTTCGCGGTCCCGTTCATTGAGCAGCGCGAGGGCCGCGCGTACGTAGCCGAGCTGTTCGCCCTTTTCGAGGTCCTGATCGGGCGGGGGAGACGACGAGGGCGATTCGGCCTTCATCAGCTGCAGGCGCCGGCCCTGCCGGACGGCACGCCGTCCGTCATCACGCACCAGGTTGAGCGCCACGGCGAACAGCCAGGGCCGTGGATTGTCCGGCGGCGCCGCGAGCGCCCGCGCAAAAACTTCCTGCGCAAGGTCCTCGGCGCGGTCCTGGTCGCCCGTCCGGCGATAGAGCATCCGGACGAGCGACGCATGGTACTGCTGAAAGAGCTCCGAAATCTGATCGGTCACGGAATGTCCGGCCTCGGGGTCAGGCGCCGCGGAACGACTTGACCAACGTCTCCAGCTGCTTGTCACTCCAGCTCCGGGCGCCCGACGGCGAAATCCGCACGCCCACGGAACGGCCGGCGATCAGCACCTGGTCTCCCGCACCGAGCCAGGGTGCGATCTCGGGCAGCGCTTTCACCAGCTGGAAGTAGGCGTCGGTGAACGGCGCCACGTCAACGATGGGCAGACTATCTCTATGCGCCGCATCCGTCCAGACGGCGCCGGTCTTCACGAATAATCGTCCGCCGATTCGCTTGAGCTCTGCGGTCTGGGAGGGACCGGCGAGAGAAGCCTGCTTCTCGTCCGCGACGACGTCCGCTTCCGCGAGCGATGACGCGCCGGCCATGCGTGAACTCTCCTGGGCGCGCTGGAAAGCGACCTTGCCGGTCTGGGCCGCTGGCGCAGCGGCAGGGGCGTTGTTGCTCGCCGGCTCGAAGCGGCGGTCTTCCCGATTGCGGTTGACCACTGCGCCAGGCTCCTGCACGAGATACGACGTGTACTCGGTGAGAATGCCGTACCGGAGGCCGAGTTCCCTGACCTGGCTCACGAGATCGTCGCTCGCTCCTTCGAGCCGGATCTGACGGGTGAGCTCACCAATGCGGCGCGAGGCCCAGAGGCGCGGAATGAATTCGTTGCCGGGCGCGGTCGCGGCGAAGGTACCCGTCGCCTCGAACCGTTCGCGCCGGCCGTTCCGCTCGCCTTCGACGACGACCTGTCCGTCACCCGTCCCATGATATCGCCCGAACACTACCAGTTCTTCGCCATAGAAGAGATCCGGCAGGTGACCAGGATATGACTGGGTGAGGTCCACCGGGGCGCTGACCACCCGGAGGTTGACGAGCGCGGGGCGCCGGAGCTTGTCCAGCAGCGCGCCGACCGCCACTTCGACGTTCGCCCCCGGAGCGACATATTGGGCGCTGCCCCGTCCTTCCTTCGCGAGCCGGTCGAGCAGGTAGGTGTTCACGTCCGTTCCAATTCCGACGGTGAAGATGCGTGCCCGGCCGATACGACTGCCGGCAAGCTCCGCGATTCGGTCGGGAGCCTGTTCCCCGACGGACGGGATGCCGTCCGTGAGGAAGAGGACGATTGGAAGGCGGTTCTCCGCCACGGCATCACCGAGCACGGCGTCCAGGGCTCCGGCGATATTGGTCCCGCCGTCGGCTTCAAGGGAGTCCACGAAGCGTCGCGCCTCCCGCAGGTTATCGCTGGTCGCGGGAGTGAAGCCGCTCCGGAAGGAGCGCACGGTGGAGGAGAACGCCACCAGGCGAAAGCGATCCGACGGTGCGAGGGTGCCGAGCGCCTGGAGCAGTGCCGCGCGCGCCTGCTGAATCTTTTCGCCGGACATGGAGCCCGAGACGTCCACCACAAGCGAAAGATCGCGAGGGACGGCCGGACCGTCGGCGGTTTGCCGGGGCGCGAGAAGGAGCATATAGTAGCCATCTTCTCCGTCGGACGCGTGAGTGACGACACTGGTACCGACGAGTCCGCGACGTAGCGGCAGGAAGATCTCGACGTCACCGGCCGCGTCGGGTGCCAGCGAAATTTCCAGGTGGTCGCCCACGCGCTGTGTGGTGATCGAATGGGTGGGAGAGTAGGGCGTGCCGTAGTCGTCGGCGCGCGGGGCGGTGAGATGGTAGCTGAAGACGCCGTCGTTGCGCGGCCCGTCTCCCATGGCGTGCATTCTGGGCTGATCCCGCTGTCCGATCGAGTAATGGAGCCGAAGGGCGTCTCCGGCCCTATCGAGCAGCATCGTATAGCGCAACACGACCTTGCGGGTCTCGCCCGGCTGCACGGGAAAGATCTGTGCGCGCACGAGGCCATGACCGGCGAGTGTAAGCAGGGCAGGGTCCTTGAGCCGACGCACGATCGCTTCATAGACGCCGCGCGCCTGGTCCGCGTTCATGATCTCGCCGCGGACTTCCTGCTCTCCCATCCAGAGCGAGAAGTTGGTGAAGACGGCTTCGCCGGGCATCGGATAGAGATAGGTTCCTTCGGCGATCGAGCCCCCGCCGTTTCGGAACTGTTCCTCCACCTCGACCCGGGCGACCCTTCCTTCGATGGTGGTGTGAACCTGTGAACTGATACGGGTGATTGAACTTGGGAGCCGGGTTTGATCGATCGGCCGTTCGATCCAGCCCTGGGCGTTGAGGGTACCAATGGACGATGCCATGAGTACCAGGGCGATCGCGGTTG
>JBDUEA010000227.1:0-5470 GCA_040002695.1 Gemmatimonadota bacterium | reverse complement strand
TGCACCGCGCGATACGCGAAGTCCGCGATCCGTTGGTCGTTGTGCAGCGCCCACCCCGCGCTGAGGCTGAAGGCGCTATGGCCCGCGTCGGTGCCCACGGTGGCATACCCCTCGTGCACCGAGGACTCGGACTGGTTCTGCACGTCACCCACGTATCCACCGGCGCCGCCCATGAGGAATCGTCCGTTCCAGTCATTGGGGAGCAGCGCGACGATGTGCGTCTCCGAGTCGATGGTTGCCTCGATCTGACAGTACGGACGTTGGCCGAGTGCGCGCAGCGAGTCGTTGGGAACGACAGCGCGCACGGCGGTGATGCGCGCGTTGGGAAGTGCAATCGTCATCGCCGCCGCACAGTCCACGCCGGTTCGAGCGGCATCGGGGACACGCTCGGCGTAGGCTGCATGTATCGCCGATAGCAAGAGCAGCAACAGCACAGCCATCATCCCGCGATGGCGGGGCACCGTTCGGATTGGACAGGCGCGCATAGGAAATAGCCGGGGTGTAGGGAAAATACATACTTAGGTATTGACCTAAGTATTGTCGAAGGATAGATTCTCGCAATCCGATCGGGTAACCCAAGCAACCGGATGGTGTGGAAATGACTCATTCCGCAGTCGCCGACGAAGTCTTCCACGCCTTGTCCAATCCGACTCGGCGGAAAGTCCTGGAGCAGCTTTCTGAAGGACCAGCCACGGTCAACGAGCTGGCGGCGCCATTCGACATGAAACTCCCTTCGTTCGTGCAGCACCTGTCGATTCTTGAACAGAGCCGACTGGTGAAGTCGAAGAAGCGAGGGCGGGTGCGGACGTATGAGATCGCACCCGAACGGTTCAAGGTCGCCGAGAACTGGCTGACCGAGCGGCGTCAGTTGTGGGAAGCCCGATTGGACCGCTTCGACGCATACGTCAAACAACTCAAGGAGAAGGAATCCAAATCATGAGCAAGCCATTCACAATCAATCCGAAACTTGATTTCGCTCTCGAACGGTTCATCGACGCTCCCAGGCATCTCGTCTGGGAAGCGTTGACGAAACCGGAACATCTCAAGGAGTGGTACATGCCCAAGCCTTGGGGTCGTGTTTCGCATTGCGAAATGGATGTGCGACCGGGCGGCATCTTCAGAATCGACATTGCAGTGGCAGAGGGGCAGGCGGTTCCCAACCTCGGCTGTATCCTGGACGTTATTCCGATGGAGCGACTTGTCTGGACTTCGATGTTGTTTCCGGACTATCGCCCGGCAGTCTTTGACGACATTCCGATCACTGCCATCATGACCATGGAAACTGTGGGAACCGGAACGCGCTACGTTTTCACGGCGCTGCATCGGAATGAAGCTGACTTTGAGACAGACAAAACGTCGGGTTTTCTGCAGGGGACCGAGATCGCCCTCGATCAATTCGTGGAGCACGTGAAGTCGATGAAATAGTTGAGGGCGTGCCGACGTCAGAATGTTGACGCGCGACGTGCGCGGCCGGCTACTTCGGCGTAACCATGGCCCAGGCCCCGCGCATCCCCGGCTCCAGTGCTTCACAGACGTCCTTGGTCATGCCGGCCTTCGGCGTGACCGTGTCGCCAAGATTCAGATAGGGCTCGCCCGATGCTTCGTAGGCGGGCCAGGTAGGAGCTGTCCCGCCGTTAGGATCTCCCGTGGTCGCGAACCGAACCCAGTAATCCATGATCGCCGCTCTCAAGCGGTCGTCGGTCTGGTCCCGGGGGATCCATGCCGGCGGGTTGCCGAAGACATAGGGGATCTCCAGCAGATGGAACGCGCCCAGTTTCTCGGCACCGGGCGGGACCCGGGTGAATTGATAGAGATACGCCGGGTGCCCGCTCTTGCTCACGGCCCGGGCCGCCAGCCGAGTCGGACAAGTGAACATGAAGTAGGTCATCAGCTGCAAGCCTGCCCGCTCGACGTCACCGGCACTCGAAGCGGGCAGGAGTTGCAGGACGCGCGGGGCGGCCGGTCCCGTCGCCGCGGTCACCCAGTTCCGGTATCCCTTCGCGGTCAGCTCAAACCCCAGCGGCGCTACTGGCGCAACCGACGCCCATTCCAGTGCGTTGGTGCCGGTCAGGAGGGGCACGCCGAGCTGCTCGCCACGCTCGAAGATCCGGGCCGCCACGTCGGGCAGCACCCAGCCATCGACATTGGGGCCATAAATCGACGCGGCCGCGAGCACGTCGCCGGCCCGCATCGCTCGCAGGGCGGCGAGTGGATCGCGAGCCGTGTCGGCCCCGAGCTTCCTGGCGAGCGCCACCCCGGCGTCACCGCTGGTCTTGAGATCGGGCATGCCAGTCATCGGCGCGCCACTTTCAGCAATGGCACCTTGAAAGAGCCCCTTGGCTTGCGGCGACGCCATCAGCAGCGTGACGTCGAGTGCACCGGCCGACTGCCCGAAGACGGTGACCCGGGAGGAATCGCCGCCGAACGCGCGGATGTTATGCTGGACCCACCGCAGCGCCTCCAGCTGATCCATCAACCCATAGTTCCCCGCCGCCTCATGCGGCGACTCGGCCGCCAGGGCCGGGTGCGCCAGAAAGCCGAACACCCCAAGCCGGTAGTTGATCGTCACGACCACGACGCCGCGCCGAGCGAGCGCCGCCCCATCGTACATGGCCTCCGAGCTACTGCCCAGGTAATTGCCGCCGCCATGGATCCAGACCATAACCGGTTTCGGCGCCGACCCCATCGATCCGGTCCAGATGTTCAGGGAGAGGCAGTCCTCGTCCGTCTTGAGCGGCTGATCGGTGACCTTGTCCGCGGCCCCGATCACCTTGGCCGCCGCGGTGATGAAGTTGACCATGTCCGATGGGGGTTGCATGCACGACGCCCCGAAGGCTGCCGCCGACCTGACACCGGCGCCTGCGAGACGCGATATCGGCGGCTTCCATCGTAGCGGGCCCACCGGCGGCTGAGCGTACGGAATCCCTTTGAACACCGCCACCTCTCCGGATCGGACACCCTCGAGGGTCTCGCCGCCGACCGTGGCGCGAGGAGCTGCGTTGGGGTCCGAGCACGAGGTCATCAGCACGACGGCGGCAGCAGCCATCAGGGTCGCGTTCATTGAAACTCCCGGGTAAGGGGATCGATTTCGTCGGCCAACAAACCAGGAGTTATCTCGACCGACCCCGTCGTCGCGAACGGCGCTCGGTCGAACCTCGATAGATGTTTCTACTTCTGTCAGCATCGATCCCAAACGGCTCCCACCTCAGTCGTGATGCGGGCCCAGAGGCGTTCCGTCGGACCAAGTTGCCACGCCGACCAGGAACACAAGAATCGGTGGCAGCCCTTTTATTTGTGATGGTTCATTCGACAAGAAGAACCAATAGGGGGCCGACATGACCGGTGAGCCCGCTGTGTTAGAGCCCCAATCCTTGGCGTCAATGCTGGCGATGAGGAACATCAGATGCGCTGCGTTATGGTCGCCCTCGTCGGTGAGATAGGCCGATTTCGACATCATGTAGTCCATCGCGCCGCTCTCGAGCTTCGGCAGGTGTCCGTTCTCGAACCCCGCTTTGACTGCCGAAAGCATCTCCGCCTTCGAACGACCGGCCATCGCCATCCTGCTCCGTAGAAAAGCGATCGGCACCATCGCACGTGCTGATTGTGGGTTCATGCAGTCGGCGGCTCTCACCTTCGGGTTCCAGAATTCGGGCCAGTCGAACGCAGCCATCCAACTTCTTCCCACCCAGCATACAAATCCGTTCTTCCCTTCAATGGCGGTCTCGTATCCCTGCCGTCCCAGGACGAGTATCGTCGCGTCGCGTGATATCGTTTCGGGAGCGGCAGTTCGCGCCAATTGAATCTCGGAATTTTTTTCCATCAGGTATTGGCTGGGGGCCGCCATCTCCGGGTACTTATCGGTCTGCGCTCCGGCAGCCGACACGCCACGGCCCATCGCGACGACCAGCGCCATCCCAATTCTGAGTCCATGAGTGTGTTCCATCAGTTCTTGCTCGGCTCTGCCGGCATCGGGAAGCGCTCCTGGAGCCACGCCTGCCACGGCGGTGTCTCACGGGCGACGGTTGCGGCCGCCTGATCTCCGTAGAGGTAGAAGTTCATCGCCACCATGCTTGGGCCACCGGGATAGGTCATGGCGCCTAGGGCGGCTATGCCTGGCCCCGGCTTGTCGAGCCTCAACAGGGCGTCGTACGGATTCTCGGTGAGATACTCCACCATGCCGCTGAGCGGTCGCACACCCGCGGGCGTCGTCCAACGCTCCCCGACGCTCAAGCCTTTCACGCCCAACGCGGTGGTCAGCGTTTCCCAAGCGTCCGCTTCCGTACCGACGGGAGTCATCACCTGCATGATCGCCGACCGCAGGCCGCGAAAGTGCGTGAGATAGAGGCGCAGGTTGCGCAGGAAAGCGGGCCACGCGGTTGCGGTGGCTTCGAGCTGGTTGTCCCATTCGTCCGTGCTGGCGAAAAGACTATGGACTATGCGGACGACGCAGATGCCTCCTCCGCGCGCTTCGACGCTCCACTCGGTGGCCATGGGTGGCGAGCCGGGCATCCAGCCGTCGGACTGATTCGCGAACATCCGGGGTGAATCCCAGGCCGTCACGACGGAGCGGGCCTCCATACCCGGACCGAAGCTCACGGTGAGCGCGACGGGCTTCCCGTCGCGCTCCTCGAACTCCACGGGCACGAACCAGGACGAGATACCAGGACCGGTAGCAATGGCCTGCCACACTTCCTCGGGAGTACCGGGGACTTCGACTTCGACCTGAACGGAACGGCGTCCGGAGGCTTCTTTTTTCACGCTCATGATGGCTCCTTGGGTTCGAATTTCTGCCACGGCGCACGCGACCTTGTCAGGTGCAACCGCATGTCAGACGGGGCGCCGCCGCTGCTTGGCCGACGCCGAACGAATAACCACCGACCCGCGACCGAGGGGCGCGAACGGCACGCGATTGCGATCGATGGCCTCATCGATCAGGCGCGCGACCTCGGGGCGAGCGAGTGGAGACGCGCCCTCCATGCCAACAAAGCGCGTCTGCTTGCCGGAGCCCTGCAACAACTTCGCGGGATCCGGCAATTCCTTGCCACGATTGAAGAACAGCTTGACGCCGTTCGCGCTCGCTCGGATCGCAAGAACGCCCTCGTACCCGTGTTCGTTCGGCGAAAAGCTGATGACCAGGAAGTCGTGATATTCGTACACCACCTCACAGGCGGTGGGCAGGCGCTTTCGCAGCCAGCGACGCATTGCGCCTATGAGGCGTAGATGCGCGGGCGCGAACCTGGCGATAATCGTACGCAACTGGGCTTCTGCCGATCGTCGCGCCAACGCAGACTGGGTGCTGCCGAGGTCCTCGACTTCAACCTGGACGGAACGGCGCCCGGAGGCGCCTTTCTTCACGCTCATGATGGCTCTTTGGAATTGGATTTTTCCGGCAGGGGGTGCGCCACGATCACCAGACGATGCGCCCGGCCGCCGGGGGCGGATTCATCGTGATATTTCGAAACGAGTTTGG
>JBDUEA010000226.1:0-5479 GCA_040002695.1 Gemmatimonadota bacterium | reverse complement strand
CGCATATGCCGAAGGAGTCGCGCCGTGGTCTCACGCAGCGAAGCGCGCGGCACCACGTCGTCGATCTGCCCGTGGTCGAGCAGGAACTCGGCCGCCTGGAATCCTTCCGGCAGGTCCTGACCGATAGTCTGCTTGATCACGCGCTGTCCCGCAAAGCCAATCACTGCACCAGGCTCGGCCAGGATGACGTCACCCTGCATGGCGAAAGAGGCGGAAACGCCGCCGGTGGTTGGATTCGTAAGGATGGAAATGTAGGGAATCGCGAGATGATTGAGCTGGGCGATCATCGCCGAGGTCTTGGCCATCTGCATCAGCGACAACACCCCTTCCTGCATTCGGGCGCCACCCGATGTCGAGACCAGCACCAGGGGTATCCTCTTCTCGGCGGAACGCCTGGCGAGTCGCGCAATCTTCTCACCGACCACCGAGCCCATCGACCCGCCCATGAATGCGAAATTCATGACGCCCAGATTGAGCGGAACGCCATCCAGCCGGCCGGTCCCGGTGTAAATGGCGTCGCTGCTGCCAGCCTTCTTGTTCGCGGCGATCAGTCGGTCGGCGTAATGCTCGAAGCCCAGCGGGTCGGCGGAGCGGAGGTTGGCGTTCAGCTCGCGCCAGGTACCGCCATCGGTCAGCAGCTCGACGTACTCCTCCGCCGTGAAGCGGCGATGATGCCCGCATTCCGGACAGACGTTGAGTGCCTTCTCGAATTTTTCACGGATGTCGATGTGCCCGCAGACATCGCATTTTTCCCAGGCATCCGGCGGGATTTCCAGGCGTTCCCGCTGCGAAGTCCGGGGTTTGCGCTCCTTCTTAAACCATGCCATGACGGCCATAGGCTCTCGTGGGGAGGCGGGAAGAGAGAGTCCTGCAAGAAGACATAGGCACCTAATCTGGGCTACGGGCGCCCCTCGCGCCAGTCCCCGATACGTAAGTCATTGTCAGGTATCAGAATAGCCGGACATTCTCGAATCCCATGCTACCCTGAGACAGAGTCCCACGCACAGGGAACAGGCCAGCAGGAAGGACCCGCCATAGGAGAAAAAAGGCAGCGGAATTCCGGTGATCGGCATGACGTTGACGGTCATGCCGACATTTTCAAAAACGTGGGTGAAGAGCAGTCCAAGCAGCCCGAATACGACGAGGCTGGAAAATGGATCGGTGGCCCGGCGAGCGATCCGGATCAGGGTCCAGAAGAAATAGAGGAACAGCAGCAGGGCAACGAGCACTCCCACGAAGCCGAGCTCCTCGCCCACGACCGAGAAGACGAAGTCGGTATGCTGAGCCGGCAGGAACGCCAGCCGCTTCTGCGGTCCCTGCAGGTAGCCGTTTCCCAGCCAGCCGCCGGATCCGATCGCGACCTTCGACTGGATGGCGTGATATCCGGCCTTCTGCGGGTCCGCCTCCGGATTGAGAAATGTCAGCAATCGGTTCTGCTGGTATTTCGCCAGACTCTGCCAGGCAGGCAACGCCACGAACCCCATCGCGATGTTCAGGATGACGACGACGACACCTTCCCACAGATAGGGTCGCCAGAAATACATCAGGACACCCAGCACGACCATCCAGCCAACCCACGTCCACAAATTGAATGCGAGCAGCAGGCTGACGACCGGAGAGGCGAGCAGGAACAGCAGCGAGGGGCGGACCGAGGCCCAGAAGAGCATCGCGAACAGAATCCCGCCGAAGACAAGTGCGCTGCCGAGATCGGGCTGCTTGAGGACGAGGAGCGCGGGCACGCCGGCGATGAGACAGGGCGCCATCATTTCCCGCAGTGATTGCGGCGCTTCGCGTCGGCTCGACAGATAGCGCGCGAGCATGAGCACAACCGCGATCTTCGCCAGCTCTGACGGTTGCCCGATGGGATGCCCGGCGATCACGATCCAGCTCTTGCTGCTGGCGGCCGTGCCGGCACCCTTTCCGATCACCAGCGTCACGGCGAGCACGAGGACGCTGATGCCATAGAGCGGCGGAGCCGCCCACTCGAGCAGCCGGGGCGAAATCCGGAAGCTGATCGCGATCACCACCGCGGATACGGCGAGCCACACCATCTGCCGCTCCCACGCACCGCCCGCTATGCTCGGCACGTCGGTCTGGCCAGCCGAGTAGAGCGTGAGGAGTCCAAAGCACGCCAGCCCGGAGGTGACGAGAAGCAGCGGCCGGTCCGGACCCATATTCCTCATGGGCTGGTCTGCGGCCGAAGCGGCAGCGAATCGATTCCCGCAGCGCTGCTGGTATCCGGAGTCAGATCGAGCTGGCCTGGCGCGGACTCATCAGGCACGATCACCCGGATGGGAGCCTTCCCCGCGCTGTCCGGGCCCAGAATGTACCGGCGGATGGCGCGGACCACATACGGCGCGACGAACGTCCCGTGGCCCATGTTCTCCATGACACCGCCGATCACGATCTGTGGCTTGTCGGCTGGGGCAAAGGCGATGAACCAGGCGTGCGGCTTCCCGTGCGCATTCTCGGCAGTTCCCGTCTTGCCTGCCACCTGCAGATCGGTGTGACGGCTCGCGGCCGCGGTGCCTCGTTCGACCACGGCGATCAGCGCCTTCCGCAGTCCCTCGAGCTGGGCCTCCGTGAGCCCGAGATCCCGCGTCTGTTCCTTGTGCGGGTGGACGATGTACGGTGTGACGGCCTTGCCACCGCTGGCGAGCGCCTGATAGAACTTGAGCATGTTCATCATCGTCTGGGCATTCTCACCCTGGCCGATGCTTAAGTTGAGCACTACGGCGTTGCTCCAGTTCCGCGGGCCATACACCCGGTCAAAGTACGCCGGGCTCGATGGAAAGAGGTTGGAGACCTCGTTCACGATATCGACGCCCGTCTTGTCCTTGAATCCGAGGAGGACGCCGTCCTTGGTGATCGCATCGAGCCCGAGGCGGAGACCGAGCTGATAGAAATAGGCGTCGCAGCTCTGGGCGATCGCGCTGGTGAGATCGAGATAACCGTGGCCGGCGGGCTTCCAGCAGCGAAAGAAGCGATTGCCGTACTGGAGGCCGCCTCGACAGGGCTCGGGCATCTTGCTCGTGAAGTCGACGATGCCGCGCCGGAGCGCCATGGCCGCGATGGCGAGCTTGAACGGCGAACCCGGCGGATAGCGCGCCTGGACCGCCCTGTCATAGAGCGGCACCGCCTTATCCTCGTTCAGTTCCCGCCATTCTTTCGCCGAAATACCTCCGATGAAATCATTGGGATCGTAGCTGGGCATCGAGTAGAGTGCGCGGATTTCTCCCTGCGGTGTCACCGCGACCATCGAGCCCCGCACCCCGACAGGCCAGATGCTGTCGATGAACTGCTGCAGCGGGAGATCAATCGTCGTGACCAGCGAGTGCCCCTGCAGGGGAAGGAGGGCCGGAGCGGCGCCCTCTTCGCGCACCAGCCGCCCCCGTGCGTCCACTTCGATATACCGGACGCCGGGACTGCCGCGAAGCGAATCATCGTACTCCTGTTCGAGCCCTGACCTGCCCACCAGAGTGCCGAGCCGGGCATTCTGGTAGCGGTTGGCGTCGAGGTCCGCCTCGGTCACTTCACCGACGTATCCAACCAGGTGCGCCACCGCCTTGCCGAGCGGATACACCCGCCGCGGCTCCGACTGGATCACAAGACCCGGGAGCATTGCCCGGCGCTCCTCGAGCTTGGAGACCTCTTCCAGTGTAGCACTCCCGAGGACGACCGCCGGCTGGTATCGCGCCAGCAGGAAGTGTCCGACAACGCCCTGGATGTCGCCGCTGTCCAGCGGTACGATCGTACGCAAACGTTCGAGCACCTGCCTGAGCGAGTCGACCGACGATGCGAGCAGTGCGACCGAATAACCCGGAACGGTTTCTGCGATCACCAGGCCGTGACGATCGTAGATCGCGCCACGGGGCGGAGCCATCGGGACGGGGCGGAGACGGTTATTCTGCGCGCGGAGGCGGTACCGCTCGTACTGGATGACCTGGGTACGGAAGAAGGCACCGATGAGCACCGCGAACGCGGCCAGCACGATCCACTGGGCCTGGGTGGACCGTTCCTGCATGCGATACGATTGAAACTCTTTCATTCCTCGAGGCGGATATCGAGCCAGTTCCGGAAGACGATGAGCACGATTGCGCCGCAGAACGCCGTCGTGAGCGCCTGCAGCGGCGACCAGACGCCCAGCTCGACCAGGAGCGAATCGGAGGAAGTCCCACTCGCGAGCAGCATGATCAGATTGCGCAGCCAGAGTCCCAGCGCGAAGAAACCCCCGTTGACCAGAAGATTGTCCGCGAAGAAGACCGCGCGTCCCCACGCGGCGAGGTAACCCACGACGGTGTGCGCCAGCGCTCCGGCGCCAAACCGCGCCGGCGTGAGCGAATCCCCGACGATGCCGATGAGAAATCCCGCCAATGCCGCCGAGCCCGGACTGCTGCGGATCGAGAAGACCAGCAGGGCGATCATCAGAAAGTCGGGCGCCACCTTCGGATTCCCCAGACGCGGACGCAAGGCGAACTGCAGCACGACGAGCAGCGCGAGCACCAGGATCAGCCGGTTTCGATCGGAACGCACCGTGATCATGGCGTGGAGTCCGACGAGAAGGCGCTCGCTTCGTTGACCTTGCCCGGCGCATGCAGGATGAGCACGTGCGTCACCCGCTCCGGATTGGCCGCGGGGCGGACCAGGTAGGCCCGCTCCCAGCCGGTCTCCTCCGCCGCCAGCCCCAGCACCTTCCCGACCGGGATGCCGGGAGGATAGACGCCGCCGAGCCCGGAGGTGACGATATCAGTGCCGGGTGCGATTGTATCACGATAGGCCACGCCACGCAGTTGCAGCAGCATCTCGCTGCCGGACACCTGTGTGCTCCGTGCGACGATCCCGAAGACTGAGCCGTTGGCGGTGAAGGCGCTCGCCCGAAACTCGGGATGCGCCCATGTCATCGCGATGCTCCGATTGCGCTCGACATTTCGAATCACGCCGATCAGCCCCTCAGGCGAGATCACCGGGTCGAACTGCGCGATGCCGGCGGCTGAGCCGACGCTCAGGAGGAGCGTTCGACCGTCGGTCGGGACCGATTGATGGAGGACCTCAGCCGCGACGAATGGCGAGGTGAGACGACGTCCGAGCGAGAGCAGCTCGCGCAACCGCTGATTCTCAGCCCGGAGCGCAGGGAGGAACTGCGACGCGTACGCGGCCGAGTCGCGCTCGGCGCTGATGCGCAGAAGGACACTGCGACTGGACTTGGATTCTTCCGAGCGCTCCTGCATCCAGACCAGCGGACGCAGGATGCTCTCTCTGATGGTGAGGCCGATGCGGTCGCCCCAGGATGGAGCGAAGAGCGCCAGAACCGACAGGCCGGCGCACGTGATGAAGAGGAAGGTGTCCCGTCTGGAATACGTGCGATCCGGGCCGATCGCCATCGTCAGGACGACAGAACGCTGCGGTACTTTTCGTAGTCGTCGAGGATTCGGCCGGTCCCGCGGACGACACAGGTGAGCGGGTCTTCGTCAACGTGGAT
>JBDUEA010000225.1:0-5491 GCA_040002695.1 Gemmatimonadota bacterium | reverse complement strand
CAGATTGCCCGCACATTTCTCGTGATTCGTTCCGCGTCCCAGTTCCACCAGGCGATCGCCAGGAGACGGGTGATGGTAGCGGGATCGAAGCGATGGCGGATGATCGTCGCCGGATTTCCACCGACAATCGCAAACGGCGGCACATCCTTCGTGACCACCGATCCGGTCGCGATTATGGCTCCATCACCGATCGTCACGCCGGGCATGATCGTCGCGCGATAGCCGATCCACACGTCATTCCCGACGGTCGTATCGCCCCGGGTGGGCCAGGAGGCCGGCCTCGCGGTTTCCCATCCATGGCCGAAAATCGGGAATGGAAAGGTCGTGAGCCAATGGGTCGGATGATTGCCGCCGTTCATGATGAACGTCGCTTGTGCGGCGATCGAACAGAATCGGCCGATGATGAGCCGGTCCCCGATGAAATCGAAATGATAGAGTACCTGCGCTTCGAACTGCGCGGGGCCGCGTGGATCGTCGTAGTAGGTATAGTCACCGACGATGATATTCGGCCGGCTGATGAAGTTCTTCAGAAACCCGAGTCGGTCGATACCGGGCAACGGAAAGCGGGTCGCGGGATCGGGACCGATGGGCATCATGGCTCGTCTGGAGGAGACTATCAGCGAAAACCGGCACCGGAGCATCGCGTCAGCCGAGAACATCCGCAATAACCCGATTCGGCGCAAGGAAGTACGATGCGGTTCCCGCCCGTTCCCATCGATCGGGAACTGCAAACCGCGGAGCCGCCGAGGGCGGGGAGGAAGGAAGACATCCGCAGGTTCTCGATGTCATCTGCGTCCGCTGCGACATCTGTGGATCCCCGATCGGTCAATGCAGAGACGCCGAGAGCGCCGAGGAGTGCAGGAGAACGGCGATCAGCGGTTGGCCTGGGGCAGCATCCGCAGACACTTCCAGGCTGGAAAGCACCCGCAGGCCTCCACTTCATCTGCGTCATCTGTGGACCGCCAACAACCTCCTCATCTGCGTCCCAGGCGCAATCTGTGGATCCCCACCAAATGCACCCTCGCGGACCCCGACGCTGGCCTTTTTCGGCCTCCGCGCCCACTATGGAGCATGCACAGAGATTCACAATTCAGACTGGTGGTCCTCGCGGCGTCCGCAGGCGGACTCGAGGGGATTGAAATCATTCTCGCGTCCCTTCCCGCGGACTGGCCCCTCCCGGTTGCGGTGGTCCTGCACCGTAGCATCCAGCGACCAAACCTCCTTCGGGATGTACTGGCGCGGTCGACAGTCCTGACCGTAAAGCAGGCGGAAACCGGAGAATTTCCTGTCCCCGGAGTGATCTATCTTGCGCCCTCCGAATTCCACCTTGCCCTGAGAGCCGACGGGACGTTCGTCTGTCGGGACGGCGCCCTGATTCATCATCTCCGCTCTTCGGCGGACCCGCTCTTCTGTTCCGCTGCCGACGTCATTGGGAGTGGGGTCATCGCCGTCGTATTGAGCGGCGGCGGCACCGACGCCCTCGACGGAGTGCTCGCAGTGCATAGGGCGGGCGGCGTCGTCATCGCCCAGGACAAGGAGACCTCGCGCGTCTTCGGGATGCCCGGCGCGGCGATTTCCAGCGGTGTCGTTGACTACACGCTTCCGATCGAGCGTATCGGCCCCACGCTTTGCACGCTGGTCCGGGAAGGCCGGCCCTTGCCGCCCCTCGGATCGAAGACCGAGAGCATCGATCGGTAGGACCCGGGCTCCCCGCATCTGATCAGCGTCATTCCGATCGCCGCATTCACGCGGCTTCGGACGAAGATTCCTTCCCCGCCGCATTCGGGGTATACATCCTGATGGGTGCCTCGCGCCCGGTGTCGTGCTCCCCAGACCCTGCCGCGCCACAATATTTCGCTGAATTCAACGAGGAGGTCGCCATGTCCAAACCGGCCCACGGAACGTCAGTCGACAAGGCCCAGGATGACCAGGATCCGCACCGGCGCGAGGAGCTCGAGCGCGCCATGCGGGAAACCGGAGACCGCCTTCGAGCCGTCGGCGTCACTCTCACCGGGCATGAGTCGAGCGAGCAGCTCGTGGCGCTGCTCGAAGCCGTCGAACGCTTCGAACGCGCGGTCGAGTCTCGTGGAGGCGATCTGATGGTAGATGAAGGACCGAAAGGAAGGACCCGCGAACCGGACGACGTGCACAACGTGCTCCCGAGCCGACAGCCGCAGGAATCGGTGCCCGGCTATCTCGGGCGAATAGACCAGGCGCTGCAGGAGCTCAAGCGGCGCAAACCAACTTCACGCTGAACCGCTCCGCCTGGAATTCACTGCCCGAGCGCCCCGCTCGGGCAGTGAAGAGTCATGCAGTATGCTCACGCAGCCAACCGAGAACGAGTCCCACATCCGAGTCGGACGGAAAGACCGGATAAAAACAGGCCCGGATTCGATTCGCCCGGGTGATGAGCGCCAGCCGCTTGAGCAGCCGGCGTCCGCCAAACTCGAAGGTCGGCAGCCGCAATGCGCGGGCGAACTCTCCCTGCTCATCACTCAGCAACGGAAATGGCAGGTGCAAACGTTCGGCGGCCTCCTGCTGATCCGCGGTCGACTGCGCACTGATTCCGTAGACGTCGGCGCCGAATCCGCGCAACTCCCCCCAGTGGTCGCGATACGAACAGGCCTGTGGCGTGCAGCCCCGCGCGCCCGGAATCGCATCCCACCCTTCGGGGTTCGGGAGGTCCGGCCGGCCGGTCATCGGATAGCAATAAAAAATTGTCGTCCCCAAGTCGAGATCGCTCAGGACCAGGTCTCCGCCGCGCGTGCTCCGCATGCGCACAGTCGGCAGTACCATCCCGACGAGATGCCGTGCGGCTCCATCGTCGACGGGAACGGGGAGATTGGGCGGGACCTGATTGAGATCTCGGAGATTCATCAGTGGCTCTCTCCAGAATGACGTGCAATCGACCGGCGAGTCCATGGCCGCGTGTAGAATAGTGGCCCCGCTGGACCTCGGCCAGCAATCGGGACAACTTCGCAGGACCCATCACCGGTCTCATCGTCCGCCGGAGTCGTCCATGCCCGACGCACAGGCATTTTTCAAGGCCCGAAATTTCCTGCTCGCCCATCGTGAGCGGTACGCCGAAGCATATCGCGACTTCTGCTGGCCACGGCTCGATCGATTCAACTGGGCGCTCGACTACTTCGACGTTTTGGCGGCTGGCAACGACCGGCCCGCGCTCTGGCTGGTGAATGATGACGGCTCCGAGCTGATTCGATCATTCGCCGAGATGGCGGAGCGGAGCAATCGCATTGCTAACCTGCTCCGTACCCTCGGTGCCCGGCGCGGCGACCGCCTGTTGCTCATGCTCTCGAATGAGGCCCCGCTTTGGGAGACGCTGCTCGCGGCAATGAAGCTCGGCGTCGTGGTCGTCCCCACCTCGACGCTGCTGACGGTCGCTGATCTCGAGGACCGCATGATCCGCGGCGCCATTCGTCACGTCGTCACCGACGCCGAAGGCGCGGCGAAGTTCGAGACCATTTCCGGCACGTACTCGCGCCTCATCACTTCGGGGACCGCCGCCGGATGGACCCCATTCACCGATGGCGACGACGCGAGCCCCCATTTCGTGCCGGATGGCGAGACGCTCGCGACCGACCCCGTGCTGCTTTACTTCACCTCGGGAACCACGGCTTCTCCCAAGCTCGTCCTGCACACGCAGGCGAGCTATCCCGTCGGCCACCTCTCCACCATGTACTGGATCGGTCTCCGCGAAGGCGATACCCACTGGAACATCAGCTCTCCCGGCTGGGCGAAGCATGCCTGGAGCAGCACCTTCGCGCCCTGGAACGCCGGTGCCACCGTCTTCAGCTACAACTACGCGCGCTTCGATGCTCAGCGCGTGCTCGAGATGATCGTCCGCACCGGTGTCACGACCCTCTGCGCCCCTCCGACGGTCTGGCGAATGCTGGTGAGTGAGGAGCTTGGCGCGTATCCGGTGGCGCTTCGTGAAGTGGTCGGTGCCGGCGAGCCACTCAACCCCGAAGTCATCGAGCGAGTGCGACACGCGTGGGGCCTCACCATTCGCGACGGGTATGGCCAGACGGAGACCACGGCGCAGGTGGGCAATTCACCGGGGCAACCGGTCAAGCCCGGCTCGATGGGACGTCCACTTCCCGGCTACACGATCGCGTTGCTGGACGAGAACGGCGAAGAGACCGAAGACGGCGAGATCTGCCTTCCCCTCGACCCGCCACCGATGGGACTCATGTGGGGCTACCTCGGCGACGACGCACTCTCCACCGCAGCGCTCGGCGGGCGGCACTATCGCACCGGCGATGTCGCACACCGCGATGCCGACGGCTACATCACGTACGTGGGCCGCGTGGACGATGTCTTCAAGAGCTCGGATTATCGGATCAGTCCCTTCGAGCTCGAGAGCGCGCTGGTCGAACATCCGGACGTCGCGGAGGCCGCGGTCGTACCGAGTCCCGATCCGATGCGGCTCAGCATACCGAAGGCCTTCCTGGCGCTCAGGGGAACCGCGACACCGTCGCGCGAGCTCGCACTCTCGATTTTCCAGTTCATTCGAACCCGTCTCCCGCCATACGAGCGCGTGCGCATCCTCGAATTTGCCGAGCTGCCGAAAACGATCTCGGGAAAGATCCGGCGGGTCGAGCTCCGGGCACTCGAGATCCGGCGGCGAGCCGAAGGCCGACGCGGAGACCACGAATTTCGTGAGGAGGATTTTCCGGAATTGCGGAAGGGCGGCCGCCGAAAGCCGTAAGGCGGCGAAATTGATGCGTTCTAGAACTTCGCCGGAAAGAGGCTGGCACTGCCATCGAGCTCTCCGGTGTCGCGATAGAGCAGCGGGCTTCCGGGCCTGTGGACCAGCCCTCCAGTCGCGTGAGCGATCAGCACCTCATGATCTCCCGCGGGAGTCGCGCTGACGACGCGGCACTCGATGTGGGCCAGCGCGTCGAGGAGAATCGGCGCGCCGTTCCCGGCGGGCTGCCAGCGCACGCCAGCCAGCTTGTCGCCATCCCGCCCCGATCGGGTTCCGAATTGCCGCGCCAGTTCGATCTGTCCCTCGGCGAGCACGTTCACGACGAATGCTCCGCTCGCTTTCACGAGTGGATACGAGAAATTGCCGGTGTGAACATTGAGCGCGAGGTAGAGTGGATCGAACGAGGTCTGCGTGACCCACGCCGCGGTGAAGGCGTTCGATTTCCCCTCCCACGCCACGCCAATCACGTAGACGCCGCTGGTCAATCGTCGGAACAGCTCGATGGGCGCGTCACTCACGCCGAGGTCACGAGAGCAACCGGGTGATGGCGTCGGGATGAATCTTCCAGCCGAGCAAGCCGGCCAGTCCCATGAGGATGCCGAAGAACGTGGGGATCATGGCGATCCAGAAGAGCCACCGCTTGTGCGTCAGCGCGGTGAGCGCGAGCATGGAAATGGCGAGCGCGATCAGGGCGTCGGACAGGTCGAACTGGTCGTCGCGATAGTTGAGCGCGTCGTAGTCGGTTTGATCCTGCGCGGCCTG
>JBDUEA010000224.1:0-5500 GCA_040002695.1 Gemmatimonadota bacterium | reverse complement strand
AGCAGGCGTCCGAGTGAGGCGGCGGCGATTCCCTTGCCGAGGGAAGAAACCACTCCACCAGTGACGAAGATGTAGCGGGTCTGGGACGGCGGGTGCGTCATGGATTTACCTCTCGTTGACGAGCCAGTGCGCCTCGGCGCGGCGCAAATCCTCGGGCGTATCGACTCCGGGCAGTACTGTCGCACTCAGACGTGCGACACCAATCGTAAGACCATTCTGGAGGGCGCGAAGCTGTTCGAGCCGCTCCACGCGTTCGGCATCCGTCGGCGGGAGTGCAACCCACCGGTCCAGCGCGCCGCGGGTGTACGCGTAAATGCCCAGATGCTGCCAGTAGAGTCCATCGGCTGAATCGGTCGGCTCCCGGCGGTACGGAATCGGCAATCGTGAAAAGTAGAGTGCGCGGCCGCGCAGATCCGTCACCACCTTGACCCTCGCGGGGTCATCCACCAGGGCCACATCGAGTGGTGCCGATGCCGTGCCGACGTCATCTCCCATCCGGATCCGTTCGAGTGAACCGAGCAGCGCTTCGCGGCTGATGAACGGCTCATCCCCCTGGATATTCACCACCACATCGTAATCGGCGAACTCCGGCCGGTGTGCGACCTCCGCCACTCGCTCGGTCCCGGTCGAATGCCCTTCGTCCGTCATGATCGCGCGAACGCCCGAACGCTCGACGACGCGGGCGACCTCCAGAGATTCTGTGGCGACCACCAGCAGGTCCACCAGTCCATGTTCGCGTACACGTTCGACCACGCGGGTCACGAGGGGCTCGCCGGCCAGCAGTTGAAGCGGTTTATTGGGGAGACGGGTCGACCCGAGCCGGGCCGGGATGACACCGAGGATGCGCATCTCAGAACGTAATAACGCCGGGCCGGTATGTCAAAAGTCGTGCCGAAGAGTGATCCGCTCTTGCGGGTTCACGTAAGCACTTGCGTTATATTGAATTACCGGATACGCCCGAAGCTGATGCTGCGGTGGGCGCAGAGAGGGCCACGAAGTTCGCGATGAGCTGCAGGCCTTCGTCGGTCGCGATGGATTCCGGATGGAATTGCACGCCGAAGGTGGGATGCTCGCGATGCCTGAGCGCCATGATCTCTTCCCCCTCAGGTCGGTCCGAAGACCACGCGGTGACGGCGAGAATGCTCGGCAGCCCCACGGGACTAACGACCAGCGAGTGGTAGCGCATCACGGTGAGCGGTGTGGAAATTCCAGCGAAGAGATCCTGCTGATCATGCACGATACGCGTCGTTTTGCCGTGCATCAAGCGGTCGGCTCGTACGACTCGACCGCCGAATGCCTCTCCCAGCGCCTGATGGCCGAGACACACGCCGAGGATCGGCAACCGCCCGCTCGCTGAACGAATGAGCTCCACTGAAATTCCCGCGTCAGCCGGAGTCCCGGGGCCCGGAGAGACGATCAGAGCGGACGGTTGGAGGGCAAGCGCCTCGGCGACCGTCAGCGCGTCGTTGCGCCGGACCACCGGCTCGGCCCCGAGCGCGCCGACGTACTGCACGAGGTTGTAGGTGAAGCTGTCGTAGTTGTCGATGACCAGGATCATATCGACTGCCTCGGCCGCGAAGGATCAGGCAGGCCATCCACTCAAGGCCGTGCGGGCGGGACTGGTGCATGCGGCGAGTGGGCCCGGACCCGCGCGCCCGGCTGCGCCGGATGATTGCGGATGGAATCCGCCCTCTTGCTCATGCCTTCCACCAGCGAATCGCTGATGTGTGACATGGAATCGGCCACCCGGTCCGAAGCGTCATCGATGGAGTCGGCCCTCGCATCGAGCGCGTCCGACGCGGAGTCACTGTCGGACGACATGTTGAAGTCCTTGCCGTGGAGCTCGAACTTGGTCTGGCGAAGGTCGTTGGCTGCCTTGGTCGGCATGAGGAGCGGGAACGAGTCCGTCGTGCCCCGGATGATCGCATAGCCAATCGATGTGAGACCCTGCTCGCTGTCCGCGGAGGCGCAACGGAAGGTCGTGTGCTCATTCAGGTGTTCGACGTCGTCGAGCGCCAGGCTGCAGCCCTGCAGTTTCGAAACGCTGCCGGGATCGGTGAGCTCGAGAATGACCTTGGCGGAGGCGATATGCCTGGGTTCGGTGCGGAGCAGAATCACTTTGTCGACCGAGCCGAGCTTGGTACCGTTGAGTTTGAACGGAACGAAGGCGATAGGTAGTGAGATGGGGTCGGTGCTGTTCATGGCGTGACTGATTTTCCCGCCCATGGCCTTTGCGCCGTACACCGCACCCATGCCGATGCCGAAGACAAGAAGGACACCGAGCGCGATTTTGGTCCAGTAGTTTTTCATTCGGTAATGCTCCTCGAAGACGTGCTCGAGCACGTTGCACATAGTGACGCGCGCGGATTCCTCTAAGTTTCAATCGGAGCGAGTATGCTCGACGTCCAGTCCCTGTCCAAGCTGTATGGAGACTTCCCTGCCGTGCAAGGCCTTACCTTCGCCGTGGCTGCCGGCGAGGTCCTGGGCCTGGTGGGTCCCAATGGCGCGGGCAAGACGACGACCCTCCGGAGCCTCGCGGGCATTCTCGCTCCATCCGCCGGTCGAATCGTCATTGCCGGTCACGATCTCGCTCGTGAGCCCCTCCTCGCGAAGGCGGCGCTCGCCTTCATTCCCGATGAACCGCAACTCTTCGACTATCTCACGGTGGAGGAGCATCTCCGCTTCGTCGGCCGCCTCTATGGCGTCTCCGATGCGGTCGAGCGCATCGGACCGCTGCTCGAAGAAATGGAGCTCACGCCGAAGCGTCACACGCTTGCCAGTCAGCTCTCCCGAGGGATGAAGCAGAAGCTCGCGATCGGCTGCGGACTGCTGCACCGGCCGGGTCTGTTGCTGCTCGATGAGCCGCTCACCGGTCTCGACCCAGGTGGCATTCGCCGGATGAAATCGACGATCTCCACCCGCGCGCGCGAAGGCACCGCGGTCGTGCTCAGCTCCCATCTGCTGCATCTCGTCGAGGAGCTCTGCACCCGCGTGCTGATTCTGCACAACGGCCGTCTCGTGGCGCTGGGGACGGTCAGCGAAATCGTGGTCGGCCGTCCCAATCTCGAAGGCCACGGGCTGGAAGATATCTTCCTCGCCCTCACGGGTGGAGAAGGCCCGGCGGGTTCGTGATCGGAGCCGTAGCCTACCTGGCCGTGCGATCGGCCCGAAACCGGCTGATCGTGCAGCTCGGACGACTACGAAGTCCCCGCTACCTCTTCGCGCTCATCCTCGGCGGCACCTACATCGGGTTCGCCTTCTTCGGCTCCCACCGGAACTCGACGCTGAGACCGTTCGCCGCGGGCTCATGGTTCGAGCTCGGGGGATCGCTGGCCCTGGCGCTCGTCGTCGCGCGCTGGTGGGTGTTCGGCGCCGATCACGGCGCGCTGGCATTCTCGCCGGCCGAAGTGCAGTTCCTCTTCCCTGCGCCGGTGACCCGGCGCGGACTCATTCACTTCAAGCTCATCCGCATCCAGTTCGCGTTGCTGCTCAACACGCTGCTCTGGACCGTTCTCCTGCGGGGCGACGGGAGCACACTCGGTGGCTGGCTCCGCGCCGTCTCACTGTGGACGGTGTTTTCCACGATTTACCTGCACCGTCTCGGCGCGTCGCTCACGCGCGCGGCCATCGAAGAGCATGGCTTGGCCGGACTCAGGCGACGGATTGTTCCGGTCGCGCTCCTCGTCGTCGCCGTCGGCGCGATGACGGTCGGTATCGGACGAAGCTGGAGGCCGCTGGTCGCGGCGTGGCACTCCGATCTCGACCTTTTCATCGCGACGCTGCGGCAGGCGCTCGAGACCCGACCCGTCGCCGCCGTCCTCCTTCCCTTCCGGCTTCTGCTCCGGCCGATCAGTTCGGCGAGTCCCGCCGAGTGGCTGCATGCCATCCCCTGGGCGCTGGCGCTGCTCGTGGTGCACTACATCTGGGTGGTGCGGTCGGATCACGCCTTCGAGGAAGCCGCGCTTGCAGCGTCCGCACGGCGTGCCCGGGTGCTCGAACGACAACGCAACGAGGGTGTGAGCGATCCTGGAGGAACCGGACGGCCCGCGCGGACGAGGCTGCCACTCCGCGGCATCGGCTGGCCCGGGATGGCGATTCTCTGGAAAAACCTGGTGGCCGCCACGCGGGGTGTACGTGTCTCGTTCCTCATGATCCTCGGCAGCATGATTGCCCTGATGACCGGGCTGGGTCTGCTCGAGGCCCGTACCAGTGTGCCGCAGATGATGGGCGTTCTTGCCCTGGTCTGGGCGGTGATGCTTTTCATCACCGGTCCCCATTTCATCCGGTATGATCTCCGTCGCGATCTCTCGCGGGTGGACCTGCTACGCACCTATCCGCTGAACGGCACCGCCCTGGTCGGGGCCGAGGTGATGTCCTCCGCGACGATCCTGACTCTCTATGAACTGGGTCTCTCCGCGGTGGCCCTCGCGGGGCTGGGCGCGGAGAGCGGCATGGGACTCACGGTGTTGGAGCGGCTTGGCCTCTTTCTCGCGCTTCTCGTCGTTCTGCCGCCAATCAACGTCTTTGCGGTTGCGATGCAGAACGCCGGTGCGCTGCTTTTCCCCGCGTGGGTGCGGCTCGATTCCAAGCCGGGAGGGCTGGAGGCGCTCGGGCAGAATTTTCTGACGATGTCGCTCTCGCTGGTTCTGCTGGTTCTCGCGATGCTCGCGCCAGCAGGGCTCGGAGGCGGGGTGACTTGGCTGTTGCGCGATTCACTCGGGCGCTGGGCCGCGGGACCCGGTGCCGTCGTGCTTGCAGCCGGGATGGCCCTGGAGAGCTACCTCATGATCGAGTGGCTGGGGACGGTGTGGGAGAGAATGGATGTTGGCGAGGTCGGCACCGGACGCTAGTCCGATGCCGCCCCATCCGACGCGCATGCTGGGTGAAGCTCAGTGAGTAGTATCCTTGCCGGCGAGGCTGTCCTTGCCGACCGGCCCATTGCCGCCCATCGCGCCATTCCCCTTCACGACATCATCGTACGCGACTTGCAGCTGGCTGAGCGCACGCCCGGCCTCGGCGCGAGCGTCGGACCACGTTGCGTCCGTCGCCGATTCGAGCTTCTCGAAACTGTCATGCGCCTTGGCCCGGGCCTGCTTGAAATTGTCGACCGCGCGCTGGCGGATCGGATCTGCGTTTTTCTTGAGCTGATCCTCGACATTCTGTACGCCGCGATCCATTTCCACGAGCCGAGTATTGAGGCTACTGCGGAATTCCTCGCGCTGGGCAAAAGTGTAGTCCCCGGCCCTGCGCGCCCCGACCTTCACGCTCGTCCAGCCTTCGCTCGCGGCGTCGCCGACGGCGTCGCCGGCTCGTTGGGCGTCCGCGGACGCATTCTGAGCGCTTCGCTTGTCGCACGCGGTAAACGCGGCCGCGAACAACGGAAGCGCGATCAGCAGCGTGCGATTTCGCAGTATTGCTTTCATGCAAACGTCCTTCCTGCGGGAAGTTGAGGGCGATGCCCCGTACGAGCATCAAACCGGTACCTAGTCCTACCCGGCTG
>JBDUEA010000223.1:0-5520 GCA_040002695.1 Gemmatimonadota bacterium | reverse complement strand
ACCCTTCGAATCTCCTCCAAGAGATTGAAGACTCCCATGTACTCCCAGATCACCGCGGACGAAAGGTACACCCTCGGCCTGTTGCGCCGGCTCGGGCTCTCGTCCGCCGACATTGCCCGCGCGCTGGATCGGCATCCCAGCACGATTGGTCGGGAACTCGCCCGCAACAGCCGCACCGACGGCGCCTATCGCCCCGCCGATGCCCAGGCCCGCGCCGGGACCCGCCGGTGGCGCAGTCGGGTGGGCGAGCGGTTCACTCCGGCCGAGTTCGCCCTGGTCACCGCACTGCTCCTGGAGAAGTGGAGCCCCGAGCAGATCGCCGCGGTGTTGGGCCAACGCGGGCAACTGGCGATCAGCCACGAAACCATCTATCGCTACATCTGGGAGGACAAGCGGCGCGGTGGGACGTGGTACACCCATCTGCGCGGCGCCCGCAAGCTGTGCCGCAAGCGCTACGGCAGCTACGAGCGGCGCGGCCGGGTGACCAGCAAACGGCCCATCACCGAACGGCCGGCCCACATCGCGACGCGCCGCCAAGGCGGGCACTGGGAGGTCGACACCGTGCTCGGCACCGGCGATCGGCACTGCGTGCTGAGCCTGGTCGAGCGCACCTCGGGCTATCTGGTCCTCGGCAAACTCAGCGCCCGCACCACCGCCGAGGTGAGTCGGCGGGCCATCCAGCTCATCCGGCGCGAGCGCCAACCCGTCCGCACCATCACCGCGGACAATGGCACCGAGTTCCACGACTACGCCCGCATCGAGCGAGCGACCGGCACCACGTTCTACTTCGCCACCCCGCACCACGCCTGGGAGCGCGGCACCAATGAGAACACCAATGGCCTCATCCGGCAGTATCTCCCGAAAGGCGCGAGCATGGCCACGGTGACGCAACAGGACTGCACCCGCATCGCGCGCGCGCTCACCACCCGGCCCCGCAAGCGCCACCACTTCCAGACCCCGGAGGACCGCTATGCCACGCTCCCCGCTTGATCCGAAGGCCCGCTATCGGGGCGAGCGTTGCACTTCAAGGTTGAATTCACACAGCGCCGGACCGGGCCGGGCGCCACTGCATGGCCAATTTGCGGCCATGCGCCGCGCAATCCCGGAGGTAGAGATTGATCAAGGTCTGGTACGGGATCTCGACCTCCGACGCCAGCCCTCGGAAGTAAGCGATGGTGCCCTCATCGAGTCGAATCGTCACCGGCTTCTTTAGGCGCTTGGCGTAGGGGTTCGGGCGTGCGCCAGCGAAGTTGTATTCCTTCCTCATAGCTCCCACCTGGTTTAGTAGAACGCCTGCTCAGCCCGGGTTGCTTTGCGGGCCGAAATGAGGCGAATGGTATCCTGGCTTTCCCGGCAGCAGTGGACGACGACCAGGAGCCGGAGGGCGGCGCTGAGCCCTAAGAGGACAAATCGCTCCTCGTCCTTTGAGTGATCAGGATCATCGAGCAATTTGGCATGTTCGTCCGAGAAGACACCGACAGCTTCCTCGAACGACACGCCGTGCTTGCGGAGATTGGCGCTAGCCTTGCGCGGATCCCACTCGAACTCGAGGTGGGCCATTAGTCAATGTACGTACACCGTACATATGCCACAAGGTGTTCCCCGGGTGTGCCTAACGCATCGCGCATAAGCTGCGGCGCCGGCCGAAACTGCGCGCCATCAGCAATTCCTTTGACAAAGCCGGCGCCGCCAGCTGCAAGCGCTGGTTAGGCCACTCTTGCGTCAATATATAACTAGATATATATTGCTCCATGCCGACCAGGCCCCTCGTCTGGCTCGGATCCGCCCTCGACAACCTCCCCGACTTCCCCGAGGACGCCCGGCGCCTGGCGGGCTACCAACTCCGCCGGCTCCAGGAGGGACTGCTGCCGGATGATTGGAAGCCCATGACGGGGGTCGGGCCGGGCGTCCTGGATCTCCGGATTCACACCGGGACTGAGCACCGCGTGTTCTATCTGGCCAAGTTCGCCGAGGCCGTCTATGTCCTCCACGCCTTTGAAAAGCGAACCCAGAAGACCCGGGAGTCCGATCTCGACCTGGCCCGGAGCCGCTACCGCGCCCTCCTGCAGCACCGGGCGCGTTCACGCTAGGAGGCCGTATGACCATCAAGATGCAGCGCACCACCGGCAACGTCTTCAAGGACCTGGGTTTTGCGCCTGAGGAGGCTGAGCACCTCAAGGTCCGCGCGGAGCTCATGATTCAGCTGACCAAGGTGCTGGAGCGTCGGGGGCTCACCCAGGCCCAAGCCGCCAAGCTGCTGGGGGTCAGCCAGCCCCGGATCAGCGACCTGATACGCGGCAAGATTGACCGCTTCAGTATCGACACCCTCGTGGAGATGCTCGGCCACGCCGGGGCCTGTGTGCGCCTCGTGGTGAGACCAGCCTCGAGAGTGGCCTAACGGATCGCGCTTAAGCTGCGGGCATCAGCCCGACAGCACGAATTCTACGTTCCCTTGAAAAGCGAGCGCCCGCCGGCTTCATGCGCAGGTTAGGCAACGGGCTTTCGGGAAGCAAATGCGATTGTCGCGAACACAACAAGAACTGTCCCCGGTAAGGCACCGAGTGCTGCGCGTCCAAATAGCGCTGAGAATGACGGCTTGGCGCCGCGCTGCAGCAATCGAGCTACCGCCCACGTCGGCGCCACCCCTCACATCAATGGCATCAGGAGGACGAGTTCGGCCTTCTGCAGTGCATTTGGGCCGTCGGGTGGTGGCTCTTGCATGAGGGCCCCGCCGATCGTGAGCCCGAGCATTGCAATGGGCACGAGCCAAATCCAAGGTGGCGAAAGGCGTGACAGGATGAGCCGAAAGCCAGCCGCCAGAAAGAAGCCCAGAAAAACTGGGTAGATAGGGATCAGGATGAGCATCAGCGGAATAAGGGTTCGATCCAAACGTGCCTCCCCACCAAGTCCTGTTGCCTAACGCTTCGCGCATAAGATGCGGGCTCTAGCCCGCCAGCACGAAATCAATGCTTCCCTGGCAAAGCAGGCCCTCCGGCTTCTTGCGCTGGTTAGGCGGCTCCCTATTTGGAGCGAAACTGTACCCACGGATGACGAGGCGGAGTGGCGGTGAGGCTGTCTTGTTCCATTCCCATGTGTTCGAATTCCGACCGCCACTTCTCGAGCGTGCCCACCTTTATGGGTGCTCCGCCCCCCAACTGAGCCTCGGGATCGTCAACTTCAAAGACGACCGCCACACGCGAGGCGCGTAGCGTGTCCAGGAAGCTGGCAAGGTCATCAGAGCAATAGCCATACACATACGCTGGGTATTCGACGAAACGTAGAACGACATGGCGCATAGTCCGACAAGTGTGGTCCGGCTCGTAGCGCCATGTCATTTCGTAAGTGGCACGGCGCGGAGCTGTACAGCTAAGTAGGACCAGACCCGCGATTGCCGCAACGATACGATTCATAGAGCTCCACGGAGCAGCCAAACGCATCGCGCATAAGCTGCGGGCCCGAGCCCGGCAGCACGAAATTAATGATTCCCTAGCAAACCAGGCCCGACGGCTTCTCGGCAAGACCTCAGTCAGTCTGGCAGAGTTGTGCCTGCCGAAGCTGGGAACTCCTAATCGATAAGTCCCTATAGCTTCATGCGCATGTTAGACGGCAACCCGTCCCGCGCCCCTTGTGAATATGTCAGGACGGACATAGTATTCCTTCATGCCGCGCGCCGACAAGCCGCTGGTGTGGCTCCACGGTGAGATCAAGACACCGCCCTTCTCGGCCGAGGCCCGGATCGAGGCGGGGGTCTTACTCCGACAACTCCAAGGTGGGGCCAAGCTCGCGCTGCCGCACTCCCGGCCCATGCCAACGATCGGGGCCCGCTGCCACGAACTACGGATCACCGACGCGGACGCCACTTGGCGGATTATCCACCGCCTGGACCCGGACGCTGTGGTGATCCTCGCGGTATTCAGCAAAAAGACGGCGCAGACCCCGCACAGCGTGATCGAGACGTGCCAACGGCGGCTCCGGCAGTACGACGCCCTGTAACGACCGAGGACCGGAATCTATGGATAAGACCAAGCGCGCCAAACTGAGGGCCCACGGCTGGACGGTCGGCTCCGCCACTGACTTCCTGGGACTGTCCGAGCAAGAAGCGGCGCTGGTGGAGCTGCGGCTGGCCCTGAGTACCAGCCTGCGCCGCTGGCGCACTCAACGGGGCCTCTCACAGACCGAACTAGCCCGCCAGCTCAAGTCCAGTCAGTCCCGGGTCGCGAAAATGGAGGCCGGCGACGCTACCGTGTCGGTGGATTTGCTGATGCGCTCCCTGATTGCGATGGGGGCCACGCCCCGGGACCTCGCGCGTGCGATTAGCACGCCGCCCAAGGCCGTTGCCGTCTAACGCATCGCGCATAAGCTGCGGCGCCGACCACCGGCATGCCGAATCAGCCATTCCTTCAAACACAGGCGCTGCCAGCTTCATGCGCTTGTTAGGCCTCAACCAGCCGGCGCTTCAAGTAAAGTGTGGCGTCTCATCATTGCGAGGGCATTCCCAGCCACCGAGCAAAACGCCGCAATCGGGGGTGTCAGCATGCTGGTGAAGAAGTCGCATGTATTGATTGTGCAGCCGACCAGCGAGCTTGCGAAATACAATCCCAACACGTAGAGCAGCCAGGTTTGACGGAAATGCCCCCGGAGGCCATGCGCAGCGCCCCCCTCAATCCTGATCAATGCCTGCGTAGTTCCATACCCTAAACCAAGCGCCAAGACCGCCAGAGCAATAAGCTGAAGCAGCCAGCCGTACTCGAACAAGAAGCCTGGCCGTTCGAACGAAGGCTCAAGAAACGGGATGACCTTCCAGAATGCCTCAAGAGCCAGGAATGCCGTCAGACCTAAGACGAGCGGCGAGACGACAAGTCGTACAATGGTCCTCTGGAATTCAGTCTTGGCCACGGCACCTTGTTGTTGAGGCCTAACGGATCGCGCATAGGCTGCGGCGCCGACCATCGGCATGCCGAATCAGCCATTCCTTCAAACACAGGCGCTGCCAGCTTCATGCGCTTGTTAGGCCGGTCGTTGTCGAACCGTCGATCGCCGAGCACCAACTCGGACTCTCCCGGCACCGCGATCTCACCCGTCAGATTTCAACCCGCGACGACGGCGGGCCTGATGCCTGCCCGGAAGATCGTGCGGCGGTGCGCGGTGGTGGGGTGTGGGGCTTAGGCCAGTGCCGCCGCCCGAGCCGACCAAACGGCATGGCGCCCACCACCAACCATCGGCACTTCAGGGAACCGGTTCGAGTCGGCCTAACGGATCGCGCATAAGCTGCGGCGCCGACCATCGGCATGCCGAATCAGCCATTCCTTCAAACACAGGCGCTGCCAGCTTCATGCGCCGGTTAGGCAGGTCGTTGACGCGCCGTCGAGCGCATAACACCAGCTCGGGCTTCCCATGCGTCCCGGCCGCCACCTGTCGGATCCGGACCAGCAACGAGAGTCCGCTCCGCGCCTGCCCGGAAGATCGTGCGGCGGTGCGCGGTGGTGGGGTGCGGGGCTTAGGCCAGTGCCGCCGCGATTC
>JBDUEA010000222.1:0-5586 GCA_040002695.1 Gemmatimonadota bacterium | reverse complement strand
ATCGAGCAGGTTGACGCCGGTATCCGTCGCCATCGACCAGTTGTTGTGCTTGCCGGAGCCGTTCACGCCCGCGAACGGCTTCTCATGCAGCAGCGCCTCGAGCCCGTAACGCTTCGCGACCCGCTTGAGCGTTTCCATCATGACCATCTGGTGGTCGCTCGCGATGTGACTGGTCTCGAAGAGCGGCGCGATCTCATACTGGCCGGGCGCCACTTCGTTGTGCCGCGTCTTGACCGGCACGCCGAGCCGGTAGAGCTCCCGCTCCGCCTCGGACATGAAGGCGAGTACCCGCGCGGGGATAGTGCCGAAGTAATGATCCTCGAGCTGCTGACCCTTGGGGGGACGGGCGCCGAAGAGCGTGCGCTCGCAGGTGAGGAGGTCAGGCCGAGCGAAGTAGAGCTCGCGATCGACCAGGAAGTATTCCTGCTCGGGGCCGACCGTCGTGACCACCTTGTTCACGCCGCGATCGGTGCCGAAAATCTTGAGGATGCGGAGCGCCTGCTCGGAGAGTGCCTCCATCGAGCGAAGCAGCGGGATCTTGGTATCGAGCGCCTCGCCGGTCCAGGAGACGAAGGCGGTCGGAATGCAGAGCGTGACGTTGTTCTCGCCGCGCATGAGGAACGCCGGACTCGTCGGATCCCAAGCGGTGTAGCCACGGGCCTCGAACGTCGCGCGCAGACCGCCGGACGGAAAGCTCGAGGCGTCCGGCTCGCCCTGTACCAATTCGGCGCCGCTGAAGTTGAAGATCACTCCGCCCTGCCCGTCCGGCGCGATCAGCGAATCGTGTTTCTCCGCCGTCAGGCCGGTGAGTGGCTGGAACCAGTGCGTGTAATGCGTGGCTCCATTCTCGATCGCCCAGTCTTTCATGGCAGAGGCCACGACATCGGCTACCTGCGGATCGAGGGAGTCTCCCCGATCGATCGTGCGGAGAAGGCTCCGGTAAATTTCTTTGGGCAGCCGTTGACGCATGACGGGACGGGAGAACACATCACTCCCGAAGATCGAGTCGATCCGTTCGGCGGCGGAGGCGTTCGCGCCGTTGGAAATGGAGGGGCTGGTCACCGGACGTCAGGCCTCAAGCGGAAGGGGATGGGTTGCGGGCGACAGGCTACCCGAATCGAAATGTTTCTTGATCGGCGTGGATAATAATTCAATTCTCCGGCTCGGTCAGTGGCAGTTTTCGACGAGTTTTCGATGCCGGAGCCATGTGTGTCATCGGCACGCGCTCTACGGCTTTCCCCCGACAAATTTGTCGCTTCCTGGCGCGATCCTCGACCGGTATTCCGCGTTCCGAAGGCACAAAAAAAGTGAGGCCAACCGGTGTCGGTCGGCCCCACGTCCTGAGGTGCGGAAGCGGCTCGGCTCAGGCCTTGAGCTTCACCACGTTCTCGGCGGCCGGGCCCTTCTGGCCCTGCACCACGTCGAACTCCACCTTGTCGCCTTCGGAGAGGCTGCGGAAGCCCTCGCCCTTGATCGCGCTGTGGTGGACGAAGCAGTCCTTCTGGCCGCCCTCGGGGGTGATGAAGCCGAAGCCCTTGGCGTCGTTGAACCACTTCACGGTTCCGGTCGTGCGCATGACGGTACTCCTGAGATTGGTGTCGGAGTCCGGCATGGCCGTGCCTCCCGACGATTGGTGCGCGGATGATTCCCCCGCGCGGGCTGGATCGCCCGGAGCATTTCGGCTTCCGGCGACCCCCTGCAAACTACGTGGGACCTGGCTTAGCCAGGCCCCGAATTGGTGTTTCCTGGTAGTCAGCGATTAGTCGAGCAGCCTTCAAAGTCGTATGCGACGCACAAGGCTAGCGTTTTGGTCGCAACCTGTCAATGCGGAAGGTCTTAAGGTCGTTCCACATCCCCATTCCGCGCGAGACCGACGCGAGCATCCACCGCAATCACGCCCTTCCGGAACGCGAGGAGCGGATTGATGTCCAGCTCCGCAACAGCCGGAAAATCCACCGCCAGCTGACTCACCCGGAGCAAAGCATCCTGGAGCGCCGTGAGGTCCGCCGGTGCCTCACCGCGGACGCCTTCGAGAATCTTGAATCCCCGGATGCCGCGGACCATCTCGTATGCGTCGAGCGGAAGCACCGGCGCTGCCCGGAACACCACGTCCCGGAGAGCCTCCACAAAGATGCCGCCAAGTCCGAACATCAGCAGCGGACCGTACTCCGGGTCCCGGGCGATTCCGATGATCGTCTCCCGCCCGCCCTCGACCATCTTCTGCACCATGATTCCCGTGATGGGGAGCATGGCGTTGGTTCGGCGTACGTTCGCGACGATCTCATCAAAAGCCCGGCGAATCTGTGCCGCACCACGAAGTCCGGTTCGGACGCCACCGACATCGCTCTTATGGGATATCACCGGCGAAACGACCTTGAGCACCACCGCGTCCCCCAGCTCCTCGGCGGACTCCACGGCCTCCTGCGCGTTCTGCGCCAGCCGCGCCGGTGCGACGGGGATGCCATACGCCGCGAGCAGCTCCAGCGCATCGAACTCGTCGAGTCGATCGTGACCCGCGCGCGCGGCGCGCTGCAGAATCCGGGCGGCGCGATCGCGGTCAACCGGCAACGGTCGCTTGGAACGGGAGACTCGATCCCGTCCCTCCCGATAGAGGCAGAGAGCGCCGAGCGCGCGAGCCGCAGATTCGGGGAAGATGTACGCGGGGACCCGAGCCTCCCGAAGCTCCGCCCTCCCCTGCGGCAATCCCTCCCGCCCCATCAGCACGGCAAATACCGGCTTGTCCGGATGGGCCTCCTGCACCGACGCAATCGCCTCGGCAACCTCGCGCTGGCTGACGCCGACCGGAGGGACGAACACTGCGAGCAGCGAGTCGACACCGCCATCGGTGAGCAGCAGATCGAGCGCGGTGCCATAGGCCGCTGGAGTCGCCGACGGCAGCATGTCGAGAGGATTTCGCAGGGTGGCGTCGGAGTGTACCAGCGGCCGGAGCCGGCCGAGCGTCGCGTCGTTGATCGGCGCCACTTCCATGCCCCGCGCAATGAGTGCGTCCGCCGCGAGCATTCCCGGCCCGGCCGAGTTGGTGAGGACCGCAGTCCGGCGGGAGCGCGGCAGGGGCCGGCCAGTGAATCCCATCGCCAGATCGAAGAGCTCCTCCACCGAATCCGCCCGCAGCACGCCAGCCTGTGTGAGGAGTGAGCCAACCGCGGCATCGCGCTCGAGGAGCGTCCCAGTGTGAGATTCGGTCGCGACGGCACTCACCCGTCCCCGGCCCGACTTGACGACGATGATCGGCTTCTGGCGGGTAACCCGGGAGGCGATCGAGAGAAATTTCCGCGAATCGCCGAACGTCTCGACGTACATGAGGATGACGCCGACGGCCGGGTCCTTCTCCCAGTACTCGAGCAGGTCGTTGCCGTTGACGTCCGGCGTGTTGCCGATCGACGCGAACTGGGCGATACCAATGCCGAACTCGTGCGCGTAGTCCAGCACGCTCAAGCCGAGGGCGCCGGATTGCGAGAGGAATGCCGCGCTGCCGAGCGGCGGCATGGCCGGGCCGAGCGTGGCGTTAAGGGAGATGGCGGGATCGGCGTTGAGCACGCCCATGCAGTTGGGACCGATCATCCGCATACCGTGACGCCGCACGACCTCGAGCAGCGCCGCTTCCCGGGCTGCGCCATCCGAGCCCGACTCGCGAAAGCCCGCGGTGATGACCACGACGCCTTTGACGCCGCGCACGCCGCAGGCCTCGACCACCTCGAGAACGGACTCTCGCGGAACTGCGACCACGGCCAGATCCACGTCGCCTGGCACGTCGGCGATCGACGGATAGGCCGGGAGTGAATGGATGGCCGTGGCGTGCGGATTGATCGGATAGACCCGCCCGGTGTACCCGTGCCGGACCAGGTTCTCGATGAGCCCGCTCCCGATCGTCCCCGCGGTGCGGGACGCGCCGATGACCGCCACTGAGCGCGGCTTGAGGATGCTGTCGAGCGAGGCGCTCGGGACCTTCGTCGGGATTGTCATGAGAGTGACGGAAGATACCGTGGCCGGGAAGCCCGCGGCAGAATAGTTTTCAGCATGAATCCCTGGCGCGAGGCCGCGTTGCCCGGTGTCGCGTCCGGGGGACCGACCCTGCACACGCTCGAACAGCTCTACAGCCCCCAGTTCGGGAATTTCCGGGACCTGCTCGTCGCCGCACCCGCCGGTGCTCGGCAGGGTCGCCTGCGTTATCCCGTACTCTATCTTCAGGACGGCCAGAACCTGTTCGATCCGCGGACCAGCTACGCGGGAGACTGGGGACTGGGCCCGGCACTCGCACACGCCGTCGACGCGGGTATCGGGCTGATCGTGGTGGGCATTCCCAACATGGGACCTCGGCGCCGATTCGAGTACAGCCCCGTCCGGGACATCCGCCACGGCGGCGGTGGAGCGGACCGCTACCTCGATTTTCTCACCGGCACAGTGAAGCCCATCGTCGATGAAGCCTTCCCCACGATTCCGGGAGCGGACCATACCATTATTGGCGGCTCCTCGATGGGCGGCCTGCTGAGCCTCTATGGGTTCTACTCGCGGAACGACGCCTTCGGCGCGTGCGCGAGCCTGAGTCCCGCGCTCTGGTTCGCGGATGGTGAAGTCTTCGAGTACATTCGCCGGACGCCGCGCCCTCGAGGCCGACTGCATGTGGACATCGGCACCGCCGAAGGAACGCGCGCGCTGAGCGACGTCCGTCGCATGCGAGTGTTGCTCGAGGAGGCGGGTTTTCACGAGGGCGAGGACCTCTCGTTCGTCGAGGACGAAGGGGCTCCGCACAACGAGGTTGCGTGGGGACGCCGCCTGGCGCTTACCCTGCCCTTCCTCCTCGGCGCGAAACCCGAAACTTCGCGACTTCAGGCCGGAGTCTCACATGTGGAATCGTGAACAGCACGGTTGGGACAGTCCTGCGCTCTTCGGCCGGCGCATGGATCTCCTCGTGTTCGGCCATGCCGGAGCCCGGGTGCTCGTTTTCCCGACGTCGATGGGCAGCGTCAACGAATGGGAAGACCGGGGCATGATGGAGGCCCTCAGTGAACATCTCGAGAAAGGCTGGCTGCAGGTTTTTTGCGTGGGCAGCGTCGATTCGGAAAGCTGGTACGCCAAATGGAAGCGTCCCGCCGATCGCGCGGACTGGCACGACCGGTACGATCGCTATCTCCGCGACGAAGTCCTTCCATTCACCAAATCCCGGAACGGCAATCCGTTTCTCATCACGACCGGCGCGAGCTTCGGCGCCTATCACGCGATGGACTTCGGCTGCCGTTATCCTGAACTGGTGGGCAGGGTGGTCGGCATGAGCGGGCTGTACGACATCCGCCAGCAGACGGGCGGCTGGTCCAACGATCAGGTTTATTTCCACAACCCGTGCGACTACCTCCAGCACGAGCACGACCCCGTCAGGCTGGCCGCGCTCCGCCGCATGGACATCATCATGGCAATCGGTCGCGACGACAGCCTCCGCGAGAACAACGAGTTTTTCAGCGGTGTGCTCTGGAGCAAACAGATCGGCCACGCCCTGCGACTATGGGACGGCTGGTCGCACGACTGGCCCTGGTGGCGGCAGATGATCGCGATGTATATCGGGGGACATGA
>JBDUEA010000221.1:0-5607 GCA_040002695.1 Gemmatimonadota bacterium | reverse complement strand
ACGATCGCACGGTCGGTCAGTATGTCAAACGCGGTCTCGAGGAGCATCAGTACCACGCCGATCTGGTGGACGACGGTATGGAGGGACTGAAGCTCGTTTCGGGTGGACAGTATGACATCCTCATTCTCGATCTCAGGCTGCCCGGCATGACCGGGATCGAAATCGTGCGGACGCTTCGGGATCGCGGCAACACAATCCCGATTCTCGTGCTCACCGCCCAGGACTCCGTCGACTTCAAGGTGCAGGCGCTTCGGGCCGGCGCGGACGACTACGTCACCAAGCCGTTCGCCTTTGAGGAGCTGCTGGCCAGGGTGGAGGCGCTCGGCCGCCGGCCGAAGCTGCTCTCTCCGCCGGTGCTCCGGGTCGGCACGCTGCAGCTCGACTCGGGCACCCGGGAAGTCACTCGCGCGGAGCAGCCGCTCGATCTCACGCCGAAGGAATACGCGGTGCTCGAGTACCTGATGCGGCATCCTGGACGGGTGATGAGCCGCACGCTGATCACGGAATACGCGTGGGACTACCACTTCGATCCGGGGACCAACATCGTGGACGTGGTCATCAACCGGCTGCGCAAGAAGGTGGACTCGGGTCACGCGCAGAAGCTGATCCATACGGTTCGAGGCGTGGGCTATGTGGTCAAGGCGTGAGTTGCCCGGTGCACCTCGCGTCGGGCGTTGCAACTGCAACTCCAACGGCAACTGCAGCCGCGAAAGCACGAAATCGCGAAGCCACGAAAACCCGAAGCAGACAGAAGTTTTCTGGGGTCTTTTTGAATTGATGGCGTTGCTACCGAGGACCGAGCCGCAACCTGCCCGGGAGCCCGGTGGGCTCCCGCTCCCCACTCACCGCTAACCGCTCACCGCCTCATTGTCCTCCATCCGCCGGAAGCTCACCATCTGGTACACCGTGGCCCTCGGGATCACGGTGCTGGTGTTCGGCACGGCACTGTACCTGGAGCGTCGGCAATCGAGCCTCAAGGAGCTCGACCAGCGGCTGCGACTCGAGGCGGACATCGCGGCAAATTATCTCAGCGAATCCCACCGGGTGCTGGGACGCATCCTCACCGCCGATGCGAAACCCACGCTGGTGAATGAAGTCGGCACCTACTTCGACGGCGTGCGGGATTTCGTCGTCGTCGTCGACTCCGCGGGGTCGGTCATTTTCCTCAACGAGGCGGCGGTTCCGCTCAGTTATCCCGATTTCGTCACGCTTGCTCATCCGGTCCAGCCGCCCCCAGTGGAGCCTACGACGGGAGGAATGTCGCTGGGCCTCGGCAACGGGCCGATCCGCTTCGTCGCGTTGCCGGTGACGAAAGTTTGGTCGACGCCGGGCGGCGTGCTCGTGGCCGCACCGGCAGAGTCGGTGGCGTTCGGTCCGGAGCAGTTGCTGCAGGCCATGCTCGTGATCGGCCCGATCATCCTGGCGGGAAGTGTCGGACTGGGCTACGTGCTGGCGGATACGAGCCTGCGCCCCGTCGAAGGAATGATGGATGAGCTCAAGGCGATCAGCGACGGCCGCGGATTGCACCGGCGGCTGGTGGTCCCCCAGGTCGATGAACTGGCGCGGCTCGCAGTCACGATGAACGGCATGCTCGAGCGGCTGGAGCAGAGCTTCGCATCACTGCGCCGTTTCACGGCAGACGCGAGTCACGAGCTCAAGACTCCGCTCATGGTGCTGCGCGTCGGCGTTGAGCGCGCGCTGACGCACGCGGGCACGCCGCCCGAGGCACTCGAGGCGCTCGACGAAACGCTGGAGCAGATCAACCGGATGACGGAGATGGTGGACAGCCTGCTGACGCTCGCGCGCGCGGACGAAGGCATCGCGACGCTGGCCGTGATTCCGACCGATCTCCGGCAGCTGGTGGAGGAGGCGTCCGAAACCGCCAACATCCTGGGGGAGGGCCCGGGTATTTCGGTGCGGACCGAGATCCCCGACACGCCGGTGATTCTCGCGGTAGATGAGAGTCGCATCCGGCAGCTCCTCCTCAACCTCGTCACCAATGCGATCAAGTACACGCCGCCGGATGGCAGAATCAGCCTGGGACTCGTGGACCGCGGCGAGAGCGTCGCACTCGTCGTCGGCGACAACGGCATCGGGATCGCGCCGACGGATCTGCCCCATATCTTCGACCGGTTCTGGCGCGCAGATGTCGCCCGCGACCGATCGGGCGGCCGGCCGGGTACCGGGCTCGGACTCGCCATCACGAAGTGGATCGCCGAGGCACATGGCGGCACCATCGCCGCGCAGAGCCGGCCGGGACGTGGTACCGTCTTCACGGTAACCCTTCCGCGCCCTGCCGCGGTGGGCAGCGAGCTCCCGGAAAGCATCGAAGAGCCGCAGGAAACGGAGGATCCATCGCCTTTGTGAACGTGCTGACCGACCGCCTTTCCCCGGCCGCCGCGCCTTGCGGATGCTCACCGGCCTGTCATTGACCTGTCATTTCCAGCATACCCTCCGCTAAGCCCGGCCTCCCAGATTTGCTCTACCTCACGCTGGGAGCGAGTCATGTTCGATGGGCTTGGTCAGAAGTCGTCAACGTATCCTCCCGGTGCCGGGATCACGGCCGCGGGAGTCCACGCGCTGTTCATCGCCGTGGCCCTGCACGGCAGCAATCGGACTTCGCCGCATACCGAGAATCCAGATCCCGGGCGAGTCTACCGATTCGACGTGCCGGAGCCGCGAGCGACGGGAAACGCTTCACATCATGGGGGAGACGAATCCATCCTCCCAGGTCCGCCGGCCCCCGATTTTCCGGCACGCATCTCCGTTGCGCTGCCGCCCGGCTTGCCAGACTTCCATCCGGGCGGCGCCTCGCTCGATCCAGGGCGTTTCTCAGGACAGTCGGGCTCGAGCGAGAGCACGCTCCGCGAGCTGCCCGACAGCGGGCTGGTCTACCCCTCCGACGCAGTCGATCCGCCGGAGGCCGAGGTGCAGATTGTCCCGAAGTATCCCTCGGCGCTCGCAGCGATGGACACCGGCGCCCAGCTTCGAGCCCAGTACGTGGTGGATACAATGGGGCGCGTGGAACCGGGCTCGATCGTGATCGCCGCGACCGGTAGCCGAACCGACTCCGCCTTCGAGAGTGCGGTCCGTGCGGCGCTGCTTGAGGCGAAATTCCGCCCGGGACGCAGGTCAGGAAGACCGGTACGCGTCCTGGTCGGCCAGAGCTTTCATTTTCGGATGGGAATGGATTGAAGTGGGCGCCCTTCTGGCGGAAGAGGCAAGTGGTCGTATATTAGCGCGCCTTGCAAGCGGGCGGTGAGGCACACGCCGCGTCGGGGCGTGTAGGAGAAGGGGCGCCGATCGTCTTTATACAGCTTTGCGAACTGAAAAGATTACGGAACGAGGGGACAGCTAATCCAACTTTCATGGATTTGTCATCTTCCAGCTAGCCGCGAGTGAAGGGGCGCCGGTACCTTGCGCCATCCATCAGGAGGGTTTCCGTGTTCGATAACTTGATCGAGTCCGCTCCGAAAAAGCAGAAGAACTTTGGCCAGACGGCCGCGTCGCTGCTCTTCCACGGAGCGCTGATCTTCGTCGCCGTGAAGGCCACGTCGGGCGCCGCCGAGACGCTCAAGGCCGTGCTGCAGGACACGACGGTCGTGTTCCTGGAGCCACCGAAGCCGGTGGTGCAGCAGCCGCCGCCCGAGCAGCAGGTAGTGGTCGCGATGACCCCGCCGCCGCAGGGTTTCCAGACCATCACGCCTCCGACTGACATTCCGAAGGACATTCCGCCAATCGACCTGAACCAGCGCTTTGATCCGAAGGACTTCACGGGCAAAGGCGTGGAGGGTGGCATCGCGACCGGTGTGGTTGGCGGCACCGGTCCGGTCCCGGTTGTCACCGGCGAAGTGTTCCTTGCCGCTGAAGTCGAGGAGCCCCCCTCGGCTGCCGCGCCGATCAGTCCCCGGTATCCCGAAGTGATGAAGCAGGCGGGTATCACGGGCAAGGTAGTAATGCAGTTCGTGGTGAACGTGGATGGACACGTCGAACCGACGTCATTCAAGATCATCAGCAGCACCAACAAGGCGTTCGAGGAACCGGCCCGCGAGGCGATTCTCAAGGCGCTGTTCAAGCCGGGCAAGTCGCGCGGCCAGCCCGTCCGGGTGCTCGTGCAGCAGTCGATGTCGTTCAATCTCAGCTAGGCCTTCGCAGGCACCTCCGGGCCACCACCCAGGATCCGGTCCGCTGACACACTCAGGAGGCATTACGCAATGAATCTCAGTCTTTTGACGCTCTGGACCCAGATGGGCAACTTCGCCAAGGGAATCGTCGTCGTCATGGCGATCATGTCCATCTACTCCTTGACGATCGCGTTCCAGAAAGCCTGGATGCTGATGCGCAGCCAGGCCGCCACCCGGAAGTTCGCCCCTGAGTTTTCGCGCGCCATCCAGGAAGAGCAGCTCGATCAGGCGATCGCGCTGGCCGAGAAGGACAAGAAGAGCCATGTCGCCCGCGTGCTGGGCGAGGCACTGGCCGAAGTGAAGCCGCTGCTGTCCGACCGCGCCACGATCACCGCCGCCGACATCAATTCGGCCGAGCGCGCAGTCGAGCGCCAGATGCTCATCGTGCTCTCCGAGCTCAAGCGCGGCCTCGGCGTGCTGGGAACGGTCGGCTCGACGGCTCCGTTCGTCGGTCTTCTCGGCACCACGATGGGTATCGTGAATGCATTTACCGGTATGGCAGCTGCCGGCGCGTCCGGCGGTCTCGCCGGCATCTCGGCCGGTATCGCCGAGGCGCTCATCACGACAGCCTTCGGCCTCATGGTCGCGATTCCGGCGGTCTGGTTCTACAACTATTTCACGACGAAGATCGAAAACCTCACGGTCGAGATGACCTACACCTCCAAGGAACTCATCGACTACCTCATCAAGAGCGTAGGCAGCGAGTTCGGTCGCTCGATCTTCACGAAGGAATTCCAGGCCCAGAAAGCGGTGACCGGCAGTGGCCATATCCACCAGTAAAGCCGGCGGTGGGGCGGTCAAGGCCGACATCAACGTGACACCGATGATCGACGTCATGCTGGTGCTGCTGATCATCTTCATGATCGTGACCCCCCTGATCGCCGCGGGCTTCAAGGCCACCTTGCCGAAGGGCAAGCACCTAGATCCCCGCCCCGAAGGTCAGGATGAAGTCGTGCTCGGCATCGATGCCGGAGGCAATTACTTCCTCAACGGCCGCTCGATCGCCGCGGCGACGCTCGAGGATCAGCTTCGTTCCATTTATGCGGCGCGAAGCGAGGACAAGATTCTCTACTTCAAGGCGGACAACCAGCTGCGTTACGCCAGGATCCAGGAGGCGGTGGAGACGGCGCGGCGTGCGGGTGTACGCGTGATGGCCGCGATCACGGAGCCGAGGCAGAACGTGATCTTCGGCGACAAGGAGAAGAAGTAACATGTCCATGAGCGCAGGAGATTCCGGCGGCGTCAATTCGGACATCAACGTGACGCCGATGATCGACGTGCTGCTCGTGCTGCTGATCATTTTCATGATCACGCAGCCTCTGTCCCGGATGGCGCTCGACGTCCAGGTGCCGCCGCTGGAGCAGGCCAAGAGCAGCAACGCCCCGTCGAACCAGATCGTTCTCGAGCTGACCGACGACGGCGG
>JBDUEA010000220.1:0-5616 GCA_040002695.1 Gemmatimonadota bacterium | reverse complement strand
TGAGCGAGATGCTCGCTGGATTGCTGACCAAAGGCGCCGGTGAGCATTCCGCCGACGAGATCGCCGCGGCCATCGAAGGCGTCGGAGGATCACTCAGCGCGGAAGCCGGACCTGACTTTCTCTCGGTGCAAGCTGATGCGCTTGCCGCTGACGCCCCGCTCGCATTCCAGCTGATTGGAGACGTGGTGCTTCGTCCCACGCTCGAAGAGGCCGAGTTGGAACTGCTCAGGCGGCAGACGTTCTCCGCGCTGCAGGCCGGCCTCGCGGAGCCCGCGTCGATCGCCGACCGCATTTTTGCCCGGGAGCTGTTCGGCCAGCATCCTTATGGACGGAGCTCAAGCCCGGCCTCCGTCGCGGCGATAACGCGTGCAGATCTCGACGCATACCGCACCGCCCGTTTCACGCCATCCGGCTCCCTGCTCGTGATTGCCGGGGACCTGACGCTCGACGCTGCCCGGCAGCTCGCCACGACGGCGCTCGGCAGCTGGAAGGGTGTGGCCGCCGCTGACGCACCACTTAAGGCTCCGCCGGTTCGGACCGCTTCGAGCATCGTGCTGGTGCACCGTCCGGGTTCGGTTCAATCAGACATGGTCATCGGCAACCTGACCTTCGGTCCCGCCGATACGTCCGTCTACGCTGCCACGCTCGCGGTTCGAATCCTCGGCGGCGGCTCCGACAGCCGGCTCTTCACGACCATCCGTGAAGCGAAAGGCTGGACCTATGACGTGTCGACGGATCTGAACCGCCCGCGTGGACCCGGCTCGTTCCGGGCAAGTGCCGCGGTCCGGACAGAAGTCACCGATTCAGCGCTTTCCGAAATTCTGCGGCAGATGCGCCGGATCGGTGCGAATCCCGTCGCCGCGGCGGAGCTCGCCGGCGCCAAGAGCGCGCTGGTGGGAAGCTTCCCGCTTTCTGTGCAGACGGCGAACCAGGTCGCTGGGTCTGTGGCCCGCGTGCGGCTGCTCGGCCTGGCGCCAAACTACCTGCAGACGTATCGGACGCGACTGGCCGCCGTTAGCGCGACTCGTCTCCGGCTGGCGGCCCGCCGCGCAGTACGGCCCGACGCCGCGGTGATCGTCGTCGTCGGTGATGCCACTCAGCTCTATCGTCGCCTCAAGGCGATCGCTCCGGTTCGGCTCGTCGACACCGAGGGGAAGCCACTCACGCTCGAGTCACTCTCCGCGAAACCCGCGCCGCTCGCCCTCGATCCTGCGCTCCTCGTGGCGCGCCGTGACAGCTTCGTCGTGCTCGTTCAGGGCAAGCCACTTGGCTGGCAGCTGGCGACCGTGGAACGCCAGGGCGACACTGTGCGCTACCGCGAACAGACTGAGCTGGCCAACCTCATTCAGCAGACCACTGAAGTGCGAATGTCCGCGAACGCCGAGATGTCGGAAACCCATCAGACCGGCAAGGCCCGCGGCCAGAACACGCGCATCGATCTTCGCTATGCCGGAGGGCGGGTCAAGGGGGACGCGGTGGTTGCGGGCCCACAGGGCCCCAAGCCCTTCACTGTTGATACGGCAGTACCCGCCGGAATCCTCGACGACAATTCGATCCAGGCACTGTTGCCGGCATTTCCGCTGGCGGCCAATGCCAAGTGGACGCTGACCGTCTTCGCCTCCGGAGAGAATCAGATCAAGCCGCTTGAGCTGGCGGTCATCGGCACCGAAAAGGTTACGGTACCCGCAGGCACATTCGACGTGTACCGGGTGCGCCTCAGTGGGGCTGATCAGGCTGTCAATTTCCTGCTCACGACCGCGATGCCGCATCGGATCGTCAAGATCGAAATTGTGGGCGCTCCGATCGAGTTTGTCGCGCCGAAGTGAACACAGGACACACCGCAGAGAAACACTCCGGTCCATCCAGGGAGATCGCATGAGACTTTCGTCCGCATTCGTGCCGCGCCTCGTGACCACGCTGATGGCCGGCATTACCATCGTCGGCTGTGCCGGCGGTCCCGCCCCCGGCACCGGGGCCAAGCCGGTCTCCGCGGATTCCATCAGCGCGTTGCGCCCGCAATATCCTTCGACCTACAAACGTCATCCGAGCGCTCCGGTCATGATCCGGAATGCCACGATCATGACCGCCGCTGGCCCCGAGATTCAGCACGGATCGGTGCTGGTTCGCGACGGAAAGATCGTCGCGGTCGGCGCGGACGTGACCCCGCCCGCCGATGCCGTAATCGTCGACGGAACCGGGAAGTTCGTCACTCCCGGCATCATCGATACCCACAGTCATATCGGAGTCTACAGCGCGCCGGGTACCTTCGCGGAAAGCGATGGCAACGAGGCGACCAATCCCGTGACCGCGATGGTCTGGGCCGAACACTCCTTCTGGCCGCAGGATCCGCAGATCCCCCTCGCGGTTGCCGGCGGCATCACGGTCATCCAGGCGCTGCCAGGCTCCGCGAACCTGATCGGCGGACGTTCGGCGACGCTCAGGCTCGTCCCCGCGCGCAGCGTGCAGGAAATGAAGTTCCCCGGCGCGCCCTACGGCCTCAAGATGGCGTGCGGCGAAAATCCCAAGCGAACCTATCAGAATCGAGGCCCTTCCACCCGGATGGGCAATATGGCCGGCTATCGGGCCGCGTTCATCGAGGCCGAAGCGTATCGGCGCAAATGGGACAAGTGGCTCAAGGACAAGCAGGGGGATCCGCCCGAGCGGGACCTGGGTCTCGAAACACTGGCCGATGTGCTTCGCGGGAAGATTCTGGTCCATAACCATTGCTACCGCGCGGACGAGATGCTGCAGATGATCGATCTCGGTCACGAATTCGGCTTTCACATCCGCTCATTCCATCATGCCGTCGAGTCGTACAAGATCGCGGACGTGCTCGCGCGCGAAGGAGTTGCGGTTTCGGTCTGGGCGGACTGGTGGGGGTTCAAGATGGAGGCGTTCGACGGCATTCAGGAGAACGCGGCGCTCAACCAGCAGGCAGGTGTTCGCACCATCATCCACTCCGATGATGCCGGTGGCATCCAGCACCTGAATCAGGAAGCGGCCAAGGCGATGTATGACGGTCAGGCAGCGGGCATCCAGGTGACACGCGAGCAGGCCATTCGGTGGATCACCGTGAATCCGGCCTGGGCACTCGGCATCGACAGCCTTACCGGGACGCTCGAGCCCGGCAAGGAGGCGGACGTGGTGATCTGGTCCGGAGACCCGTTCTCCGTCTACAGCAAGGCGGAGCAGGTCTACAACGACGGCTGGCTGGTCTACGATCGCAACGATCCGAAGCGGCACCTGGAGACGGACTTCAACCTCGGCATTACGGCGCCGGGGGTGGGACAATGAGCGCCCCGATGAAGCTGCGTGCCGGCATGCGTGAATTCGCCTGGATCCTGCTGGCGACGTGTGCCGCAAGTACCCCGGTCCGGGCTCAGGCGATCGCGATCACCGGCGGAACGGTGTATCCCGTCTCCGGACCGAAAATTGAAAATGGGACCGTGATTCTGCGGGACGGCAAAGTCGTCGCCGTCGGGAAGGGCCTCGCGGTTCCTGCCGGTGCCACCCAGGTGGACGCGACTGGAAAATGGGTGACCCCCGGACTCTTTCACGCCGCAACGACACTCGGCCTGGTAGAAGTGTCCGCCATCGACGGCACTACTGAAACGAGTGACACGGGAGACGTGAACGCGGCGTTCAACGTCTCCGAAGGCATCAACCCGGCATCGGTCCTCATTCCGATCATGCGGCTGGAAGGGCTCACCACCGCCGTGACGCTTCCTTCCGGCGGGCTGATCTCCGGCCAGGGTGTGCTCATCGACCTCAACGGCGAACGCATCGAAGATCTCATCGCGCGCTCGCCGGTGGCGATGGTCATCAACATGGACGAAGGTGCGAAAGGTGCCGGCGGCGGGAGTCGTGCGGGAATTATGGCGCGGTTGCGGCGCGTGTTTCATGACGCGCAGGAGTATGAACGCCGCGCGCCCGACTACCGGCGCGCGCAGATGCAGCCGCTCGCCGCGCGGGCAGCGGATCTCGAGGCGCTCGCTCCTGTGCTCCACGGCACCTTGCCAGTCATCGTCACGGCCAATCGGCGGAGCGACATCGACAACGCCTTGCGGCTGGCGAGTGAATTCCATCTGCGGCTGATCATCCGTGGCGGGGTGGAAGCCTGGCAGGCGGCGGCTGAGCTGGCGGAGGCGCATGTGCCGGTCGCGATAGACCCGATGGCCAACCTTCCGTCCTTCAACGGACTGGGCGCCCGACTCGACAACGCAACGCTGTTGCGGAAGGCAGGAGTGGAGGTGCTTCTCGCCGAAGAGGACACGTACAACTATCGCAATATCAGGTTCATGGGCGGAAATGCGGTCCGGAATGGGCTCACCTGGGATGACGCCCTCCGTTCGATCACTCTCGCGCCTGCACTCGCGTTCGGCGTTGGCGATCACTATGGCAGCCTGGAGGCTGGTAAGGTCGCCAATGTCGTCGTCTGGTCGGGTGATCCGCTCGACTTCGCGAGTCACGCCGAGCACGTCTACATTCGCGGGGTCGAAATGCCGCATACCAGCCGGCAGACGGAGCTGCTCGGCAGATATCGTACACTGCCGCCGCAATACTAGCGGATATCCGAATCATGACACGGCCGCGGCCGGCGCTGCTGGCGCTCGCCGCGGTTTTCATGTTCACCGGCATGGTGCATCTGCTTGCGCCGCAGGTGTACCTCGGCATCATGCCCCCGTGGGCTCCACATCCCCTGATGCTGGTCTATATCAGCGGGGTCTGCGAGCTTCTCGGAGGCATCGGCATCCTGCTCGAGCCGGTCAGACGAACGGCCGGCATCGGACTCATACTTCTCCTCGTGGCCGTCTTTCCGGCGAACGTCCAGATGCTCAGCAACCACCTAGCTCGCGGCACTACGGCGCTTGAGGCGACACTGCTGTGGCTTCGACTGCCGCTGCAGGCGGTCCTGGTCTGGTGGGTCTGGTCTGTGACTCGGCCCGTCACCCGCGGCATCGAGCGGCCCGGCGAGACTCGCGCTCGGTGATGATCCCCCGGTCATCGGCCCCACGGCAGCCGGCCGAGATGCATAGGCGTGCCCACGTTCACCCGACGATGTCATGCGCACTCGTATCGATTCAATCGAGATTCACGGCGACGCCCGCGGTTCTGTCTTCGAGCCGATTCCGCCGGAGTTGATCGGACTTCAGAGCAACGTGCACGTGGCGTTCACGGAGTCGGGGTGTGTGCGCGGAAATCATTTCCATCCGCGAGGAACCGAGATCGCGATCGTCCGCGGACCTGCGCTGGTGAGAATCCGCGAGGACGGCGCAACCCGGGATACGATTCTCGCCGATGGCGCTGTGCTCCGCTTCGTCTTTCCGCCGGGCGTCTCCCACGCATTTCAGAACACCGGCGCCGGGTTGAGTACCATCGTCGCGTTCAACTCGGAGCCACACGATCCCGCTCGACCCGACCTCGTCAGGGATATACTGATCGAGCCCCCCGGCTGAGTGCGCCGGAGGGCTCGATGGCTCTCAAAGTGTCGAATAGTTCAGATGATCAGCTCGTCGGGTGGCGACTCCGGCTCCGGAGTGGTCGTGGAGACCGGCGCCGGTTCCATGCTCACCGAGACCGTCTCGCCTTTGGCGGCCGCGATTTCCCGGTCGATCC
>JBDUEA010000219.1:0-5641 GCA_040002695.1 Gemmatimonadota bacterium | reverse complement strand
TCTCGGTCATTCGCGACAAGGTGCTCTCGGCCAATGCTTACCTCGGCATGGCGCCATTGGTACAGGCGCTGGCCGGCGGTGCGGATGTCGTGATCACCGGACGCGTGACCGATACCGGCCTCACGCTCGGACCGCTCTTTCATGAATTCGGCTGGAACGTCGAGGACTGGGACAAGGTTGCAGCCGGCACGGTCGCGGGGCATATCATCGAGTGCGGTGCGCAATCTAGCGGTGGCAATCTGCTCAAGGGGTGGCGACAGGTGCGCGGCCTCGCCAATCCCGGTTTCCCGATCGTCGAAGCGACGGCGGATGGCAACTTCATCATCACGAAGCATCCGAATACCGGCGGAGTGGTTTCAGTTGCCAGCGTCACTGAGCAGCTGGTGTATGAAATGGGAGATCCGCACATGTACATCACGCCCGACGGCACCGCGGATTTTACCAGCATCCGGCTGCGACAGGCGGGGAAGGACCGCGTACGCGTGAGCGGCATTCGCGGCGGGCCGAAGACACCGATGCTCAAGGTCAGTATCGCATATTTCTATGGATACAAGTCGGTCGGCACACTCGTCTATTCCTGGCCAGACGCCTACGACAAGGCCCGCGCCGCGGACCGGATTCTTCGCGAGCGACTCAAGGACCTCGGCCTCGAGTTCGAGCAGATCCTCACGGAGTACGTGGGAGTCAACGCCACGCATGGCCCGCTTGCCGGTCCTCCCGATCCAGAGGCGCCGGAAGTACAGCTTCGCGTCGGCGTTCGAGCGAAGGAGAAGGCGCCGGTCGAGCGGTTCACCAGAGAGATCGCCCCGCTCGTGCTGACCGGCCCGCCCAGCGTCACCGGCTTCGCCGGCGGCCGTCCCGCGGTCGAAGAAGTCGTTGCCTACTGGCCCGCGCTGGTGGATCGGCGGGAAATCGAGCCGCACGTGAAGGTGGAAATTCTCAAGGCTTAGAGGCCTGAGCCAGCGAGTCAGCCCGGATCAGATGGCACCGATAGTCGTCCGACTGCATCACATTCATCAGGACCACCGCATGCCCCGTCCCCGAACCAGATCGACCACCACGCGGTCCATTCAGCTTCGGTACCTGGCCCACGCCCGTTCCGGCGACAAGGGAGACACCGCGAATGTCGGGCTCATCGCGCTTCAGCCCGAATATTATCCGCTGCTTGTGCGTCAGGTGACGGTGGCCAAGGTCGCTCGGCATTTCAAAGGAATGGTGAGCGGCGTCGAGCGCTTTGAGCTTCCGAATCTCAATGCGCTCAATTTCCTGCTGCACGGTGCACTCGACGGCGGCGGCACGATTTCCCTCAAGACGGACGCCCAGGGCAAGGTGTACTCCACTGCGCTGCTTCGCATGGAAATTCCGGTCCCGAGTGCCATCGCGCGCCGAGTGAAACAGTCCTGATTGTTCTCGCGGCTTCAATCCACCCAACCTGATCCAGCCAATGGCGCTCAGCACCGAACTCAACACCGGAATCCTGATTCTCACGCTTAACCGCCCCGAGAAGCGGAACGCGCTCGACGCCGAGACGCTGGCCGAGTTGAGCGCACAACTCGAGCGGGCCGAGCTGGATGGTGCGGTGCGGGTGGTCGCCATACGCGGGGCGGGGAAGGACTTCTGCGCCGGAGCTGATCTCGACGAACTGCTCGCCTCCGCCGATCAATCCCCCGAGCAGAACGAACAGGCTGCGCTGCGTCTCGGAGGCGTGTTCATCCAGATGCGCCAGCTGCCCAAGCTCGTGGTGGCGATCGTGCACGGTCGCGCGCTGGCCGGCGGCGCCGGCATCGCCACGGCATGCGACATTGTGCTCGCCAGAGATGACGCCCAGTTCGGTTACCCCGAAATTCAGCGCGGTTTCGTGCCGGCGATGGTCATGACGATTCTCCGGAGACTCGCCGGGGAAAAACTGGCCTTCGAGCTCGCCGCCACCGGCCGCGTTCTCGACGCGGAGGAGGCGCGCGCGGCCGGTCTCGTGTCACGTGTCCTGCCAGCAGCTTCCTTCGATGCTGACGCCGGGGCTTTCTTGCGTTCGCTCGCCGGCAACAGCGCCTCTGCGCTCGCGCTCACGAAGAAACAGTTCTATCAGCTCGATGGAATGGGTTTCGAGGAAGGCATTCGCCTCGGCGCCAAAGTGAATGCACTCGCGCGGGCTCATCCGGATTTCCGCCAGGCCATCGCGGGGTTCCTGAAAAAATGACCCGCGTGAAGCTGGCACTCGCGATCATCGGGCTGGTGTTGAGCGTGGCCGGCCTGATGCTGGAGAATCGACTCCTCGTGTGGCTGGCGATGGGGCTGCTGGCGGCCTCGCTCGCACTCAGGTTGATCGCTGGTCGCCGGCAGCGCTTTCATGAAGAGCAGGACCAGGAGTCGAGTCACGAACCCGGTCATTGAGTTCGGCCAGCTCCGCCCTTTTCCCGCCGTCCGTCGCTCCGTTCCTTCCGCATGCGTTCTTCCGCCCCGATCCGCATCCTGCTGATGCCGAGGTTGGTAGCAAATCGCCGAATCTTGGCGCATGCCCAACCCGGTTCCCCAGCTCCTCGCCGACGCGCGTCACCTGCTCGGCAGGCACTTCGGGTATCCCGATTTTCGCCCAGCGCAACGGCGGGTAGTGCAGTCGGTGCTGGCCGGTCGTGACGCGCTGGCGATTCTGCCGACGGGTGGGGGAAAGTCGATCTGCTTTCAGATTCCCGCACTGGTTCGAGGCGGACTCACACTTGTCGTATCGCCACTGATTTCCCTGATGCAGGACCAGGTCTCCGCCCTCGAGGCGCGGGGAATTCCGGCGGCCCTGCTCAACAGTACTCTGACGCGCGCGGAACAGGATCGCGTCATCGCGGAGGTGCATCAGGGAAAGACCCGATTGCTCTACGTCTCTCCCGAGCGACTCGAGCGACTCGCCGGAGATCTCGCGACGAGCGGCCATTCTCCTTCGTTGCTCGCCATCGACGAAGCGCACTGTATTGCCGAATGGGGGCATGATTTCCGGCCAAGCTATCGGAAACTGCGCAAGCTGCGCCAGCGGATGGGAAACCCCCAGACGCTGGCGCTCACCGGGAGCGCCACTCCGGCGGTCCGCGACGACATCATCGATGCGCTCGGGCTCCAAAACCCTGACATCCACCTCGGCTCCTTCGACCGGCGCAATCTTCGATTCGCCGTCATGCGCGTCGGCTCCGAGGCCGAACGCCTAGAAGGATTGCTCGCGCTGCTCCAGGGAGAGGACCGGCTCTCGATCGTCTACGCGCCGACGCGCAATGTTACCGAAGGACTCGCGCGCGTGCTGGGAGAACGGGGGATCAGGGCGTCGGCCTATCACGCCGGGCTGAGCGTCGCACGCCGGCGCGAGACTCTCGAGGCGTTTCTGACGACGGAGATCGAAGTCGTCGTTGCGACCTGCGCCTTTGGGATGGGCATCGACAAGCCCGACGTGAGACTGGTCGTGCATTGGCTGCTGCCGGCGACGCCCGAGTCGTACTACCAGGAGGCGGGCCGGGCGGGGAGGGACGGCGATGCGGCAGACTGCGTGCTGCTGTATCGGCCAGGAGATCCGGATCTTCACCGCCGACAGCTTGAGGTCACATTTCCATCCGCACGACTCCTCGAGCGCATCTGGCGAAAGCCCGGCGGTCGCCGCGGCGTTCCGGCGAATGTACTTGCATCCGCGGATCGACTCGCGCGAGAGCTGCATCCCGAGCGGGGACCGGTGGACTGGCGCCCGGTGTTGCGCCGCCGGGATCGCGCCCGGTTTCGGATCGACGCGATGGATGACTATGCCGCGAAACCGCTCTGCCGCCGGGCCTCCCTGCTGGCCTATTTCGGTGAGCGGCTGGAACGTTGTCACGGGTGCGACCGCTGCCGGAGGCCGGTTGCCCTGCCAACTGACCGAGCGGCGGCTCTGCGTTTCCGGCGACTGGTACACGCGCTCTCTCACCGCTCTGCCTCCTCGCGGGCAAGCGCGGGACGACCCCTCCTCGATGGCCCGACGCTTCGTGCTCTTGCCGACAATCCTCCAATCGATGGCTCGGCGCTGGCGGATTTTCCAGGCGTCGGCCCGGTGCTGGCCGAACGACTGGGCCGAACGATTCTAGAGGCCCTGGGTCAGAGTGACGCGGCGGCTGCGAAGCGCGACGAGGGATCGGGAGATGGACTCATCGAGCGGCTTCGCAGCTGGCGGAGTCACAAGGCAGGCGAACTCGGTGTTCCCGAGTATTCCGTCGTGACGGACCGCACCCTCGGCGAACTGGTACGCATCCGACCGACCAGCATCAAGGATCTCTCCCGGGTCCACGGCATCGGGCCTCGCGCCCTTGCCAAGTGGGGGGAGGAGCTTTTGGGTGAGATTGGCGCTCCGGCTGGTGAGGGCGCCGCCGCAGGTCAGGGCGGGATCATCGCAGCGTCAGAGCCGTGTCAGTGAGGCGGCTCCTGGCTCCCGTGTAGCCCCGGGTTCCTGTCTGGGAAGCGTAAAAAGCGCTATGCTATGCCATGGCCTCCGATCGCAGAGTGGTTCGTGAGCCCACCCGGGTTCCGCTGCTCGTCATCCTGATTCTCGCCACCCTGACGCTGGCGGGACTTCTCGCCAATGAGGCGCACCAGGCCGCGCGCTTTCACCAGGTCACTGCCGAACGCGCGCTCGCCGACTACGCAGGCTTCGCGGCGTGGGAGATGGTGGCGGCGGCGGAGGAAAACGTGCATCTCGCGGTGGCTGAAGCGTTGAGCCCCGCCACGGGGCGTCGTGCCAGCTCTCCATACGAACATGTTCCCCCCCCGGAAATACTGCTCCCGGCCGCGGCAGCGACGCTCCGCTGCCGGGGAGATGAAGCTTCGCGATATTATTTTCGCCTCGATTTTCGCGATGGCGCCGTTACCACCAGCGGAGCACAGTCGTCTCCGGTACTCCTCCGGCATCTCGCCGACACGGTGACGGCGGACTACCGTCGTTCCTACCGGCCGGACTGGCGCTATGCCGTCATCTTTGATTCGGCGCTGGGGCGCGATCGCGCGATTGTGTACGGTGTGCTGTTCGCGGAGTACCAGGCGCCGATCGCGGCATACGGCTTCGTCACCTGTGCCTCTGCGTTCGGTGAGCCACTCTTCACCCGCGCCCTCGAGCACGTGGCGCTATTCCCTAATTCATCAGGGCGCGGCACCGGGGGGGATTCCCTCGTCGCGTTGACGGTGACGCTGCCCGACGGGCGTGAACTGTTCCGTTCCGGCACCACGAACGCCCTGCCATTCGCCGGCACGGCCTCGATGGAACGGCTCGGCGGCCTCATGGTGCGAGCCGCACTCGAGCCCGAAGCAGCCGCACGGCTGGCACTCGGAAGGTCAGTACCGGGAAGACTCCCGGTGCTCATCGGGCTGCTGGCTGTGACCGCCGCGCTCGCGGGCGTGGCACTCGTGCAGCTCCGTCGAGAACATGAGCTCGCCCGGTTGCGCGCCGATTTCACGTCGAGTGTCTCCCATGAACTCAGGACACCGCTCGCGCAGATCCTGTTGTTCGGCGAGACCCTCAGCTTCGGACGGGTTCGTTCTGACGCGGATCGTCGTGTTGCCGCGGAAACTATCGTGCAGGAGACGCGTCGTCTGATCCACATGGTGGAAAATCTGCTGCACTTCGCCCGAAGTGAACGAGGACTCGATG
>JBDUEA010000218.1:0-5736 GCA_040002695.1 Gemmatimonadota bacterium | reverse complement strand
CGGGGAGTCGCTGATCGGCCTTGTACGGTTTCTTCCAGCCCGCGTTCCGATTTGGCGATGGTATCGATGTTATGCACCCACATCTCGGTGCCCGGCGTGCACACCAATTCGAGCGGCCCCGCCCAGGACAATTCCGGCGCGAAGCAACTGTCCGTGGGAAACATTGCCGGATTCCAGCGATACTCCACGGCGATCGATCCATCCTCCCGGAATCGCATTTCTTTCTCGAATACGGGGCGACCCGCGTCGCTCGAGCGGAAGATCACGAGCACCGCGCCCGGGACGGGCGTAATCTCGAATCCAAGTTTCTGCCCCGAAGCCCGCCAGGCCGGATCGTAGTCGCCGCGTTCGTAGGCCTGACGCGAAATGTCGGACCCCAGTATCCGCTCCGTCAGCAACACTCGATCCTCGGCGTCGAGCGGCGGCAGTTCGTGCAGCCGCATGCTGGTCTCGAGATCGTGAATACTTGGCGCCCCGGATTCGTCGTGCAGTCCGACCGAGGCAGTTTCCGGCGCGGAGATTTCATGGTACCCCTCGCGCCGTCGTGTAAGCACGTTGGCGAAGTTGGTCTCCAGCGCGAAGATCGTGAACTCCTCAATCGCGCCACCGCGCGCGGGGCTTACCAGCGCGGACATCCGGTCTCCGTGGATCCAGATTTCCTCGCTCCCGTCGCAATCGAGGTCGAGCAGCTCGTAGGTGAGAGCCTCATCCTGACGGAGTAATCCTTCGGCGATCGCGAGCTGACGCCAGATGCCATCGCGCAGGTGCGGGAGATAGAGGCCGCCGAAGACACCATGCCAGTAGGCGTCGTTGCATTGCGCGCGCCCGATGGCGCGCCGTGCCGCGGCGGGATCTCCGGAGCGACGGCAGAGTTCCGAGAGCGCCATCATCTTCTTGTGCATCCGGTTCGACTCGGAATACTTGACGAAGAAGTTGCGCCAATGGGCGCCGCGGATGAGAGACCCCTCCGGTCCCGCGATGCGCTCCTCGCCCAGCTCGCGCTCGAGCGCGCCCAGTCGACGGGCAGCAGCCGGCGGAAGCGCCCAGCCTTCCATCTCGCGGTACGAAGCCGTGGGGAGGTACGCGAGGCCCGCCGGCGGCACCGACCTGAGCGCCTCGGCGAACGTCGTCAGCATCACCTCGCCGGAATCGACGAGCGCGCCCATCGTGGTCAGAAACTGATCGAGCCAGCCGCGGCCGTACACCCACTCCTTCGTGCCCGGCCATCCGCCGAATTTCTCCCCGTCGTCGGCGAGCACCGCGAGGCGGTGCCCCGCGGCCCGCAGTTCACGCAGATACGTCGCCGTGTCCGCGGGGGGCTGAAACGGAATCAGGTAGCGGAGCCGCTCGTCGATGGGGAAGAGCGCGATTCGCTTGCCGTCGCTCTCCGTCAGATACGGTGCGTGCAGCTGGCTTCGTTCGAAGCCGGTGACGAGGAAGTGACGATCATCTACCAGCGCGTACCGAACTCCGGCGTCCGCCAGGTCTGCGGCGAGCTCCGGTTCCCAGACGCGTTCGGTCAGCCAGAGCCCGGTGGCATCGACGCCGAACCGACGCAGGATCGCGTCACGCATCCACTGGACCTGCTCCACCCGGTCGCGCCGGGGGAGGGAGGCGAGGACCGGCTCGTAGAAGCCCGCCAGCAGCAGCTCGACGCGCCCATCCGAGACGAGCCGCCCCAGGAAATCGAGATAGCCCTGCTCATGCTGCTCCAGCCATTCGAGGAGTGAGCCTGACAGGTGGATCGTGATCGGCAGGAAATCGCGCTCGTCCACCCGTTCGAGAAAGGGGCGATACACGTCTTCGACGTGCTGCGCGAAGACCGAGTCGAAATTGCCGACCGGCTGATGTAGATGAATGCCAAAGGCGAAACGAATCGGTGGAATCATGGAAGATATCTAAGGGGCCGTGGAGGCATTGGCCAAGGGGAACAGAGAGGTGAGCAGTGAGCGGGAACCGGGGGCATGATTCGCTTGCGCAGCGGCCAACAGCCTCACGAAGCTCACTCTCCCGGCCGCTTCAACCGGAATCCAAGTGCGCCGGCAAGCGCATCCCACTCGCTCCCGTGTCTCCGCTCGAGACGCGCGAAGGCAGTCTGTGCGTCGAATGGAACATGCAGATCCATGCTGTCGTGCAGTGCTACCAGGTGCAGCACACGCTCGACCGCTCGAGATGTCGCGTCGGTCGCCAGCGTCTCGATCGCTCGGACGAGGGCGTCGCGTGCCACCTGACGCGGCGTCGCTTCCGCGTGAGCGATGCGGGCCCGGTCATTGGTCTCGAGCCACTCGTCGATCAGCATTCCACGGAATACAGCCGCGAGTGCGTCCCGCTGTGATTCCGGAATATCCCGAAGTGTGAGCACCGCGACCGTACCGTCCCTTCCAGTGAGCGTCACACTGAAGGAGAGGCCAGGATCGTCGAGTCGCGCGGTGTATGTCCGGGCCCGGCCGGTCGGGGTGTGAATGACGCTGACCTGGTCCCCGGATTCTTCGAGCGCCCAGTACGCCAGCAGCGCTCGTCCCGGTGCCATCCGCCGGACAGCGAGGAGACCGGCCCCGATACGCGCAGCCGGCGCTACTGGGGGCTTGGCGCTCCGGAGATAGATGTCCGGACCCGTGCCGAGTCGAGTGTCATTGCTGTGAGCATCCGCAAGTCGTGCCAGCAGCCCTTGCTCCAGGCCGGCAGCGGATCCGCTCAGCTCGATCGCTCGCGCCGCATACCGAAGCACCTGGATCGTCTCGATGCCTGCCAGGTCATCGAAGAACCAGGCACAGGACGTGAACATGCGGAGTGCGTCCCGCTCGAGCTCCAGCAGTTCACCGGCGCGAACCAGCGCCTCCGGAGTCGCCGGCGCCGAAACCTGGCCCGCGACGAACGCTCGCACCGCGCCGGACTCCGCGGCGACCACTGCTCCGTATGCGTCGCGAGTGCGCCAGGGATCTGGAAAAAGCGTGCGGCCTTCCCGATCGAATATGTCGTGCAGCTGTTCGGCCAGCCACGTGACTGATTTCCTGAGCGGGGCCCGCCACTGCTGATTCCAGCCCGGTTCAGCAGCCATGCGGCATCCGCAGTCGCTCATCCATCGTCCCACGCCGTGAACGCAGCTCCACGCGCTGGGACTCACGAGCTCGACTTCCTCTGTCGGCGGGTGCCGGGCCAGGAACGAGGCGAAATTCTCCGGCCGAGCGTTTACGGATTCGGCGGCGGTCAGCACCTGGGCCAGGGCCATTTCGCCGAACTTGTGGTGGTGCCCGTAGGTCTCACCGTCCGTGGCCACGGAGATCAGCCGCGCCCCATCGGCCTCCGCCAGCGCGATTCTCGTGAGCCATGCCCCCGCGTCCCGTACCAGCGGACCGAAGGCCACATCGTGGGACATGGGGCCGTCATACACGAACAGGGCGATGCTGTCCCCGCTCGCGGTCCGATGGATGCCGGGCAGTCCGCCCCGGGGAGCGCGTACGACCTGCTGCGGGGCGACGATGGTAAACCTGATGCCATGCGCCGCCACTACCTCGAGAGTCTCGTGGTCCACCGCGGTCTCCGGCAGCCACATGCCAACGGGCTCTCGGCCGAACCTCCGCCGGAAGTCCGCAATTCCCCAGCGCACTTCGGTGATCTTGTCGCGAAGAGTACTGAGGGGAAGAATGACGTGGTGATACGGCATCGCGATCGCGTTGCCATGACCGAGGTGTTTCCGGCTCAGCCGGTCGGCCTCCAGAATCGCGCCGTAGGTCGCCGGGGCCTGGCGCTCCATCCACTCGAGCAGGGTGGAACCGAAGTTGAAGCTCATCCGCTCGAGCGTGTTCACGACCCGCGCGATCCGGCCATCCGGGCCGGGAATGCGCGCGGCGACGATCGCGCGATAGCACTCCTGCTCGATGCGATCGTTCCAATCGTGGAAAGGCGCGGCGCTCGGCTCAGCCTCGAGTTCGCCGAGCCACGGATCCTCCCGTGGCGGCTGATAGAAATGCCCGTGGATGACGAGCGAAGTGCCGGCGCTCAGGTCTGGGTTCCCCTGCTGCCATTGAGGGCCGTGGCGACCGAGCCCAGCACATCGGGAAAGAGATCATCGCGCTTCGCGAGCCGCTCGGCCAGTTTCTGCGCGCTCTCCAGCGTCGTTCCGCCGGACCCGGTCAGTCCGCGAATCAGCTGCTCGGCATCCTCGCAGTGTTCGGTGAACCGGCGCTCCGCGTAGTCGGCCACCGCACCGGTCGAGATGATGAATTGCCAGTCCGAGGATTGCGCCAGAAGCAATTCGCGCGCGGCCTGCGCCAGGACCGGCCATGCGTTGGTGTTCTCGAGTGCGGCAGGAGCGGCATCCCAGAAGGCGTTCTCCAGCGGCCAGAGCCGGCGCCAGGTCCACTCGGTTTCCGGATTGAGCCACATGCTCCAGTCGCCGTTCGCTCCCCATGAGCCCGCCGCCAGCCGCAAGGCGGTCTTGGCCGGGGCGTGGGCCAGATGATCACCCGCCGTGCGGGGGCGCACGAGACGCTGCCGCGCCAATCGCTCGTACAGCGCCCCGAGGAAATCCGGGCCTTCCGCCCACCAATGCCCGAACAGCTCGGTGTCGAACGGCGCCACGACGACCCCGCCGCGACCGGTGTTCGCGTCCGCAGCGAGCCCGGCGAGAATCCCCGCGAAGTGGGCCGCGTGACCCTGCGAGCGTTCATGCGCGCGCTCGGGATCGTACGGTCCCTTGTCTCCGATATCCGTGCCCGGAGGGCTCACGCGCCAGAGCTTGAGTCCCCCCGGCCAGCGAATCTTGTGGAATTCGAGATACCACTCGTCTCCCGGATATCCCTGCTGCCGGCTCCAGACCTGCATGGACGAGCGCGGATCGCGCACCAGCGCCGATACGCTGCGGCCGTTGCGTTCCGGACTCAGCCGATAGGCCTGGTATGGAGACCGCGTCGCCGGATTTGCCGCGAGCTGGGCCAGCCGCGTTTCCGCGTGACGCTCGGCATCGAACCGCTCCGCGCCCAGCGGAATGTCGCCGTAAACGCCAAGGGGAATGCCGGCATGTGCCTGGTGCGCATCGGTGAAGAAGAACTGGAAGCCCGCATCGGAGAGGTGCTCCTCGATGCCGCGGCGCATGCCGGGATTCGGCGCATCAGGCGTCGGCGCCCAGTTGCCTCGCGGCCGGTAGGCGCACTCAGGCAGCCAGCACCCGGACGGCAGTCGTCCGAACAGCCGCCGGTGCTCGTGCCGTCCGACCGCGAGCTGCAGGCGAATGCTCTCGTCCCGCGCAAGGAGAGGGAGAAACCCGTGCGTCGCGGCAGACCCGATGATCTGGATCCGCCCTTCATCTTCCAGCGAGCGGAAGGCGCGAACGAGGTTCCGGTCGACCGAGTGAAACAGGGCCCGCAGCCGCGTGAGCCTTGCGCGCCAGTAATGCACCAGGGGAAGGAGCCGGGTCTCGCCGGTGGCCGTGAGCGAGGGAATCGCCTCGTCGCAGGCGGTGAGGCGCTGGGTGAAGAAGGCCTCCATCTCCATCACGTACGTGGGAGACGCGAGCTGATTGGCCAGGACCGGCGTGAATCCGATGGTAGCCGGCGCGGGTGTTCCGTTGGCGGCCAGCCGTCGCAACTGCTCGAGCAGTGGGAGGTAGGTGTCGATCGTCGCTTCGGTAAGCCAGTCGCTCCCGTGCGGCCAGCGACCGTGGTTCAGCACATAGGGCAGATGACTATGTAAAGTCAGGACGAAGTCCATGACACATCCCGTCAGAAGAAGAATCGA
>JBDUEA010000217.1:0-5748 GCA_040002695.1 Gemmatimonadota bacterium | reverse complement strand
TCGAACGCCCGAGAGCGCCGGGCCCGACGCTGGCGGAGGAGTTGGGCTGAGAGAACGGGAAGCGGGAAAGGGGAAACGGGAAGGGGGAACGGGGCCCGCACCCATGCCGGCCACCGCTCCCACTTTCAACTTTCCACTCGCACCTCGCAACTACTCAGCACTCAGTACCCAGCACTCAGCACTCAGTACTCAGTCCTTCATTTCCGCTTGCCGAGCATCGCCGCCACTCCCTCCGCGGTCACCATTCCCAGCACAGCGCCGTGCACATCCACGACGGGCAGGGCGGGGAGGCCGCTGGCACGAAGGGCCTTGATCGCTAGCTCGAACGGGACCTCGACAGTCAGAATCGGAATCCGGGCGCTCATCGCCTCGCCTACTGTCGATTCGGGGCCCCGCTCCGCCAGGCCGCGAATGAGATTCTCCCGGGTGAGCACGCCTTCGATCCTGCCACCGTTGTCCACGACGGGAAATTCGCGTCCGTCTCCCGGCAGCAGCAACTCGGCGGCCCGCTCCAGCCGCGCGTGGATCGGGATCGACACAAACCGGGTATCCATCACTCCGCCCGCCGTCAGACCGCTGCTTCCCATCGCTCTCGACTGCACCATGGTCCGCTCCGCTCTGGCGCCGGCGTAGACGAACAGCGCGATCAGCAGCAGAATGGGATTCCAGTCGCCACCGCTTGCCGCGGTATACAACACGAAGATGCCGAGGAGGACCGCCAGCCCCTGGCCGACATAGGAGGCGATGCGCGTGGCGTTCACCAGGCCTAAACGCATCGCGAGGAGCGAGCGGAGGACACGACCTCCGTCCATCGGAAACGCGGGAATCAGGTTGAACACCAGCAGCGATGCGTTGAGGTACATGACCCGCACCAGCAGCGGTGCCTGCGCGATGGCGTCGTCGAACGCGAGGCTCACGTGCGCGAGCCGCAAACCTGCGTAGAGCAGGAGGGCGATCGCCAGCGTGACGGCGGGACCGGCCAGGGCGATCAGCAATTCCTGCTTCGGCTCCTCGGGCATCCGTTCGAGGCGAGCCACCCCTCCGATCGGCAGAAGCATCACATCCGGTGTGCGGACACCGAAGTGGCGCGCCATGAAAATGTGGCCGAACTCATGGAGCAGGACGCAGGCGAAGAGCACGAGCATGAAAACGGTGGTGTCGACAGCAGCGACGGTTCCGCCCTCCTTGTATGCGTCCATCGCATACCAGAGGAGCAGCAGAAAGAACGTGAGGTGTACCTTCACCTCGGTGCCGGCCACACGGCCGATGCGAATAGACCAGGACATGTCTGCGTACCGATGGCCGAAGCTCCGGCCGATTGGGGATGCCCGCGATGCTGGTAATCTAGTACCCCTGCGGCCGCGCATCCGGTATGCCGGACAACAGAAACCCGATGCGCTCATGGAGCGACCGGGTTGGAGCCAGTCATACGGATTGATTACCCAGGCCGACGACTGGAGTCCCTGGGGCCCTGATGGGCTATGTCTCGTCTTACTGCCACTATCGGCGACCCGCGCGGGAACTTGAGCCGGGGGATTCCTGCCGCTACCCCGCACCGGCGAGCGGCGTTAGAATTGACCCCCTTCACTCCAGCCGGGAGCCGACGATCGCCAACAATCACTGGACCGTCAAGGATGCCGAGAAGCTCTATAATATGGGCGGATGGGGGCTCGGCTTCTTCCGTGTGAACCCGGAAGGGCACGTCACGGTCCACCCCGACGCCAATCCCCGGCGTGGCCTCGACCTCTATCGCCTGGCGATGGACCTCAACGCCCAGGGCGTCGGGCTCCCGCTGCTCCTCCGATTCTCCGACATCCTCCGCTCCCGCATTCAGACGCTCGCGACCCAGTTCAACTCCGCCATCAAGGAGTTCGGGTACGAGGGCACCTACACCACCGTTTACCCGGTGAAGGTGAACCAGCAGCGACACGTGGTGCAGGAAATCGTGGAATTCGGCACTCCCTACGGTGTCGGGCTCGAGTGTGGCAGCAAGGCAGAGCTCCAGGCCGTCCTCGGCCTCACCGAACAGTCGAACCACATCATCGTGTGCAACGGCTACAAGGACGAGGAGTACATGCGGCTGGCCCTGATGGGGCAGCGGCTGGGACACCAGGTGTTCATCGTGCTGGAGCAGCTTACCGAGCTGGATACACTCCTCAAGGTGGCCGGAGAGATGAACGTGACGCCCACGGTCGGCGTCCGGATCAAGCTCGCTACGGAAGGCTCCGGCCGCTGGGCGAAGAGCGGTGGGGAGAAGTCGAAGTTCGGGCTCAACGCCGTCGAGCTTATCAAGCTGCTCGAAAGGCTCGAGGCCGGCGGCCGGCAGGATGTACTCAAGCTGGTGCACTTCCACCTCGGCAGTCAGATCACCGACATCCAGTTCATCAAGTCGGGACTCGAGGAGATCGGTCGGTTCTACGTCGAGCTGCGCGCGATGGGGTTCAACCTGACATACGTCGACGTCGGCGGTGGCCTCGGCGTGGACTACGACGGCTCCCGCTCCACGCGTCCGGCCAGCATGAACTACTCGATCCGCGAATACGCCGAGGATGTGGTCTACACCCTTGGCAACGTCTGCCGGACCGAGGGCATCCCGATGCCGAACATCATTTCGGAATCAGGGCGTGCGCTGACGGCGCACCATTCGCTGCTGCTCATCAACGTGACCGATGTCGAGTCCCAGATCGAGCCCGATTCGCCGGTGATCGCGAGCGATGCGCACCCGCTGCTCGTCGAGATGAAGGAGAACATCGATTCGCTCAGCGCGGACCGTCTGCAGGAGGTCCACCACGACGCGACCTTCGGCAAGCAGCGGGCGCAGGAGCTCTTCGCGAGCGGTGTCTTCAGTCTGCGGGACCGCGCGAATGCGGAGCAGTTCTACCTCTGCACGATGAATGCGCTGGCGCGGTTCATCGGGGAGGATCGCGCCTCGTACCCTGAGATCACCTCGGATCTCGAGTCGCGACTGGTCGACCGGTATTTCTGCAACTTTTCGGTCTTCCAGTCGCTGCCCGACAACTGGGCTATCGATCAGCTCTTCCCGATCATGCCGATTCACCGGCTCGACGAGGAGCCGACTCGGCGCGGCACCCTTCAGGACATTACCTGTGACTCGGATGGTGTGATCGACCGTTTCGTGGGCGGCCGGAAGGGGAAGCCGTCCCTCGAACTGCATCCGGTCAAGGACGACGAACCCTATATCCTCGGCATTTTCATTACCGGAGCATACCAGGAGATCCTGGGCGACCTGCACAATCTCTTCGGAGACACGAACGCGGTGCACGTCCGGCTGACCGAGGCGGGCTATGAGATCACGGACCTCGTGCATGGTGACACGGTGACGGAGGTGCTCAACTACGTGCAGTTCCAGGCGCAGGACCTGCTGGCGATCTTCCGGCGGAAGGTCAACAACGCCAAGGATCTCAGCCGGGCAGAGGCCAACTCGTTCATCGCGGATTACGTCACGGGACTCGAGGGATACACGTACCTCGAGGGAGAGGAATTGCCGGGGACCTAGCGGCCTTGAGGCAGGGGAGCGGGCTGGCGAGCGGGCGGCATCGGGCGATGTCGCCCGCTTTCACATCCGGAACAGACGTTGTTCGATTCGAGAATATTGTAAGGAAATCTTCGAACGATCGCGCGACGGGATTTTTCCTCCGGTCACGGTTCTTGCTACAGCAGGCCGCATAGTTATGCAGCGGGCTCCGCAAACGGGTTGTGGCCTTCGAATCTCCGTGTGAAACGGACAATGTGTCCGGCGCGGATCAGGTGAGGACATTGTGGCGGGCCTGCGAGCGAGAGGATCGGCTCGAGTAGAAATCCCTGCAGGCTCCGTCGCAATTCGAAGTGAAAGGAGAGCCGCTGTGAACACAATTCTCTGGGTGCTTGCGACTGGCACGCTTGTGCCGTTGCCGGCCGGCCCATTCATGGTAACGGACACGTCGCGCGCTGTTTCGATCATCACTGCCGCAACGGCTACTGTCGCGACGATCGCACCAGCACGGTCATCCGATACTGCGGCCTGCCTATACGCGGCGGCGGCCGACACGGGAATTGCCGATTCGGCCGATGCTGACACGGCGCGTGCGACCGGCGGTCCGCTGATGGCAACCGCGTTCCCCCGCGTCGAGTTTGCGCTGCCGGTCTCTGACACCGGACAGAGCCGACGGCCAAAGGCGTTCGAATACAGTAAAGCCTACGAAACCCGGCTCACGATTCACCGGTGGGCCAGCTACACAACGCTTCCACTTTTCGCCGCGGAATACTACCTGGGCCAGAAGCTCTACAACGCGGATACGCTCAGTCTTCAGAGCATGAGCGGCACCCGCAGCGCACACAGCCTCGTGGCCGCCGGCGTCGCCGGCCTGTTCGGCATCAACACGATCACGGGGGTCTGGAATCTGTGGGAGGCAAGAAAGGATCCCAACGGCCGTACGCGCCGGTACGTTCACTCCGCGCTCATGATTCTGTCCGACGCCGGATTCGTCGCTACCGGTGCGACCGCTCCGCATTTCCGAGACGACAGCCTTAGGACTGTCGACAACAGCAACTTCGGCAGCGGGAAGAGCACGCACCGGGCGCTGGCCATCACATCCATCGCCACCTCCCTCGCGGGCTACGTCATGATGCTGGTCTGGAAATGATCGCGGCTCCAGGCTTCACCAGTCTCGTCGCGCGCTGGGCACACTACTATGGCGACACCAAGGTGGTGAGCGCCGGTGTGACCTACGTGCACCTGGCGGGGATTCTCCTCGGCGGCGGGACGGCGGTCGCGGCCGACCGAGAATCGCTGCGGCTCAGACCGGATGGCGGAGCGGAGATGTCGTGGGGTCTCGCGCGACTCCGTTCGGTACATCGGCTGGTGGTCATGGGTCTCGCGATCATCGTGACGAGCGGACTCATGATCCTGTTCTCGGACCTGGACACCTATCTCGGCTCGGCGCTTTACTGGACAAAAATGGCGCTGGTCGCGGCACTCCTGCTCAACGGATTCGTACGGCTTCGTGCCGAAGGGGTGCTCGAGCGTGGTGGCGATGCATGGAAGACCTTCCGCGTGACTTCCGTCCTCAGCCTGGTTCTCTGGTTTGGCATTCTGCTGGCCGGAGCATATCTCACTACCATCGCTTGATCATGATACGTGACGTTTCCCCTCCGAATCAGGCAGATGACTGCGACGAATGTCCGCTCATGGAGCGTCGCGGCTTTCTCAAGCAGGTGACCGTGGCGCTCGCGGGGATCGCAGCAGGCCTGGGCGCAACGCCCGCTGCGCTTCATGCGATGAACGTCCGTCTCGGCCGTCCGCTATCCACGACCGGCGAGGAGCATACCTACCCAGTACCGGCAGAGGATGGTGCCACGATCGACAAAGAAAACGAGATCATCGTCGTTCGGTTCCGGGGAAAGGCATACGGATTCAATCTCTCCTGCCCGCACCAGCATACCGCGCTTCGCTGGCAGCCGGATGACAGCCAGTTTCAGTGTCCCAAGCATCATTCGCGGTATACGCCGGAGGGAATCTTCGTTTCTGGCCGCGCGACCCGAAGCATGGATCGCTTTGGCATCAGGAAGGATGGTTCGAATCTCGTGATCGACGTCGGCAAATATTATCGGCAGGACCAGAACCGGCCGGAATGGGAGGCGGGGTTCGTGGCGGTGTAAAATCCTCATTCTCGCCAGGGAGAGATCTTGTTCCCTCACTGATACGGGGATAGACGTTCGCACCAGAACCGCAGCCGCAAAACCCCGAAC
>JBDUEA010000216.1:0-5748 GCA_040002695.1 Gemmatimonadota bacterium | reverse complement strand
GCAGATGGTCGGGCATGCGCGTCATGAGATCGGTGTAGAGCATCCGCTCGAGATCGGTCTCCGCATCCGAAGCATTGAATTCGTTGATGATCCGGTCCCGGGACGACCGATGTCCCAGCGCCTCGTGAGTGGCCGGCGTGAAGAGCTCCTGCTTGGCCGCTTCCGTGAAGCGGAGGAAGCTCATACTCTCGGCGTACCGCGCAGCGCCACCCTCGAGCGACATTTCGTTGAGCCACCGCAGCTTCTGAGTCCAGCCCTTGTAGGCGAAACTCTCGGGAAGCCGGTTGATGGTCGAGCGGATCGCGCGAGTACGGAGACCTCGCGGCAGCAGCGCCCAGCGCTCCGCGAGCAGCTGCCCGGCGAATCGGTCATACCCTGCGAATAATTCGTCTCCGCCATCCCCGCTCAGCACGACCTTCACGTGCTCCGAGGCGAGGCGCGAGACGAGATACACGCCGACACCAAAGGGATCAGCCGGCTCATCCAGGTGCCAGACCATCCGCGGCACCAGATGGATCAGGTCGGCGCTGACCACGGACTCGTGGTGATCCGTCCGGTATCGCGTGGCGACCTGCTGCGCGAATGGGAGCTCGTTGAACCCTTCCTCCGCGACGCCGATCGAGAAGGTGGGCATCGGGCGTGACATGGCTGGTGCGGCCAGCGCCGTCATGAGACTCGAATCGATCCCTCCACTCAGGAATGCACCAACCGGCACGTCGCTCAGCAGGTGCTGATGCACCGTCTGCGTGAGGCGGGCCTCCAGCGCATCGGTGATCTCCGCCTCGGTGCCTTCGAGCTTGGGATGAAAGCTCAGGCTCCAGAATCGATCCAGTCGAGCTTCGCCCCGCTCATATACGAGGCGATGACCCGCCGGAAGTTTCTGGATGCCACGGAAGAGCGTGCAGCGATCCGGCAGGAAGCGGAGCGAGATGTAATCGTAGAGCGCGGCGGTATCGAGCTCGCGAGGGAAGAGCTCGCTCGCCAGCAGCGCCTTGACCTCCGACGCAAAGGCGAGCGCACCGTTCCGTTCTGCGAAGAACACGGGCTTCTGTCCCATGTGGTCGCGCGCGAGGAGCAGCCGTTGCCGGGCATGGTCCCAGAGTCCGAACGCGAACATTCCGTCGAGGTGCCGGACGCAGTCGTCGCCGTAGCGGGCATAGAGGTGGAGAATGACCTCGGTGTCGCACCGTGTGCGGAAGACGCTGCCATCCGCCTCGAGCCGGCCGCGCAGCTCGGGGAAGTTGTAGATCTCCCCGTTGAAGACGACCGAGAGCGCGCCGTCGGCGCTGTGCATCGGCTGCTGTCCACCGGCGATATCGATGATGCTCAGCCGGCGATGGCCCAGCGCTGCTCCGGGCAGTCGCGCGATGCCGCGCCCATCCGGGCCGCGATGGGCCAGGATGCTCACCATCGCTTCTATGCCGCGCTGCAGTTCCGGATCAGCGCTGATGATACCAGCTATTCCGCACATGGCGTGTGCCGCTCAGGATTGAAGACTGAGATGCGGCTCGTGGGCGAGTGTTCCCTCCGGCAGCATACCGGTGTCCACGTACCATTGCGCCGTCCTTCGAAGCCCTTCCCTGAGGTCCACGGTCGGAGCGTAGCCGAGCTCCCGGCGCGCGCGTCCGATATCGAATGCCCGGTTTTGCCGGTACCAGTCCACTCGGCGCGGGAAGATCGGCGGCCGGATGCCGATCGGCTTGCAGATACTCTCGCAGAGGTGTCCGGCCACGATGAGCGGCCCGATCGGGTAATGCCGGATGGCGGGCTCTCTCCCCATCGATTTCGCCACTTCCTGGACCAGCTCCTCGATCGAGCAGTAATCCTGATCCGCGATGAGATACGTTCCCCCCTCGCCGCGCGTGGGGTCGAGGCAGAGCATGAACGCGTCGACCAGGTTGTCGATGTACAGCGGGTGATAGAGCGTGCGGCCGTTGCCGAACATCGGGAAGGTGCCGGCGGCGACGCGCTTGAACAGCAGGAAGAATCGCTCGGGATCGCCGGGGCCATAGATGGCAGCGGGCCGGAGAATGACCGTGCTCATACCCCGCTTGCCGTAGGCACGAACGATCGGCTCCGCCTCATACTTGGTGCGCTGGTAGTAGTCCGCCGGTGCGATCGGTGCATCCTCGTCGGCCGGTGGATGGGCCACGTTGCCATGCACACCGCAAGTCGAGCAGTATACGAAACGGCTCACGCCATTCTGCAGCGCCGCTTCGAGCGCGTTCCGGGTGCCGTCGACGTTCACATTCTCATAGTGCGTGTCGGGCACGTCGAGCTCGCGAAAGGCGGCGGCAAGATGAAAGACGAAATCCACGCCTTGAGTGACGCGCTGCATGAGAGGCGCGTCCGTCACCGATCCGGTCACCAGGCGCGCACCTCGTGCGCGCAGCTTGCCGGCATCGAGCCCCGGCTGGTGATCAAGTGAAACCACGCTGTGGCCGGCATCGAGGAGCCGAAGCACGAGGGCGCTCCCGGTGAACCCGGTTCCTCCAGTGACGAGCACGTTCATTCGGACCTCCAGGTGCGTCGCGGACGGAGACCGCCGGAGAGGCGCGCGCCTCGGCGGCGGGGAACAATTTGCGATTGGGGCGAAGGTGCGACAGAAACGCCAGTAGACCGCGCATACGCGCCACACGACCAGCGACGCGAGGGCAGGCGAGGGGCGGGCACAGCAGACGGCTCGTCGTCGCTCACGAGCGCCGAGCCGCTGGGAGTGCGATCATCCGGGCCCCACGGCGGCGTTTCGTGCGAAGAATTGACGGCATGACTCCGAAGACCTTCGCAGAGTGGAGCGGCGAATGAGATCGTTGCCGCGTACCACGAGACGAAAGCAAGACAGGTGCCGACAGATTGACGGAATGGGCGGGGCGTATCGCTCTCAGGGACGACTATACTGCCCCCGTACCATACCCGGATGGCCGAGCTTGGGTCCCCCGCCAGACGCCTCAATCACCAGACCCAAGACTGGTCGGCGTAGGATCTCTTACGGGAGCGACGTGGAACGGAACGGGGGGTGAAGCGTGGAAGCCCTCGCTTGACCAGGAGAAGCTGGCGACGCCTCAGGCCCGTTCGGCCATGGCGATGACGGGCGAGCCGAGCGCGCGGGTGATTCCGAGACCGCGGACCGGCGCTTCGAGCATGCGTCCGATGAACGCGGAATGATGCGCGCGGTGCAGCGCCATCGGCCAGAGGAATTGTGGCTCCCGCCTGGAAATACGGAATCCGGCGGCCCGGAACGCCGAGTCGATCTCCGCCCTGCCGAAGACGCGGAAGGGACGGGTGTCTCCTTCGACGCGCTTCTTGATCGCGAAGAGTCGCTCCGCGAGGAAGTTGACGCTCTCCGCCGATGGGTAGTCGATGATCACCATGCGCGCCGAGACGCGACAGAGTTCGGAGATGAGGCGGGGCCACTCCTCGCCGACGTGAGGCATCAGCCGAAAACAGAGTGCGGCATCGAAGGTCGAGTCCGGATAGGGCAGCGAAAGCAAGTTGCCGATCTCGAACTTGAGCCGGCCCGCTTCGGTCCATTTCGTGAGTCGGTGACCGCAGCGCGGGTCACTGCCGATGATCGTAAGCTGGTGGCCGCCGTCGAGCACCGCATCCACCAACTGGCCGTGGCCGCCGCCCACGTCGAGAATCCGGGAATGTTCTGGTAGAGCCGTAAGGATCCGGCTCGTCACCCGGGACTGCACCTCCAGAAACCAGCGACCGACGCTTCCGGAAAAGCGCCGCGCGTATCCGTCCGACGAGGTCTCGACGTCTGCTTCCACCCTGACCGCCTGGACCGCGTCGGACGCATTCATCTGGTCCCAGCCGCGACCGCGGGCTCCGCGAGCGGGGCGCGTGCAAGGTCGCCATGCTCGAAATACCATTCGGCGGTCCGCCGAATGCCCTCCTCGAGCGAAATCCTTGGTATGTAATCGAGCAGCCGTCGCGCCTTGTCGATGGAAAAGGCACGACTCTTGGTGAAGAAATCGACCCTGCGCCGGTAGATCGGCGGCGTGATGCCGAGAGGCCGGCACAGTTTCTCGCAGAGCGAGCCGAACTGCTGAATCGGACCGGAAGGCAGGTGCAGACGAGGGCGAGGAACTCCCAGCGTATCCGCGATCAGTGCCACGACTTGCTCGAGTGAGCGATACTCGTCGCCACCGATGATGACGACCTGTCCCACCGCTTCGGGTCGCTCCGAGAGCAGACGAATTCCCCGTACCAGGTCTTCGACGTAGACCATGTGGTAGTAGATGCTGCCGTCACCGATCATCACGAATCGCCGTCGCGCGATCAGCTGAAAGAGCTTGAGCAGTCGTCGGTCACCCGGGCCGTAAATCGCCGTCGGACGGACGACCGTGACCGGCAGATCATGCGCTTCGGCGAAAGCCAGCGCCAGGCGCTCGCCCTGGCATTTCGTTTCCTGATATGAGTCCGAGGGGGCGTAGGGCCATGTCTCGTCGGCCGGCGGAGCCGCGATGTGGCCCAGGACTCCCACTGTGCTGCAGTGTACGAACCGGCGCACCCCTTCGGCGTCGGATCGCTCAAGGAGCAGCCGGGTTCCCTTCACGTGGACGTCCCACTCGCGCTCGCTCGAAACCTTCGGCTCCTGGTAGCTCGTTGCCAGATGGTAGACCACCGAGGCGCCCGACACTGCCCGATCGACGACCGCGGGATTGGTGATGTCGCCGACGATGATCTCCACGTCCGGAGGAAGAACGCGGCGCGCACGCTGCACGTTTCGGGTGATGACGCGGACGGCGAGCCCGCCCGCCATCAGTGCCTGGACCAGATGCGCCCCGGCGAAACCCGTTCCACCGGTTACCAGATGAATTTCCATGATTCGGCTACTCGGGAGTGCGGACCCCGAGAGGCCCTGGAGTAAGTGAGGCTCGAACGATCAATTTGTATCCTGACTGCAGCACCAGGAGGTTGTCCAGCTGGGCAATAACCCACAGAAACGGATAGAGCGCGCTCAGCATCCGGAACTCGGTCTTGTGTTTCTCGAGTGAGTCCTTCGTCACGACGGTACCCTTCCGGGATTTCACTCGGCCACCGCCCCGGAGCTTTCCCAACACCTCGTACGTCCCGTTGAGCACGGTATCGATTCCCTCGGAGAAACTCTTGGAGTAGGTCCGTCGCTCCTCGATGTGGAACCGGTCGCCGAGGAGCGTCGAGAGACTTTCGACGCTGTACCCCGGACGGACGTGCCCATGCTTTTCGTCGGTGAGACCGATCGCGTGGCGCAATCGATTGAGCACCGAGTGCCGCTTGATGTGGGGGACATTGACCACCAGCGTCCCGCCCGGTCGGAGGATCCGAGCGAGCTCCATGACGAACGCTGCATCGGTATGGATGTGCTCGAGGAAATCCACGATGACCACGCGGTCGAACGCGCCGTCGGGAAACGGCGTCCGCAGGCCGTCGATGCGGTGCACATTTTCACCGACCAGCCGCCGGATCGACTCGACCGTCGCTTCGTCGAGATCGGCGCTGTGCCAGCTCCCCCCGCGCCGCCGAAGCAGGTAGCTGATCACTCCGTTGTCCGCGCCGATGTCGAGGCAGGTCAGGCCGTCGACATCACCCAGCATTTCCAGGATCCGCCGGTACTTCTCCTGCTTGAGCACCGAGCGCTCGAACAGCGCCGTCGCCCATCCCGCCTCCTCGGCGCTCATCGGGCTGCCTCGACAATGGTCGCCGCGGCTGCCCTGTGCCCGCCGGCACCGATCGCGGTTTCCACCGCGCTGTAGAACTCGC
>JBDUEA010000215.1:0-5796 GCA_040002695.1 Gemmatimonadota bacterium | reverse complement strand
TACAACAGCGTTCCCCTCAGCACCACCAGCGCCACACTGAAGAAGATGATCAGCCCCGTCACGTCCACCAGAGTCGCGACGAACGGTGCGGACGCGCTCGCCGGGTCGAAGCCTACGCGACGGAGCACGAAGGGGAGCATCGAACCCGCGAACGATCCGAACAGCACCACACCCACCAGTGCGAGCGAGACCGTCGTCGCGACCAGCAGGTAGTGCGAGGTGTAGTCGTAGAATCCCAGCCACTGCCAGATGATGATGCGTAGAAAGCCGATGACGCCAAGGATCGCGCCGAGCGTCAATCCCGACGGGATCTCCCGCATCGCCACTTTCCACCAGTCCCCCAGCGTGACTTCGCGGAGGGCCATCGCGCGGATGATGAGCGAGGTCGCCTGGGAGCCGGAGTTCCCGCCAGAGCTGATGATGAGCGGCAGGAAGACCGCGAGGACGACCGCCTTTTCGATCTCGTGCTCGAAATGGCCCATCGCGGTGGCGGTGAGCATCTCGCCGAGGAAGAGGGCGCAGAGCCAGCCGGCGCGCTTCCGGACCATCGCGAGAAAACCCATCTCCATATACGGCTCATCGAGGGCTTCCATGCCGCCGAACTTCTGCGCATCCTCGGTCTGCTCGCTGACCAGCGCGTCGATCACGTCGTCCACGGTGACGATGCCGAGGACGTGAGCCTTGTCGTCCAGCACGGGAATGGCGAGGAGGTTGTACTTGGAGATGAGCCGCGCGACCTCTTCGCGGTCCGCCACGGGACGCGTGGAGACGGGAGTCCGTCCCTCGCCGATCTCGAGTACCGATCGTTCCGAGGGTGCCATCACGACTTCGCGGAGCGAGATCACCCGCAGCAGCCGGTGATCCTTCTCGTCGAGGACGTAGATCGCATAAACGGTTTCCTTGGCACTCCCGACTTCGCTGATATGCCGGCGCACGTCGAGGGCTGTCCAGGTGGACGGCACGCCCACGAATTCCGTCGTCATGATGCCGCCAGCGCTGCGGGGCGGATAGCTGAGGAGGACCTTGAGTGCTTCCCGAGTCGGCGCGTGCAGTACGTGAAGCAGGCGGGACCGGTCGGCGTCCTTGAGCTCGCGGAACAGCTCGACCTGCTGGTCGGACGACATCGCCTCGATCAGTGGAATGGCCACTTCGTCGGTCAGCCGTTCGACGATCTCGCCGCGGCCTTCGAGCTCCGGCTCGTCGAATACCTGTACGGCCAGGTGGAAGGGCAGGGCGGTCACGACCCGCACCGAGGCTTCGACCGGAAGGTCGTTCAGCGCCTCGGCGATATCCGCCGGAAGCATGTCGGCGCAGGTCGCGATGAAATCGTCTTCGTCTCCCGAGAGGAGGTACAGCAGCTCTGGAGGCGGCGCGTCAGGACGGCTTGGCATGTTGCGGCGAGGTGGGGGTGAACGGCGTGATGCGACCGCGACGGGTGAGCGGCAGGCGGTCGGAAACCGGCTGGCGGGCCGCGAACAGCAGACTCTCGGCGAGGGAGGCCGGGCCTGGGGCTACCTCAGCTCGGGACTTTCGTGCTGTCCCCGACCTCGCCACCCGGAATCGGCAGGATGGCGGTGCGCCATCCGCTCTTGAACTGGACCGTCAGGCGATGGCCGAGCGTATCCGCGACGATGTCGACCACATCAGGAAATTTCTTCGCGAAATTCATGGCCTGCTCCGCCTGCATGCCGGGGCCCGAGTTGTAGGGCCGGCCAAACTCACGCCCGATGGCGATCACGATCGCCTGTTCCCGTCCGTAGCGCGCGAACTGCTCCGCGGGGACCAGGTTCTTCTGCCGGCTGACCGGTCCGGAATAGTCGTAGTAGCGGCAGCCAGCAAGAGTGAGCAGGACCAGGATGGCGGAACTGGGACGGATCATCGAAGCACTCTCGGAAATGTTTGGAGATAGTGGCGCCCGCGTGGTCGCACGGTCGTGCGACGCTAGCGGATCAGGAAAGGTCGCGCAAGTGCGATACGCGATTGTCACGAGGCGACCGACTCCTGTGGGCGCGCGGCGCTTCGACGCCGTTCCCGACGCTCGCCGGTCGCGCGGATCTCCTCGTCTGTTTCAAAGGTGCGGAGATAGGGTGTCGCAATGCTCAGTGTGAGTCCGACGAAGAGACCGGCCAGAGCGTCGACGCCATAGTGAATCTGGCAATAGACCACAGCGAGGATGATCCCGACCGTCGGCACCAGCAGAATCCAGCCGAGCGTGCGCGAGCCCTTGAACGCGAACCAGGTCGCCACCACCGCGGCCGCGACGTGACTCGATGGAAAGGCCGATCCCCACGCATCGCCCCAGTCGATGACCCGGTGTACGAGTTCCGCGGCCCAGACCTGGGTCGCGGGGTTATCCGGATAGGGCCAGTCGTACGGTGGTCCCGCGACGGGAAAGAGGAGAAAGACGACGTAGCACGCGAAGAAGGTCAGCGAGAGCGCGAAGATCGTCTGTCGCGCATGCGCGAAGCGGCCCATCGCCCAGAGGGCGGCCGGAGCACCGATGACGAGCGGATAGTAGGAGAGATAGGAGAGGTGGAGCGCGGTCGAGAGCCAGGGCCATGGCATCGCGCGGATCCATTCATAGGATACCTGCCGGCCGAAGACCGCGAGCTCCCAGCGCTGCACGATGCTGTCGAAGACTACGTAAGCGCCGCCTTCGCCGTTGTTCAGCAGCCCCACCATCGAGTACAACGCGGCCATCACGATCGCGGGGTACCACTCCGCCAGAAAACTGTGTCGCGTGGTGCATCTGGTCCGCGCGATCGCGGCGAGCACCGCGAGCGCCATCACCAGTCCGTGCGCGGTGAGCAGCCATCCCGTTTCCCACGCGGTCGGGCGCGCATGCCGCCATCCGGCGAAGTGCGCGATGAGCACGGCCGAGGCGATCGTCACATAACCGAGTGTCAGTCGGTCAAGTGAGGCGAGCCTGGGCCGGCGCGGCCGGGAGTCAATGGCTGTGGAGAGACCGGTCTTGTTCATTCCCACTGTGTCCGGCCACCATCCCCGTTGGTCCGGGGCACAGGGCGCAGAATTGAAAGGCCCGGCAAGCCGGGCGCTGGGAGTCGAGACCTGTAAAGAATAGATTGATACTCCCACCCTTTCAATGTGGAGCTGGCATGTCGTGGCGTCCTGGTCCCAAACTGCTGGCGGCCTGGGTGGCGCTGCTTTCCATCCTGCCCCGGCCCATTCCGGTCGCCGCACAAACGCCGCTTCCCGGCAGGCCAATCCGGCTCTGGCACGCGGCACTCGCCGCGGGACTGCTCATCGGAACCGCGGCACTGGACCAGCCGACGGAACGGTGGGCGCAGCGGCATCGAAGCGGTGGCGCCGATGATGCCGCCGCCGTCTTTCGGCACATGGGACAGCCGGAAGTCTTTGCGACTGTCGGCCTGGGAGCCCTCGCGGCCGGGCTGCTCACCGGCAACGACGACCTCGCCCGTGCCGGCGGCCGCATCTCCACCTCCATTCTCCTGGCCGGTGCGCTCACCGAAGGAGGAAAGCTGACTTTTGGTCGCTCTCGGCCCAACCATTCACCGAATGACGCCTTCAGCTTTCACCCGTTTTCCGGCGACGCCTCCTTTCCATCGGGTCACACCACGGTCGCCTTTGCACTCGCCGCTTCCGTCGCGGACGAGATTCACCGGCCGGTAGTGACGGTGCTGCTCTACACGGCCGCCGTCGGCACGGGATGGTCCCGCATCAATGACAACAAGCACTGGCTGAGTGATGTGGTCACCGGCGCCGGAATCGGTATTGTTTCCGCGAAGCTCGTGAATGGCCACTGGCGGCTCTTTCGCCTGCGCCCGCCTGCCATTCTGCTGGGTCCCGGCGGTGCGGGACTGCGATGGAGTCATTCCTTCTAGCCACATGACAAACGGGGACAGGTCTCATGCCTGTCCCCGTTCTGTCTTCCCCGACCTTTCCCCAATCAGGCTGCGACAGTCTGTCTCGTCCGGTCATAGACGCCGTCGATGATTCCCGTCTGCTCGTCTCTCACATGCCAACTCATGCCGGCATGTGCGAGCCCATCCATGAAGGGATCCGGATCGAACTGCTCGGGTGACATTACCCCGCGCCCGCTCCAGATGCCGCGGGTGATGAGTCGGGAAGCAATGACCGGCGGGATCCCCGTTTGATACGCCGTGGCCTGCACACCGAGCTCGGCATACGCCCGCTCGTGGTCCGAAACATTGTAGATGTAAAACGCGCGCTCCCGCCCGTCTCGATATCCCCGCGCCAGCAATCCGACGCAGGTCTTGCCGCGCATCCGTCCTGCCAGGTCTTTCGGCTGCGGCATGAGCGATACCACGACATCCCTCGGCGAAACTTCCACGTCGCCGACCTGGACGCGGTCCTTCCGCGACATGCCGAGCTGTTTCATCACGCGAAGCGTCTGCCAGGTCACATCGTCCATGCACAGCTTGAAGTCGACGACCTTCACGCCGGGAAAAAACATCGGGAGGGTTCTCGATTCCTCGTGATCGACGTGATACGTGTCGAGCACACCGAGCTCGGGAAAATTGAAGGATTCTTTCCCGGAGAGCGCTTCTTCGAGACGGTAGGCGCCATCTTTCCAGGTGACGGCGCCGCAGAGACATTCGTCGATGAAAACCCAGGGACTGAAGGCGGCGAGAAAGCCGTGGTGGCCCTGACAAACCGAATTGTCGCCGTCGCGTACCCGGAGCTCGCTCACTGAGTCGAGCAGATGCTTCGCGGCGTACGCGGCGTACACATTCGTGGTGCCAGGGTCAGCCCCCATGCCGAGCAGGGCCAGGCGTCCCGCCGCCCTGAACTCGGCGTCGAGCGCGAACTGGTCCGCAAGCTTGGGAATACCATCGGACTCGGAACCGCCGCTCGCCATGTCGATGTAATCGCAGCCGGCCTCGAGGCAGGCGCGCATTACCACCAGGTTGGTGGCCGGCAGGGCGGCGTTGAGCAGGATGGTGGTGCCGGTCTCGCGAATGGCGCGGGCGAGAGTGGGCTGGTCTCCCGCATCGAGCGTAAGCACTCGGACGCGGGGGTCGTGCAGACGATCAGCGAGCTGTTGTGCGCGGGTGGAAACGGCATCGGCAATGACGAGCTGCTCGAGCTTCGCTTCCTGAACGAATTTGAGGGCGGACACGGTCCCCACCGCGCCGGCGCCCAGCACCAGGACTTTCACAAACTCCTCGTTTCATTGTTGGCGCGGCACTCGGTCTGGTCGGTCCATCTGGGGACCTCCCTCGCCCCCGCCGCTGATGGGGGCTCGCGACTCAAGGAGAAAGTCAGTCGCGAGAGTGGACCCTCCGCTTTGTCGGAGGATGCAAACACGCCCCCCGGTTACAGGGGCCGCATTGTCAGTCTAGTGCTCCCCCCCCACCGCCTGTCCACCCCCCTTCCGTGAAAGTGAGGGGAAGGATCCGAGGGGTTGACAGGGATGTGCCCGCAGGCAAATCGATGAGTCCGCATGGTTTAACGTACCTTCGTGGCGACTGGATCCCGACTGCCCCAAGTGCCATTCCGAGCCTAGAATCGGACCTGGATCTGGGTAATCAACCCGCCATGCCGAACCCCGGGCGTGCCGATTTTTCGCGAGACGTAGTTGGCGAGGAGACGAGTCCGGCCACCTAACTCGAGGTTCACACCCGCGGTCGTCGCCTGATTCTTCTGCCCGGCACTGATCGCGTTGCGCCGAAAGTCCTCCTGCTTGGCCACGAGTTGCACCCACGGCAACACGCGGAAGGCGGCCAGCGCGTACCAGCCGTTGTCCTCGGGACTCTTCGCCTTGCGGTGCTCCCAGATGTATTCGCCCTTGAG
>JBDUEA010000214.1:0-5803 GCA_040002695.1 Gemmatimonadota bacterium | reverse complement strand
TTCACGCGATTTCCACCCGGACCATCTGATCGCCGATCAGAAGCCGCGACTTGTCATTGAGCGTTCGCTCGCCGCGCACGGCGACCGCTACGCCATTGCGGCTGCCGGCGTCCACGACCACGAAATCCGCATCTTCGCTCCGGACCAGCGCGTGGGAGCCACTCATCGAGGCGTCATAGGGGAATTGCCATTCACCCTGCTCGCGCCCGATGCGGAGCGATCGGCCCGGCGAGAGATGCACGATATCGCGGGCGCTGCCATCGGCCCGGATCTGCGCGAGATTCGCGATGTCGGCGTTGGGGGTGAGACTGCCGAGGCGGCGCGTCTGATCCTGTTCCGGCGGCCGGGGTCCCGGGTATCCGAGTCTGCGGTAGCGAAGGACCTGGCTGCCGACGAGGAGCTGGTCTCCATCGTTGAGCCGGTGCGCGGCTTCGATGTACACCCAGGTGCCGTTCCGGCTGCCGAGGTCGCGAACGGTGAAGGTGCCGTCGAGAATCACGAACTGGGCGTGGATGGGCGAGAGATAGGCATCGTCGGGAAAATTGAGATCCGCCCCCTGGCGACCGATCGTGGTCACCGCGCTCAGGACGGGGAATCGATTTGTCGACTGCCCGGCGCGATCGAGGAGCACGAGGGTGGGCTTGAGTTCGGGACCGCGGTCCGTCGAGGCGGAGGGCGCCGCACCTTTGACCACGACGTCACCACCGATCGTGGTGCCGCAGGCGGGGCAGAATTGATTGGAGGGCTCGTTGGTGCGCCCGCAATTCGGGCACGCGAGGGAGGTGTTCACCGGAGTGGCACGCGTGCCGCATTTGCCGCAGAACGGAAGGTCGCCCTGGATCGGCGAAGCGCAGGACGGACATTTCAAGGTCATTGGCGTGCCAACGGGGGACTGGACCCGTGTCCCCGGAGAGCCCGGGGTTTCACGCGGTGTATCTGAAGACGCGGCGCTCACGACGAAGAGAGCTCCGCACGATGGCCGACTGGTCCGTGCGCTGGGGATGACACAGCGAGAAACGGACCGGTCTGATGCGGACTCAGGATCGCCCTGATCATCGCGATGCGGTAGTCCTTGAGTGGAGGGAAGCCGAGGCAAAATCTAGGACCGGCAGCGGGAAGCGTCAACAGCGCGCTTGGCGTAAGTCGTGATGCTAATGTACCTTGGACACATGCCCTCGAGATTGAACCTGCCGCTGGCGCTTTCGCTCCTCGCCCTCTCCGCCTGTGGCTCCTCACGCGCTCCCGGCGGAGCCGGCCCCTCGCCGGCGTCGGGCGCCAACGGAAACGCCGCATCGCGCACGGGGGACAGCTCCGCGCTTCCGGGGCTGCCGCCCGTTGCTGAAGTGGATGGACCGCTCCGGATAAACGTGGTTTACCCGGCCCCCGGTGACCTGGTGGATGCGAAAGACTCGAGCTTCCTGTTCGGCTCGGTCGGCAACGGCAAGGCGAAGCTGAGTATCAATGGGCAACTGGTGCGGGTCTGGCCGAACGGAGCCTGGCTCGCATGGCTCGCGATTCCGCCCGACAGCATCATGACGTTTACTCTCGAGGCCCGGACGCCGACGGACTCCGCTTCGCTCACTTATGCGGCGCATCGTACCCGTCGATTCCAGGTACCGGCCACTCCGGTGTGGATCGACTCACTGTCGATCGTGCCGCGGGGCAGGGTGTGGTGGCCGGCGGGAGAGTATCTCCCGGTGAGCGTGCGCGCGGCGCAAGGCGCCACCGTCCGGATTCGCCTCTCCGATGGACGCACGATTCCGCTGCTCGCGGATCCGCACCCTGAAGCCGTTCCTTCCGCAGTCCGCGCCTTTGATCGCGATACCCTGCACCTGGCTCAGCCGGTTCGCGCCGATCGATACTCCGGAATTCTCAAGGGCACCAGCATCGGCTCAAGCCTCGGTCCGGTGGTGGGACGTCCGTTTCCGGCAACCCCGCTGCAAAGCTGCGAGCCAGTGTGCGTGCCGATCCGCCTCACCCCTTCGTCGGCGCCCACGTCTCCGGCCGGCGGCATCGTCCCCGACAGTACCGGCCCCGTCATCGAAGCGATACTCGGCGCCGACACCGCGCGAGTGCGCTGGCCCGTGCAGCTCACCCTGCTGGATTCGCTGCCGGTGCTGACAGAGCTCAACGACGACACGGCGCATGTCGGCAACAGCGACAGCCTCACGGTGGGACGCGCTCGTCCGGGGGCCACGTACAACTGGTTCTTTCCGACCGGAACGCGCGCGATGGTGAGCGGTCGAATCGGAGACGACCTGCGGCTGCATCTCTCCAATGAGTCTGACGCGTGGGTGAATGTCGCGGATGCGCAGCCGCTTCCCGCCGGTCTGCCGGCGCTCCGAGCCACGGTCGGCTCCGCCACGCTCACGCCGCTGCCGGATCGTCTGGTCTTCCGCATTCCGCTCACGGAGCGAGTGCCCTACGCCGTTTCGGAGACCGAACGCGGGATCACCCTACGATTCTACAGCGCAGTGGGCGATGTCGACTGGATCCGCTACGGCGGCACCGATCCCTACGTGCAATCAATCATCTGGTCGCAGCCGTCGTCCGACGTGGTCACCTTCGACTTCGCGCTGACCGCGCCGGTCTGGGGTTACCGCGCGCACTGGCGGCAGAACGACCTGATCTTCGAGATCCACCGGCCGCCGACGATCGACGCGAAGAATCCGCTCAAGGGTCGTCGCATCGTTGTCGATCCCGGCCATCCGCCCGCCGGCGCCACCGGTCCCACCGGCTATCGTGAGGCCGAGGCGAATCTGGCCGTCGCCCTGGTCCTGCGTGATCTGCTTCGCAGCGCAGGTGCCGAGGTGATCATGACGCGGACGTCGGATTCATCGGTCGATCTCTGGCCACGGGTGCACCTCGCGGATACCACGAACGCCGACCTGCTGCTCTCGATTCACAACAATGCGCTGCCCGACGGGGTGAATCCGTTCACCAACAACGGCTCCAGCGTGTTCTACAATCAGCCCCGCAGCGCGCCGCTCGCCTTTGCGATTCAGCGCGCGCTGGTTCGGCGGCTCGGTCTTCGGGACCTCGGCGTCGGACGCGGGGACCTGGCGCTGGTGCGTCCGACCTGGATGCCTTCGGCGCTCTCGGAGGGATTGTTCATGTCGCTGCCGGACCAGGAGGCGGCGCTCCGGTCTCCGGAGGGGCGGCGGCGATATGCGCAGGGGGTGTTTGAGGGGGTGGAGGGATACTTGAGCGAGGTGGCAGGGGGTAGGTAGCAGGTGGTGGGTGTTAGGTGTTAGGGGTTAGGGGTTAGTTGGCGGGTTGGGTCGTGCGTTTGATAGCCCTCTGGTCGTCACCCGCTATGGTGGTACCGCATCGGAATTCGCATTCTCCCAAGGCACGTGATGACGACGAACGCTTCGACTCCCTCCCGCACGCTTTGTCGTCGCTCCGCTGCAAGGTTTTCGCGGGTGCTCCTCATGTCAAGGTTTTACCTCAGCCTCACATTGGCCGCTCTCCTGGGCCTCAGCACGATTCCGGCGCGTCCGGTCGCGGCGCAGGATCCCGCCGAACGGGTGGCGATCGAGCAGTTGCGCGACTCCCTCGACGGGGCGCGGGACTCGATCACGCTTCTGGTCAGCGAGAAGAAGACCATCGAGCAGGCCAAGACCGACCGGGACAACACGCTGCTCCATCTCCGGCTCGGCTTCATCGCCTTTCGACTCGGCGAGATCGCCGGTCACTCCCACTTCGATGACGCCGGCAGTGAATTCGAATGGGCCACGACGCTCCGTCCCCAGTGGCCCTACCCATGGCTCGGACTCGGCGAAGCCGAAGACCGGCTCGGCGATTCGCAGATCTCGGTGGTGGCCGGCCTGCAGGCGATGTTCGGCAAGGACCATCTCACCCGCGCGGCGAATGCCTTTGCCAAGTCGGTGCAGGTGGATCCGTCGTTCGTGAACGGACTCGTCGAGCTCGCGAGCACTGCCCTCCGCCAGCGCGTCAACATCAAGGTCGATCTCGCCCGGCAGGCGCTCCGGCTCGCCGCGAGCACCAGCGCATCTGCCAATCCGGAAGTGCTGCTCTGGCGCGGCCGGGTCGAGCGGGAAGTGGGCGACGCCGATTCCGCGCTGGCCGCATTCAATTCTTACGTCGCCGGTGGAGGCAATCGGCCGCTCGGGCTGCTCGAAGTCGCGCGCACGCGCTTCTTCATGGGGTCGGTTGAAGGCCAGGCGCCGTACTACGAGGGCGCGGCACTGCCTGATACCAATGCCGTCGCGAGTTACCGCGCGGATCTCGCGCTGATCGCGAATGACAGCGCGCTCGCCGAATTCGATCAGAACCCCGGTGCGCGGCGCGTGGCGATGCTGCACCGGTTCTGGGGCGAGCGGGACCGGAAGGAGATGCTGCACGACGGAGAGCGGCTGCGGGAGCACTACCGGAGGCTCTACTACGCGCGCCGGAATTTTCTGCTCGTCAGCACCAGGCGGCATTACGACATCGCCGAGCGTTATCGGTCGGGCAGCGCGGACTACGACGATCGCGGCGTGATTTATATCAGGCATGGGGAGCCGACCGAGCGCGCCAGCTTCACGGCGCCCGATCTCTGGCTCAATGAGTCGTGGCGGTATGCGCGTGCGGATGGAGACCTGGTCTTCCATTTCGTCGCGCGCGAGGACGTGCAGGACTTCAAGCTGGTAGAGAGCGTCTTCGACGTGCTCGACTTCGCTGCCACCGTAAGACTCCGCCAGGCGGGACCGGGCGGAGATCTTACCTCGGTTTCCAGTCAGCTCGCGCAGTCGCGGGAGCACATGTCGCCGATCTACAGCAAGCTCCTCGGCGGCGGTGCCGCGAGTTCGCAGCGGTATCTCACCGAGGAGCGGCGGATGGGTGCCCGCAGTATCCGCATCGGGACGACCACCGATTCCGATGAGCTGCGGTTCGCCAAGGAGCTCTCGAGTCGCGTCGAGCTGATCGCCGCGGGCCGGGATTCGGCGAGCGGACTCCTGCAGGTGACGTACGCGATTCCAGGCTCGGCCATCGAGCCGGTTCCGTCGAATCGTGGCAGTCTCTATCCGATCCGGCTTCGGCTGTCGGTCGCGAACAGCCGAGGCGAGACGGTGGCGCGAGTCGACACGACGCGGGTCTTCCTCGCGAAGACGCCGGTGCCCTCGACCGAACATCTCGTGGGTCGCATCGCGGTGCCGGTGACGCCGGGGCTCCTGACCTATCGCCTGGCGATCCAGGAAGGTGATGAAGTGGGCCGAGTCTTTCCGACCGACACCATTACGGCGCCCGAGGTGAGCGGACGGGGATTTGATGTGAGCGATCTCGTCATCGGCTCCCGGAGCGCCAACCTCGGCTGGCGCGAGGATGCGGCGGACACGGTGTTCTTCAATCCGGTCGGTGTGTATCAGTCGGGCACCGAGATGGAGCTCTATTACGAGGTGTACGGCCTGCCGCAGGGTGAGCCGTTCAAGACCCAGCTCGCGGTGACGAAGGAAGGTGGCGGCGGGCTCTTCGGACTGTTCGGCAAGAAGGCGGCGATCAGCCTCCGCTTCGAGGATCACACGGAAGGCACCCAGACCCGGATCCACCGGAGCCTTCCGTTGGAGAAACTCTCGACCGGGCGCTATCACATCGATCTGCTGGTGACCGACAGCGCCGGGCATGAAGTCAAGCGGCGGCGGGAGTTTGAGGTGGTGAAGGCGGTGGGAGAGGAGGGGAAGAAGTAGGAGGGAAGTACTGAGTGCTGAGTACTGAGTACTGAGTGCTGAGTACTGAGTGCGCCCCTTCTGTCATTGCGAGGAGCGCGCGCAGGCGCGCGACGCGGCAATCTCATGAGCGG
>JBDUEA010000213.1:0-5816 GCA_040002695.1 Gemmatimonadota bacterium | reverse complement strand
CGGTAAGCGGTGAGCGGGAGGCAGGAACGGTTGCGGTGAGCAGTCAGCGGGAGCTGAAGCTCCATTTAGCTCCCGCTCACCCCTCACCGCTTACCGCTCACCGCTCCTTGACCCTGTCCCGCGTCCCGGCGACACTACACCCCATGCGCGAAGACGAGCTCATTCACGACTGGAATCGGCTCGGGGACACTTTCCGTTATCACGGTTCCCGGATCGAATTGAACGACGAAACCCTGCGTGACGGGCTTCAGTCGCCGTCGGTGAAGGACCCCCCGGTGGCGGCCAAGCTCCGGCTGCTGCACCTGATGGCGGAACTGGGCATCGTGGCGGCGGATATCGGGTTGCCGGGAGCAGGGCCGCGCGCGGTGGACCAGGTACGGATGCTCGCGCGTGAAATCGTAAGCAGCAAGCTGCCGATCTCGCCAAACTGTGCGGCGCGGACCGTCGTGAAGGACGTGGAACCGATCGCGCGGATTTCACAGGAAGTGGGAATCCCCATCGAGGCGGCCACGTTCATCGGCTCCTCGCCCATCAGGCAGTACGCCGAGGACTGGACGCTGGGCCGCATGCTCGAGGTATCGGAGGAGGCGGTCAGGTTCGCGGTGGCCGAAGGGCTTCCGGTCATGTACGTGACCGAAGACACTACGCGCGCGAGGCCCGAGACGCTCAAGGCGCTTTACGGCGCGGCGATCGGCTGGGGAGCGCGACGGATCTGTCTCAGTGATACGGTGGGGCACGCAACGCCTCCTGGAGTTCGAGCGCTGGTTCGCTTCATCAAGGAAGAGATCGTGGGGCCGTCCGGGGAGACCGTGAAGATCGACTGGCACGGCCACCGTGACCGCGGTCTCGGAATCGCGAACTGTCTCGCAGCAATCGAGGCGGGTGTCGACCGTGTGCACGGTACCGCACTCGGCATCGGCGAGCGGGTGGGCAATGCTGAAATGGATCTGCTGATCGTCAACCTGCGGCTCCTTGGGATGTACGATCATGACGTCTCGAGCCTGCCCGAGTACTGCCGGCTCACGGCGGAGGCGACCGGCATTCCGATTCCCGTGAATTATCCGGTGACGGGCGCGGATGCCTTTCGTACCGGCACCGGTGTACATGCATCAGCGATCATCAAGGCACGGAAGAAGGGTGACGCATGGCTCGCCGACCGGGTGTATTCGAGCGTGCCGGCGGCGGAATTCGGGCTGGAGCAGCGGATCGAGATCTCGCCGCTTTCGGGGCTCTCCAACGTCAGGTACTGGCTTGAGGAACATGGATACGACCCGGAAGCGGAGGGTTTGGCCGATGCACTCTTCCAGGTCGCGAAGCGATCGGGACACACGTTGACGGACGAGGAATGCCATCGCCTGGTCGAAGCGGCCAGGGTGGGGACGATCGCGACCAATGATTCTCACTGAGAACCTGTACCGTTCCTACCTCGACCTCCGCTGGCATTTCGATCCCGCGGCCGGCACTGCCGCGGGCATCACCAGCGTAGACGCCCGCCTCGGACAGTTCGACGTGGAATCGATGCGGGCGCACATCGCAGCCTTTCGCGCGATGGCCGGAGCGATCGAGGAAGTGGAAGTGGACGACACGCCGGAGGAGATCGACCGGACGGCGGTGCTCGACGACATTCGAGTCGCCATCTTCCGGTTCGAACACGAGAAACCGCACGTGCGGAATCCCGGTTTCTGGCTTTCTCACCTGTTTCAGGCGCTCTTCGGCCTGCTTTCGAGGCGCGGGGACCATGGACCGCTCGCGCCGGCCGCGCTGGCGCGACTCGCGGCCACTCCCGCGTTTCTCCAGAGCGCGCGCGCGACGATCGATCAGCCGCCACGAGTCTTTCTGGACACGGCGATCGGAATGGCGGAGGGCGGTCGCGGGCTCATCCGGGACACGGCGCGCGTCTTCGGAGAGGCCGCTCCCGACCAGGCCGATGTGATTCAAGCGGCGGCCGATGCCGCTGAAGCGGCGGTGGCCATCTTTCTCGCACAGCTCAAGCACGAAATCATTCCCAATGCCGACGAGCTGGCGTTCGCGGTAGGAGAGGATCAGTTCAATCGCCGGCTGCATCACGAGCATGCGCTGCTCTCGACCGCGCCCGAGCTCTATCGCTATGGGCTTCATCTCATGGACGAGGTCGAGGCCGAAATTGTCGTGCTGGCCCGCGGAATCGACCCGAATGCGCCCTGGCGGACGGTGGTCGAGCGTCTGCGGCAGAACGCGCCGGCGCCTGCTGATCTGGTCGGCGCATTCCGTCGAGAGATGGATCGCGCGCGGGGATTCGTCGAGGAGCGTGAGCTGGTGACGATTCCACAGGGAGCGCTCGAGGTCGTCGAGACGCCGGATTTTCTCCGTCCCATTCTTCCCTTCGCGGCGTACCAGCCGCCGGAAGTCTACTCCGCGGATCGGACCGGTTACTTCTACGTCACGAGCCCGGAATCGGGAAAGACCGCTGCCGATTCGTGCTCATGGGAACTCGGGGCGACGGCGCTCCACGAGGGATATCCGGGGCATCATCTTCAGATGCTGACGGCCCAGGCATTACCGGCCGAGATCCGTCGCGTGCTGTGGACTCCAGTGACCGTCGAAGGCTGGGCGCTCTACTGCGAGGAGCTGCTCGCCGAGCAGGGATTTTTCCGCTCGGTGGAGGAGCGACTGTTCCAGCGTATTCATCTGCTCTGGCGGGCGGTTCGCATCGTGCTCGATGTCGGCCTGCATACGCGGGGGATGTCTCCCGCCGAAGCCATCGATATGCTGGTAGAGAAAGTGGCGATGAACCGTGAGAAGGCGGCCGCCGAGGTGAGCCGTTACTGTGCCTATCCGACGTATCAGTTGAGCTATGCGGTGGGTCGGCGGGAGTTACTGCACCTGCGTCAGGCCTACCAGGAACGCGAGGGTGGGGCGTTTGACCTCCGTCGCTTCCACGACGAAGTGCTGAGCTATGGCGGACTCCCGGTCTCGCTGATCCGCTGGGGCATGGACCTGGGGATCGATGAGTAAATCCTCGCCGCTCGAAATAGTCTTCCACGCCATGTGCCCTCCCAGACGTTTTCACTTTCCTTCGAACGGGCGCTTGCGCAGCATCGGAAGTGTCCTCGTCGCCCTCGTGCTCTTCGGGACAGGTAGAGGACCCGAGTCGGCCGAGGCGCAGGTGCAGGTGCGATTCGGCGATTCCACGCGAGCGAACTATTCCGAGCTGCATGAGGCGCTGATCGAGGGGACTCCGGCAGCGGACACAGTGCTTGCGATACTTGGCACTCGGACGCCGCGTCCGCTCTGGGTCAGATTTCGTCAGGCTCTGGCGGGGAGCAGGTCGTGGAATGACGGACTGCTGGCACTCACGCGAATCGCGGAGCTACGGGATCGGGCGAGCGCGGACAGCGCCGGAAGGCTCCGGCGAAGCATCGAATCGGGCAAGCTCACGACGCCGGCGGGAAGCGACGCGACGGACCTGCTCCCCTTCATGCATGCGATTGTACTCGAGCGCTCCCGCACCATCAGGAAGGACCAGGCGCTGCTGGCGGATCTGCTCCCGCGAGTGCCCGGCGGCCAGTATGATATTGCCGATGCCTGGGTATTCGGTCGGCTCCGAGACGGTGCCGCCGATTCCGTGATCGCTCGGTTTCTCGCGACGGATGATCAGGCTCTCCGCATCCGGTATCTCACGCTGCTCTCATTCACGCTCGACTCCAGCGCGGTGCCTTTCCTGGCCCGAGTGTACGCCGCGCCAGACAGCTTCAACATTCCGCCGCGCGCTGCGATCCGTGCCTCCGATGGATTGCTCTGGGTCGGAACCCGGGGGAGTCTCGAAGCGTTGCGCGACGCGAGATCAAAGGCCCGGGCGCGTGGCATCTATGCGGATCCGAAGCTCGCCCACGCCGATCTCGATTTCCTCGCCAGCGACAGCTCGGCGGTCATCTCCCGTACGGGACACTGGCTCGATGACTGGATCGCGCGGCTGCCGGCGCGCTGAGGATCTGCAAGCCATCTCCACGTTCCCGCTGTGCGTAGTCGACGACCCCGCCATATCCCACGGTCCGGAAGACCAGTCTTCTCCTCCGCAGCAGCAGTGCCTCGACCCGAACGACAGCAGTCTCCCGTGAAGCAGACCATAATCATCACCGGGGCGAGCTTCGGGCCGAATCGGTGACTTCGAAGGCCCACGCCTAAGGCTGCCGGGGCCGGGGAATCAATGCGGGGACGTAATTCGCGTAGTCGGTGTAGCGGGCGCCGAACTTCTCGCGGAGCAGTGCCTCCTCGCTCCGAATCCTCACGGCGGTGCCCGCGAAACAGAATGCGATCGCCACCGCGAGCACCGGTAGTGTACTGAGCGCGAGTCCCATCACGATACAGAGACCGAGCAGCGATGTATAGATCGGGTGCCGAACGATCGCGAACGGGCCGGTCGTGATCAGCTCGTGATCCGACAGCACGCGGGCCTGAAGACTCCACTGTTTGCCGAGGGCGCGCACCGCCCCGATGGAGAGCCAGGCGGAGGCGAGGGTGATGGCGACACCGAATCCCGTGACGATCCATCGGGCAGGGAGACCGCTGAGCGGGGGAAGGGGTTGGCCGAACCGGCGAGTGAATCCGTACACGCAGCCGAATCCGATTGCCTGCAGCAGAATGCCGACCAGCGAGAGCAGACTGCGCCGAGGTTTCGCTGATGGAATGGCGGGATCGGCAACTGGCTTGGGCCGGATCAGGATCGCGATCCCGAATGCGATCCATCCGGCGGCCGCGGTAACGACAAGGACGAGTTCGGGGGTCAGCGGTCCTCCTTTGGCAGCTCCGCTCGCGACGGAGCAAGGTCTTTTTCCCAGAGGAGTTGTACTTCGTCGGGAAACTCGGGGTACGCGTGCCGCGCCATTGCGGCGAGGCGGCAGCCCATCCGCTGGTAGAGTCGGCAGGCGGGAAGATTGATGTGCTGGGTCTCGATCCTGAGATGTCTTTGCCCGCGAAGCATGGCCCATCGTTCCACAGACTGGAAGAGTGCCGTGCCTACGCCCTGCCGGCGCCAATCGGGAGCGATCCGAAGGTCCCAGAGCACTGCGAGGTTATGACGTCCCTCGAGCAGATCGGGTGTCTCGACGGCCACGACCGCGGAGCCGATGCGCCTGCCGGCGGAACGGGCACTGAGCAATCCCCACGCGGTAGTGTCGAATCGATCGACCCAGGTCGCGGGTCTGTTCTCGGGGATGGCGTCGTAATCCTTGATGTATGGCCGGGCGACAGGACGCTCCGCGTGCGAGGCGACTTGGACCTCGGAGAATCGCTCGATGTCGAGGATGTGGTTCACTTCGAAGGCGATGGAAATATCGACGATCGTGGCCAGCGTGGCGATCGGGTCCTCGGAGATGAGGACTTTCGGCAGGGACGCAGGCAATTGCGAATCCGCTCTCAGCAGCAGCGGGAGGTGCCGTTCCCGTACCGGCGTTCGACGAACTCGTCGTAGAATTCCCGCTCAGTGGGGACGGGTCGGTCGGGGTGAGCGAGGCGAATATGCTCGACGTAGGCCGAGTAGTCCGGCATACCGGCGATGCGTTTGATGGTGCGGGCGATTTCACTGATGCGTTTCATGTGCTGATTCCCATGCATGGCTTCATCGCCGGGCTTCAGCCCGTTTCCCACTTCCCTCGGTGGGGCCGCACTTGGCACATTTCACCGCGGAGATGCGGAGGAAAGCGCGGAGAACAAATTTGGCTTAACGAGAGTTGCAGGGGCTCTGGGCATTCGGGCCTTGAGATTGCCACGTCGGCGGCTGCGCCGCTGTCACGTCCTGATTAGTGTCTACACGTCACGCAAGCCAGAGGAGACGTGGG
>JBDUEA010000212.1:0-5819 GCA_040002695.1 Gemmatimonadota bacterium | reverse complement strand
TCCGCAATTATGTCTTCCACGTTTTCGATCCCGCAGCTCAGCCGGACGAAGCCGTCCGGGATTCCGATCGCCGCACGTTGCTGATCGGTCAGATGCCGGTGAGACGTGATCCGAGGCTCCGAGATCAGACTCTCCACGCCCGCAAGGCTCGGCGCGTGGGTCACGAGCTTGAGCCTTTTCAGAAAGCGCTCCACGGCCCGAGCGCCGCCCTTGAGCTCGAGCCCGACCATTCCGCCGAACCCGTTCAGTACCTGCGCCGCAAGCTTGTGATCGGGATGGGATGCGAGTCCCGGATAATGCACTCGGGTGACGGCCGGTTGTCCCGCCGCCCACTCCGCTACGGCCATGCCGTTCGTGTTATGTCGCGCCATCCGGACATCGAGCGTGCGCATCCCGCGATCCACGAGCCAGGCGGTGTGTGGATCTATCGCCTGTCCCCAGATCGTCATGAGGCGATTCACTTCCTCGATGATCGAGGCCGATCCTGCGACCGCGCCGGCGATCACATCGCTGTGCCCGTTCAGGTACTTGGTCGCGCTGGTGATGACGACGTCGGCCCCATGCTCGAGAGGCCGGAAGTTGATCGGGCTCGCAAACGTCGCGTCCACCAGGAGGGCGAGTCCGCAGTCCCGCGCGATATGGCCGAGCGCGGCGACATCGAGCACGCGCATGGTCGGGTTGGTGGGTGTCTCGACGAAGATGGCGCGAGTGGCCTTACGCACCGAGCGGCGCCACAATCGAGGCTGCTCCGGACTGACATAGGTCACGTCGATGCCGATCCGGCTCAGCTCCTCATCGAACAGGCGCCTGGTGCCGCCGTAGATCCAGCTGCTGGTGATGAGGTGGTCGCCGGGACGGAGCACCGCGAGGTGCGCGAGCGCCGTTGCCGCCATTCCGCTCGATACGAACACGGCTGCTTCGGCGCCCTCGATCAGAGCGTACTTGCGCGCGAGCTCGAGCTGATTCGGCGTGTTGCCATAGCGCGCGTACATCACCTCGTCGTCGGAGCCCACCGGATTCGTGAAGGTGGTGCTCTGGAAAAGCGGGGCGACGACCGGGGTCCAGTCGGTGCGACGGTGCGGCAGGCCGTGGATCGCGACTGTGGAGAGACCGTGCTTGCGCTTCATTGGGAGAGGAGCGGGAAGTACGAAGCGCCTTCCCGTCGCAGCAGACGCAATCCGACCAGCGCATCGAGAGCCTCGAGCGCACGGTCCACCGCCCATTCCAGAGCTTCGGCCATTGCCGTCGCGGTGGCGGGGCCGGACTGCTGCAGCTGCACGAACGCGGAGCGGAGATCGGGACTCACGTGTCCGAGCACGTGCGGACGGTCTCCGTCAGCCCCGACGACGGCGATCGCGAGCTGGTGATGGTTCAGCACGTGGTCGATCGCTTCGGTGTGATTTTCGTGCAATCCGCTCAGCATGATGAAACGGTCCCCACTCGCGCCGCCGTCCCGCGCGCCGCCGAGGAGCAGCTTGGCGACCACTTCATCGGCGCAGCTCAGGTCGACCAGGCCGACTGCGGAGAAATCGAGCAGCGCCGTCCCGCAGTCCGAGCCCGCGATTGTCGCCTCGATACTCGTCCGCACGGCGGCACCGGTCGCGCGCGTGACCAGATTCGTATATGGCGTCTTGATGGTTTCCCGCAGAACGTGGTCCAGTCGTATGGTATGGATCACCGGGACTCTGCCTCCTGCGCGGGGATGACCACCTGAAGCTGGGCTCCCGGAAACGTGGCGAGATGTTCGCTCATCGGGAGATCGTCGTCCCACGGCGGCACGATGGAGATCCGCGCCGTACCGCTCCGAATCGAGAGCTTGCCACTCCAGCGCGTAAGATAGCGCTTGATGCCCGCGAGACCCTGGCCGCGCCCGGGATCGCGAAAGCGACTCACGTTCTGAATGACGGCTGCCTCGAGAGCGGTGCCATCGCCCCAGCGGTCGCCGAAACGCTTGGCCTGCGTGCCCTCGAGGGAATGTCGGAAGCCAATGCCGGGATCACTCACCGCGATCACTACCACTCGCCGGCCCAGCCGCTTCCGGAATGTATACGTTTGTACCGCCACCCATCCGCCGGTACCGGCGTGCTCCACAATATTCTGGCAAGCCTCGGAAAGTGCCATAGCGAATCCCATCGTCGCCTTGGCCTCGAGACCAAGTTCGCCGGTGAGAATACGCGCCGCACTCTCCTGAATCCGCCCGACGACGCTGTGCACGTCTTCCGAGGCCCGAACCGGAGTCAGCTCGAGCAGCACGTCCGATGGTTCCTCGCTGCGGTGCTTCGGAACCTTGCCATGCAATTCGAAATATTCGGCCGCATGCCGGAAGAATCCGGTGCGGGCCCAGTATCGCCGCACATCCTCATTGACGGGCACCGTGAACAGCGGTTTCTCGTGTCCGGCCTCAAGCAGCCACTGGCCTGCCGTGAGCATGCCGACCAGGCCGTACGGTGAGGACCATTGGGCCGCGCGTGCGTCGAACAGCATCCGTTCCTCGAACGTGCTCGCGGAAAAGGACTGCGCGAACTGATCGAAGCTCTTGTCGTCGAAGGACGCGGGGATCTCGACGATACGGGTCACGAACCATCCTTCGATGAGGAAACTACCAGTCGGCCGCGCAGCATCTCCGACAGCCCCGTGGCACCGCGGAGTCCGGCGTTGCGTGCCGCCATCCGGTTCGCCGCCGCCGCCGCCTGCTCCGCATCGTCTCCGGCCAGGAGCCGGCTGACCATGGTGGCGCCGAAGACATCACCGCAACCCGTAGGATCCGGATTCTCCACCGTTGGCGCCGCTACCAGCGCCGTGCGGATGGTGGCGGAGGACGGACCCGCGCCGCCCGATCCCCTGGGCGTGCGCTGCCCCGCTTTCCAGCCGTCGAATCCGGGGGCCGCAAAGTATACCGCACCGCGGGGCCCAAGTGTGACGACGAGACAGCTCACGCCCGCTGCGAGAGCGTCCGCGGCCAGGCTGAGTGGATCGGAAGAGAGCTGCCGCATCTCGTCGTCGTTCAACTGCACGGCGTCAAAGCAGCCCAGCCACTCTGCCGCATCCGGCAACGGCTGCAGCACGCGGATCCCATCCTGAGGCATGCCGAGGAACAGGCTGTGCAGGTCGGCGTAGAGCGGCCCATGGAATGCCTGCCGCAACGCCTGCGCGGTGCCGAGGCCGAGCTCGAATCCGGAAATGAAATTCACGTAGACGGCATCGAGATCCCTGACCATCGGACCCAATTCAGCCCAGGTCCATGGCGGCACGCCGCCCGACATCCGCTCGGCCCGCCGTTCAGCGGATTGGTAGCGCAGCGTGACGCGGTTGTTGGGGACCGGGACCTCGATGAATCGGGCACCGGGCGTAAGCCGGGTGAAGCTGCGCATCAGCTCGTTCGCTTGTGCGCTCAGGTCCTGTCCGACTTTGATGAGGGGAACGATTTCCCAGCCGGGTGGCAGACTCGCGTCGAGTCCCGCAAGCGCATACGCAATTCCGCCCCACTCTTCCACCGGCCGATCGGCCGGGTCTCGCCCGTAGATCACGTCCCAGACCAGCGAGCCGACGATGCCGAGGCGCATCAACTGATGGTGAGCCGTGAGGGGGGAGCGGCACCGCTCACCGCTCACCGCCTTTGACAATTCCTGCCTCCACCTGCTCCTGGAAGGCGCGCGCGGCACCGTACACGCCGGCGGTTCCGGTCAGCTCGCCCGGGACAATCCGGCATACCGCCACCGCGGGCTTGAAGGCGCGGCGCGAGACCTCCCGCTGCAGCGGATCGAAGAGCCGGGCGCCGGCAAGCGTGACGCCGCCGCAGACGACGATCGCCTCGGGATTGAAGATGTTGATGAGATTGGCGATCCCCGCGCCGAGAAACTTCGCGGTGTCTCGAACGACTTCGAGCGCGAGTTCGTCTCCATCGTTCGCCGCTTCGTAGACGGTCTGCGCCGTGATCTTCTTGAGATCGCCGGCGACATACTCGGGAAGCGTCGTGACCGTGCCCGCCTCGATGGCCTCGACGGCGCGCAGTGCGATGGCGGGACCCGAGGCGTAGGCCTCGAGACATCCATAGTTTCCACATTTGCAGCGACGCCCATTCGCGTCGATCGTCATGTGTCCGACTTCGCCCGCGATATCGGACGCGCCATGATAGAGTCGACCGTCGATGATGATCCCGCCGCCAATGCCGGTCCCGATGGTGATCCCGAGCGCGAACCGGGTGTCCCGCGCGGCACCCCTCCACCATTCGCCCAGCACCGCGCAGTTCGCATCGTTGTCCAGCGCCGTCGGAAGGCCGAGGCCGTCATGGATCCGCTGCCGGAGCGGCATATTCACCCAGCCGAGGTTGGGTGTGAGCAGCACGATGCCGGCGCGCGTATCGAGTGGTCCCGGAGCGCCGACGCCGACGCCGAGGATCTCGAGACCGGGCTCAGCGCGCTTCGCCTCCGCAATCGAGAGCTTCGCCATGTCGATGATATGCTCGACGACGGCGTCGGGCCCTTCCTCCGCGAGCGTGGGCTCGCTCAGCAGCCCGTGCATCCAGCTGCCATCTTCGGCGACGCAACCGACGACGATGTTGGTGCCACCGAGGTCGATGCCGACGATGGCGCGTTGGGGCGTGGGGGTCATGACACTCCGGCGATCAGGGTGACGCCCGGGTTCTGCCGAACCTGGCTCAGTATGGTCCCGCGGATTTTGCGTCGCCCCTATGACACGGCGGCGAGGACATCGTCCACTCGAATGAGGCAGAGGCACTCTCGCTCGGCCGCTTCGAGGATGTACCCCGGACCGGTCCTGGGGCAGACATTCCGGACGCAGGGAACACAGGCCAGGTCCGCCCGACGCAGCATCCGGTGCGCGCCGCCAGTGAGGCCGGTGATGGCGGGATCACCAGCGCCCCAGAGCGAGAGTGTGCTTGTCCCGACCGCCGCAGCCAGGTGCAGCGGGCCGCTGTCGTTGGAGATGAACAGTTCGCATCCGGCCAGCCCCGCAGCGAGAACTGCGAGATCGGTTTTCCCGCCAGCGTCGAACGCCGATGTCCCGGCCACCTCCGCCGTGAGCTCACGCTCTGACGCGCTACCGAACACGACCACGTTGCGCCCCGACGCGACCAGATGGCCCGCGAGATCTTTCCATCGGGCAGCGTCCCACCGGCGGGAAGATGCATTGCTGCCAGGAAAGAGTCCGACCGTCCGCAGCGCATGATCACCAGCGAGCTTGCCCCACGATCCTCGCGCTGCTTCCGAGACCTTGAGCCGCGGCACCAGAGTCTCGGCGGGACGGACGCCCGTCACCAGGAAGTGATAGAGCGCGCTTCGATGCATGCTCTTCGCATCCGCAAGGTCGACGACGGAGCTCAGCAGCGGCCGACGGCCATCGGTGGCTGTTCCTCGCAACTCGCGCACGCCCCCGGCGCCGAGGAGCAGCGCCGAGGAGAGTGATGGGGGAAGCAGCACGCCCCGGCAATAGCGCTCGGAGCGAACGGTCCGCGCGGCGCGCAGAAATCCGGAAAAACCTCGGTCGAACGGAATGACCGCACCCGGGAGATCCGCCATCGCGAGCAGCGGCGCGAGCCATCGGAGCACGAGCACGTCGGCCGACTCGGCCTGCAGCGCCGGAATCGCCATGACGAGATCGCCCAGATGATTTGGTGCCCGGATGACCAGGCGGCCTCCGCCGGACTCACCCCATGGCCGGCGCGCCATGCCCCGGTGTCAGTCTACCTGCAGGACGGCGAGAAACGCCTCCTGGGGAATCTCGACCGACCCGAGCTGCTTCATGCGCTTCTTCCCCTCCTTCTGCTTCTCGAGGAGTTTGCGCTTGCGGGTGATGTCGCC
>JBDUEA010000211.1:0-5860 GCA_040002695.1 Gemmatimonadota bacterium | reverse complement strand
CCTGCTGGCCTCGTTCGACGTGGTGCTGGAGCGGAGGCGGGGGAGGCGGTACTAGACAGGTACTGAGTACTGAGTGCTGAGTGCTGAGGAGAAGGTGACGAGATGAAAGTGACGAGTAGCAAGATGAAAGTGGCGAGTGACGGGTGCATCTGTCGCCCGTCACCCGTCACTTTTCACTTTTAACCTTTTACTTTCAACCTTTCTCTTTCAACTCGTAACTCGTCCCGTCCCCCCAAGCCGCGGCACACTCGACATCACCAACTCATCAATCCCTCGCGGCGCCATTCTCGCGGGCGGCGGAGCAACCCGGTTCGGCGGCCGGCCCAAGGGGCTGGAGGTCGTCGGGGGTATTCGCATTCTCGACCGGCTGGTCGAGGCGTTCGAGCGCGCCCTCGGTGCCCCTCCCCTGCTCGTGGCCAACGCGCCTGACGCCGGAAGCTGGCGTCCCGATATCCGTGTCGTCTCCGACGTGCGTCCCGGCCTCGGTGCCCTCGGCGGCATCCTGACGGCGGTCCTCGAAGCCCCTGCCCCCGTGGTCGCCGTCGCCTGGGACATGCCGTTCGTGTCGGAGGCGCTCATCCGGGCGCTGTCCGAAGGACTCGAGAAAGTGGACGCGTTTCTGCCCGAGAGCGGAAGCCGCCGAGGGATGGAGCCGCTCTGCGCGGCGTACGGGCCGGCCTGCGCGGCGGCCATCGAAGCCAGTCTGGCGCGAGACGACCTTCGGGCGATCGGCTTCCATGCGGGACTAAAAGTCGGTATCCTCTCCCACGAGCAATTGCGCGCTCTGGGCGATCCCGAGACGCTTTTCTTCAACGTGAACACCGCGGAGGACCTCGCGGAGGCGGACCGGCTTTGGCGACACGCATCCTCTCGATAGTCGGCAAGAAGAACGCGGGGAAGACGACGCTCCTGGTCGCACTGGCCAGCGAGTACGTCCGGAAAGGGAGGCGCGTCATGACCATCAAGCACGCGACGCATCCCGCCGACGTCGATCGGCCCGGCACCGACACCTTCCGGCATTTTCACGAGGGGAAGGCGGAGCGCGTACTCATCGCATCGCCACAGCTCCGGGTGGTTTTCGAGCGGAGCGCCGACGACACCGATCCGATCTCCCTCGCTCGGCGCTATCTCGACGGCGCCGACCTGGTGCTCGTCGAGGGCTTTCGCGCTGCCCCGATCCCGAAGATCGAGGTCTTCCGCCGCGAAGCCTCGACCACGCCGCTCTTCGATCCCGCCGCGGACAACGCCGGGGACTGGGTCGCGGTCGTCACTAATGACGATCATTTCGACGCCCCCTGCCCCGTGCTCCGCTTCCGCGACACCATGTGGCTCCAGCTCCTGGCGAACATCGGCTGGGACCGCGCGAAAGTGATCTAAGGGCGGTAAACGGTAAGTGGTGAGCCGTGAGCGGTAATTCGCCGCCGCCACTTTTCACTTTCAACTTTCCACTCGTCACCTGTCACTCAGTACTCAGTACTCAGTACTCAGTACTCAGCACTCAGCACTCAGCACTCAGCACTCAGCACTCAGCACTTCGTACTCCGCCCCTCACCCCCGCCCCATGCAACCTTCGCTTTCCGCTCGCGACGCCGCGCTGACCGTGCTGGAGCACGTGACGCGGCAGCCTCCCCTGCGCGTGCCACTCGACGATGCGCTCGATGGCGTACTCGCGGAGGATATCGTGAGTGGAGTGGATATCCCGGCATGGACCAACTCGGCCATGGATGGCTACGCCGCGAGAGGGGCGGATGTCCGCGGTGCCACCGCCGAGCAGCCAGTGCGGCTACGGGTGATCGAGACGCTGCCGGCCGGCGCCTTCCCCTCGCGGACGATCGTCGCGGGAACCTGTGCCAGGATCTTCACTGGGGCGCCGCTTCCCGATGGCGCCGACAGCGTGATCCGGCAGGAGGACACCGACTATGGCGCCGAGACGGTGTCGATCGTCAAGGATCGGGACATCGGCGTCAACATCCGGAAGACCGGAGAGGACATCCGCCGAAACAGCACCGTGCTGACCGCCGGCATGGAGCTCGGTCCCGCGCACCTCGGCGTGCTGGCTTCGCTCGCGGTCGCCAACCCGGTGATCTACCGCCGCCCGCGAGTAGGCATCATGGGCAGCGGCGACGAGATCGTGGATGTGGACCAGGCTGATGCGATCCTGAGCGGCCGGAAAATCGCGAGCTCGAATACCCACACGCTGATGGCCCTCGTGCGCCATGCCGGCGGTGAGCCGGTCAACCTCGGCATCGCGCGGGATACACCGGAGAGCCTGCGGGAGCATCTGCGACGCGCGCTCGAGTGCGACCTCCTCGTCACCAGCGCGGGCATCAGCGTTGGTGAACACGACTATGTGCGCCAGGTGATGTCCGAACTGGGCGCCGATCTCAAATTCTGGAAATTGCGCATGCGCCCCGGCGCACCGGTCGGCTTCGGCATCCTCGGCTCGACCCCGTGGCTCGGGCTCCCCGGCAATCCCGTCAGCACGATGGTCACGTTCGAGCTCTTCGTGCGGCCGGCGATCCGGAAGATGAGCGGCCGTTCCCTCCAGTTTCGCCGGGCGATTCCGGTCACGGTTGCGGAAAAGATCACGCTGGGTCCGAAGCTCCAGCATTTCCTCCGGGCAGTCGTCTCGCATGGCGCCGGCGGTGCGGAGGTGCGGCTCACCGGACCACAGGGATCGGGAATTCTCACGAGCATGGTCAAGGCGAACGCACTGCTGATTATTCCTGAGGGCCAGTTCGAGACTGCGCCCGGTGTTTCAGCGCAGGCGATCGTTCTGGACGATCCGGTGCATCAGGCGGAGCCGCCGTTCTGATCGATTCGCCTCTGGCATCCGTCGCGCTGACCGAGCATTTTGGTTCGAATCGTGGGCCGTGAGGGGAAGCCGTTGCCATGGGCCAACTGCCGTTGGCTGGTGACTGACAGCTTCGGATACGCGTGAGACACACTTTCAACTTTTCACTCGTCACCCTTCACAATTGTTCGGCTCAGCACTCAGCACTATTCCACTCAGCACCACTCACCACCTTCCCAGCACGAGCCACACATGCCTCTCCGCCGGACCGACCCCTATGACGTCTGCATCGTCGGCTCCGGCGCCGGCGGCGGCATGGCGGCGTACATTCTCACCAAGGCCGGAGCCCGCGTGCTCATGCTCGAGGCCGGCCCGATGTGGGACAACACCAAGGACTCGGCCATGCTGACCTGGCCGTATGATTCGCCGAGGCGGGGTGCCTCCACGAAGGAGCGTGCCTTCGGTGAGTTCGACGCGGGACTTGGCGGCTGGTCGCTGGAGGGAGAGCCGTACACCAAGGCGGAAGGCTCCAAGTTCGACTGGTTCCGGCTCCGCATGCTCGGCGGGCGGACGAACCACTGGGGACGCATCTCGCTGCGGTTCGGTCCCGATGATTTTCGACGCCGGAGTCTCGACGGTCTCGGGGACGACTGGCCGATCACGTACGACGAGATCAAGCCCTACTACGATCGCGTCGACGAACTGATCGGGCTCTTCGGGAGTGTGGAAGGCCTGCCGAATCATCCCGACGGGATCTTCCTGCCCCCGCCCAAACCCCGCTGCTACGAGCTCTTCGTCAAGCAGGCCGCGGACAAGCTGGGCGTCACCTGCATTCCGGGGCGGCTCTCGATCATCACGAAGCCGCACAACGGACGCGCCGGATGCCACTACTGCGGGCAGTGCAATCGTGGCTGCCGCACCAATTCGAATTTCACCAGCCCCAACGTGCTGATCTTTCCGGCGCTCGCGACCGGCAAGCTGACGCTCACGACCGGCGCGATGGTGCGTGAGGTCCATACCGACGCGCAGGGACGTGCGACCGGTGTCTCTTATATCGACAAGGCGACCGGCGCAGAACACTCGGTGAAGGCGCGGGTGGTAGTCCTCGCGGCCAGCGCCTGCGAGTCCGCGCGCATTCTGCTCAACTCGAAGTCCTCCCGCTTCCCGCATGGGCTCGCCAACTCGAGCGGTGTGGTCGGGAAGTATCTCACGGACACCACCGGAACCGATGTCGCCGGATACATCCCGAAGCTCGTCGACCATGTGCCCCACAACGAAGACGGCGTCGGCGGTGGGCACCTCTACATGCCATGGTGGGTGGACAACCGGAAACTCGATTTCCCCCGCGGATACCATATCGAGATCTGGGGCGGCCTCGGCGTCCCATCATACGGATTCATGGGCGGGATTCAGAGCTACGCACCGGGAGGCGGCTACGGCGCCGCGCTAAAGCAGGATTACCGCCACTACTACGGCGCCACGATCGGGTTCTCGGGGCGCGGCGAAATGATTCCCAACGCCGACAGCTACTGCGAGATCGACCCGAGCGTGAAAGACCGGTGGGGAATCCCGGTGCTCCGCTTCCATTGGAAGTGGAGTGACTACGAGTACAACCAGGTGAAGCACATGCAGAAGACCTTTCGTGAACTCGTCGCCGAGATGGGCGGGGAGGTCTTCGACCCGATGCCATCGAAGGACCAGGGGTACGGCATCTCGAGTGGCGGCTCGATCATCCACGAGCTCGGCACGGTGCGCATGGGGAAGGATCCCAAGTCATCCGTCCTCAATGCACACTGCCAGGCGCATGACGTGAAGAACCTCTTCGTCACCGACGGCGGTCCGTTCGTCTCGCAAGCGGACAAGAATCCGACCTGGACGATCCTCGCCCTGGCGATGCGTACGAGCGATTACATCATGGAGCAGCGGAAGGCGGGGAAGATCTAGGTAGGTGGCAGGTGGCAGGTAGTAGGTGGTAGGTGGCAGGTGGTGAATTGCCCTGGTCCGACACGCATCCATGAGGTGAAGGTATGACCGATATGAATCGTCGCGACGCGATGGCAACGCTTGCGCTCTCTTCGCTCGCGGCGCTGCTTAGAACGACGCCGGCCCGCGCGGAGGCCGCCGCCCGGAGTGTCTGGAGCAGCGTCGCGGCCGAGCAGGGGCTGGGCGCGTACGATCTCAAGTTCTTCACGGCACCGGAATTCGCCACCGTGCGCCTGCTCTCAGACCTGATCATTCCGCGGGACGATCGCTCGGGAAGCGCCACCGATGCCGGCGTGCCAGAGTTCATGGACTTCATCCTCTCGGTTTATCCGGAGGAACAGAAGAGCATGCGCGAGGGGCTGGCGTGGCTCGAGACCGAGTGCATGCGACGCTCCTCGAAGACCTTCGTCGCCTGCAGCGAGGCGGAACGGAAGGCGGTGCTCGACGACATTGCCTGGCCCCGCAAGGCCCGGCCTGAGATGAAGGCGGGCGTCGACTTCTTCAACTCCTTCCGCGATTTCACCGCATCCGGTTTCTGGAGCAGCAAGACGGGCGTTCAGGATCTCCAGTACATGGGCAACACCGTGGTTGGAGAGTGGACCGGGTGTCCACAGGCGGCGCTCGATAAGCTGGGAGTGAGGTACGGTGAGGGGTGAGCGGTGAGGGGTAAGCGGGAGGCAGGAGAGGGGAACGGGGAACGGGGAACGGGGAAGCGGGAAGCGGGAAGCGGGAAGCGGGAAGCGGGAAGCGGGAAGCGGGAAGCGGGACACTAAAATCGAGATCCTCCTTCCTGCGGTCAATCGCAGATCATTTCTACCATCTCACACCCGGCAATCATGGCACCACGACTCGGCATCGGCTTCATCGGCAGCGGATTCAACGCTCGCTTTCACATGCAGGCCTTCCAGGGTGTCCGCGATGCCGACGTGCTCGGGGTCTGGAGCCCGAATGCGAAGAATGCGGCCTCGGCCGCGACGTACGCCCGCTCGCTCGACGTCGGACAGGCCAAGCCCTATCGCTCGATCGCGGAGATGGTCACCGATCCGGCGATCGACGCGATCTGGGTCTGCGGCCCGAACCAGG
>JBDUEA010000210.1:0-5868 GCA_040002695.1 Gemmatimonadota bacterium | reverse complement strand
GAGGCGCCGATCACCCGGACATCCTCCACCGCGCGCTCCGCCAGCGTGAACACGTGCTTGACCTGCGTCTCCAGCGCGTCCATCGCCGCCTGCCGTGCGACGGTCTGCTCGAGTGCGCGAGCGGCATCGGCCTGCGCCGATTCCCACTTGCCGAGCAGATCCTCGAACCGGCCAAGCTGACGATCCACGGCGCGCAATGCCGTGGCGCGGTTTTCCAAGTCTCCCGAGACGCGCTGCAAGCCGGCGGCCCGCTCTTCGGCCTGCCCCAGCGACGAGTTGACGCCGCGGGTGACTTCCTCGAGATACTGCGCGGTTTCCGCCGTCTGCTGCCTGAGTGCGGAGGCCTGCGTCAGATGCTCGGTCGCCTTGTCGAGCGCGCCCTGCCGCTGCTGCAGCTCCTGACCGAGGAGACGGACCCGTTCGCCGAATTCGTCAAGCTGCTGCGCCCGGCTCTCGAGTGCTCGGACCGAGGTGCCGACCCCGTTGAGCCGCTGCTCGGCGTCGATGACAGCCGTGGTGACTCCTGCAATCGTGCTCGAGACGTCATTGGCTTCATCGGCCTGTTTGCCGAGCTGGGCGAACCGCGATTCGGCGGCGTCCATGCGCGTCCTCAAGCCGTCGGTCCGTTCCCGGAGCTCGCCACTGAGCGAGCCAAGCTCGGCCAGTCGGGTGTGGACTTCATCGACGAGTGTACGTCGAGCGTGGATCTCGACCATCGAGTTCTTGACGTCGTCGACCTCGGTCCGGATCCGCTCGACGGCCGGCTCCATTGCGCTCAGCTCCTTGACTTGCGACTGAACCTTCCGGCACCAGACATCGGCATTGGTGAGCCAGGCCTCGGTTTCGGCGTGGGCCTCGCGGAGCCGGTTCATTTCGGTGTAGGCCAGGCTCATCTGCTCGAGGCCGTCGGCCAGCATCTCTCGAGTACCATGCAGCGTCGCGGCATGACGGACGACTTCTTCGACGCCGGGACGCAGCTCCTCGATGCGCTGGACCCGTTGTGCGACGTCGCCCGCAGTCCCGCTGAGTTTCTCGAGACTGGCGCCGAGGGTACTCGCCTCCGCGGCCTGCACGGTCAGGCGGCTGACCTGCTCGTTCAGTGATGCGGCCTCGTCAACGACGGTGCGGACCTGCGCCTGCACGGACGCGACACCCTGGCTTGCGGCGTCGAGCACGGCGAAGCGGGCCTCGCATTCCTTCACTGCGTTCCGAAGATCGGCGACCCGCTCGCTCACGGAATGGAGCCCGCGGTTCTCGAGTTCGAAGCTTTCACTGCTCTTCCGCATCTGCTCGCGCAGCTCGACGATGGACTGCCGGGCCGCCTGCTGGGCCTCTTCAGCGCGTTCGGATGCGGCCTGCAGCTCCTCCGAGCGAGTGATGACCTTGGCCTGCACCGCCTGCACTTCGTTGAGCTTGGTCTCGATGCCGGTGAAACGGCGGATCTGCTCTTCCTGCCGGCGGAGCCAGGAGTCGAGCTCACGATCGAGGCGGGTGAGCTGGGAGATCTGGTTGGCCGCACGGTCAACGGCCTCCCGCTGCTGCTCGAGCATCGTCGTCTTCTGCGACAGCTGGTCCGCGAGGGACTTGAGGACCGCCAGGCGGTGCTGGAGATCGGGGACGGCGGCCATCGCCTGATCCACTGGCTCGAGCGAGCGCCCGACTGCCTGGAGGCGGCGTTCGACTTCTTCGAGGCGACCGGTTGCGGCCTGGTGGTCCTGATCGAAGGCCTCGAGTCGCGAGGTGGTATGCCGATGAGCGCGGAGCGCATCGTCCGCCTGGCCGCGCACCCGGGCCACGTTCTCACCGAGGTCGGTGAGCTGGGCACGGATCGCATCGGCATCGGCGCGAAGTGCCGCGACCGGACTCTCGTTGCTCAGGAAGGTCTCGAGCTGGCCGCGAAGGAGCAGTGCGTTGTCCGCCTTGTCGAGCAGTGTGGCCATCTGGCTGCGAATCCGGTCCAGGTCCTCGGAGGAGTGAGAGACCTGCGCTTCGGAGCGAGCCTGCGCCTTGGACAACTGCTCCGCCTTCTCTTCGGCAGCCCGCAACTGGGCGCCCAATCCCTCGAGTCCCGCAACCTGCTGCTCTACGGCGACACAGCTTTCACGCAGCGTGTCCAGCTCCTCCGCCCGTTCGAGGATGGGAGCGAAGGCGCGAAGCTGGTCCGCCGCAGCTTCGGCCCGCATGACGAGAGACTCGAGCGCCGCCGTGGCCCGGGCGCTGTGCGAGTCAACGGGCGCGACCGCGTCCGTGGCGCCGTTCCGCCGACCCTTGAGGAATGTGACCATCGAAGACTCCAGTGGATGCGCACCAGACCGACCGAAATTCCTGCGGATGGACGTGGAATGACCGCGTGTGGAGGCGGATCGGGTCGGATCGAGTACGTGGTGGTGATTTGATAAGGCGGACGAACAGTTCGCCTGCAACGCGTGTGCCCGCGCAATTCGCGCAGGAAATTATTTTCATGCGCGCACGCAAGCGATGATGCGAGCGTAAGATGGGCACGAGCTGTTTGTGCTCGACTGCACGTGGTGCAGAAGTCAGCGCGCGATCGAGCACGGCGACGTGCGACGATGTGGGCGGGTCGCGGGAATGTCGTGAGAATCAACAGCGGAGCACCCTCGTAACAGACGAGCGACATGATTCGATGCAGTGGGAGAAAAGAATGTGGTGAGGATCACAAAAGCGGTGAGCGGTGAGGGCGATTGACTACGCCCTCCCGCCAATTGACTGCCGCATGAGGGGGTGCCGGTAGGTTGGGTCCATCGCTGGACGGTACCTACCCCGGCACAAGAAGGAGCCCCTTATGTCGCCCACCAGATCGCTCTCCGTCGTAGCCCTGCTCTTCGCAGCCGCCTGTGGCAGCACCAGCGGCACTGGACCCTCGGATTCTCCCGTCTCACCGGTGCAGTCGGGGTCGCCGTCCGGACAACCAGGCAACGCGCCTGGCCGGTGTCGGTGGCGGACCCCGGTCCTCAGAACGGTGAAGGCGCCTTCGTTCGAAAAGGCGTGCAGCCTCCCATGAGCCGGCGTGGTTCAGCCTGGTGGGGCCGCCGCCAGGCCGAGTTCGGAGCGGAGACGTTCAAGCTCCGCCCGACGACCTTCTTCTACTTCGGAGATGGAGCGCTCTGCCGCGACGAGAGCACGCCGCGCCAGGCGCGCGAGGCGGAGCCCCGCCGCCTCATGGGCGAGGCCGAGACAGAGGTCGAAGGCGGGGAGTCCCGGCTCGACGGCGGAGCGTAACTCTCCGGAAGCGATCCGGGACTCCAGATCTTCCCGACCCGCCAGGCCGGCGAGCGCCCGGCCGCGGAGCTCCCGGATTTCGCTGCCAGTGAGACATTCCCGAGCGATCACACCCGCGAGGACCGGCGAGACGAACGCGTATCGCCCGTCCTCCAGCCGAAGGAAGTGGCGTCTCTCGAGCGCGGCCATCGGGGTCACGAGTCCGGCTCTGGAGACTCCGGTCATAGCGGACAGGAGCGCGTCATCGATGACGGCCCCGGCGACGCTCGCTGCCCGGAGCACCATCATCGCTTCCCGGTCGAGTCGGGCTGCCTGAGCGAGGATGGCCAGCCGGACCATTCCCGGGACCTCCATCGGAAGCGGAGTCTCCAGCGTCTCGGATGCCCGGGGCCACGCCACCAGATGTTCACGTAGCGAGGCGACATCGAGCAATCCCTGGAGCAGGGTCACCAGGAAAAGCGGCGAACCGCCCGTTTCGAATGCGAGCCGTCGCGCGAGTCGATCGCGCTCGGTTTCGTCCTCGCACCATGGTGCCATCGCCTCGACCACCGCCAGAATCGCGGCATGCTCCAGCGGTCGAAGGGTGATCAGCGCGCCACGGAGCGACCGCCCAACCTGCGCCTCGAGGTGCAGCAGCTCCCGGGGCTTTTCGGGATCATCGGCGACCGGTGCAAGGATGACGGAGACCGGGGTCTGCTGCAGCTGAGTGAGCGCCGCGCCCAGGGCGCTCAGCGTGGCGCTGTCAGCCAGGTTCGCGTCGTCGATGATGAGGGCGACTGGTGCTTCCTCGGCAATGGCGGTGAGCAACGCGGCAAATGCGGAGGCAACTTCGCCCTGATCCAGCGCATCACGCGGGACAGCCCGCGCCTTCAATTCCGGGACGATCCCGGCGAGCAGGCTCAGGTCGAAGGGAGTCATGCCTGGTAGACCTGGCGCATTGAGCAGTCCCCGTCGGACGAGCGCCCTCAGCGTGCTCCACGCCACGGATTGATCGCCTTCGACCGGGCGAACATGGGCGACCACGGCTCCGTCCAGCACCAGTCGGCTCTCACACTCGGCGAGGAAGCGGGTCCGACCCATGCCCGGCCTCCCCTGCACCAGGATGAGTGCGGCTCTGCCTGCAAACGTGTCTGCCAGTAGTGCGGCAGCGGCACGAAGCGGAGCCTCGCGACCCGAGAGGGGTGCCAGCCCAGGTTCGCGAGTCAGCGCGCGTCCGGGGGGTGAGTCAGTTCGAATCCGAACCGCGAGCGCGCTCAGATCCCGGCTGGGCCGTTCAGCCAGCTCCTCGAGGCGCACCGAGAACAGGTGGAACGCATGCAGGGCACCCGCGCAATCTCCCGAGAGCGCGAGCGCCCGAATCAGGAGCTTCTCCCCGGGCTCCGAAAGGGGATCCCGAGAGAGAATACTCCGGGCGATCTCTGCCGCAGTGAGATGTGCCCCGCCATCCAGCGCGCGCCCTCCCACGCCGAGCGCCACGTTGACCACCCGGGCGCGCCAGCGGGGGCGCTCGGCATCCGCCCACTCCTCGAATCCTGGCGCGTCGGGCAGCGCGAACCCCTCCATGAATTCCGACTCTGATTCCCGTCCCTCCGGCGACGGCGGAGACTCGACATCGATCGAGAGCCCGTCCTCTGAGAGCGTGACGCTGTCCCCCTGGACGATGAGGCGCCCGGACCCGAGGGCGGAGCGGAGTCGATGGAGCGCCTCGTTGAGCGAATGCCGAGCGCGGGACTCGACCTTATCAGGCCAGAGGAGCGCGATGAGATGAGATCGGGAGCGGGTTCGATTGGGAGAGCGCGCGAGGTAGATCAGCAGCGCCAGATGCTTCCGCCAGAGCACATCGCTCGGCGCGGGCCGTCCCCCGAGGCGTGCCGTCGGTGCCCCAATCGCCACGAGCTCGAGGGGCTCGAGTGAGGTGGGGGTTGGTCCCGCGGAAGAGTCAGGCATGGGGAACGGGGAACGGGGAACGGGGAACGGGAACGGGAACGGGAACGGGAACGGGGATGCGAGCCTGACGGTTGAGGAGCCACAACTGTCATTCCGAGGGCATGCCTACGTCCAGGAATCGCTCATCCGTGGGGACACCCCTACGGACCAAGGAGTCCGGCCACCGAGCTCCCCTCACCCCTCACCGACCCCTCCTCACCTCACCCGCTCTCCCCCCTTCATCACCATCTCCACTTTCCGGAGCACGCTGATGTCGTGGGTCGGGTCTCCCTTGACCGCCACGAGATCCGCCAGGAGTCCCGGGGCGATCCGGCCGACGCGCTCGTCGAGGCGGAAGATCTTCGCATTGACGCTCGTCGCTGAGCGCATGGCGGCGAGCGGAGTCATGCCATACTCGACCATGGCCTCGAGCTCGAGAACATTCTCCCCGTGGGCGAAGACGCCGACGTCGCCACCGAAGCAGATGGTAACGCCCGCATCGAGTGCCGCCTTGAAGCTGGCTCGCTTGGCGACGAGGTCCGCGTTCGGCGGCATCTTTCCCTTGACCCAGCCGTCGAAATATTTCGCGTAGGCCTCGGAGGCCGCGATGGTCGGACAGAGCGCCACGCCATGCTGTTTCATCAGTCTGAAGACCTCGGGCGTGCCGGCATCGCCGTGCTCGATGGTCTCCACGCCGGCCAG
>JBDUEA010000209.1:0-5945 GCA_040002695.1 Gemmatimonadota bacterium | reverse complement strand
CGATCACTCATCCGCCTCGACACATCAAGGCCCGGCCGAAGCCGAGCTGAATCACAGCCGGACGTACCGATTGATGGTCGAGCCCAGTCGCGGCGCGTCCACTGGTAGTCCTCATCAGCGCAATCCGGCGATCAGCGCGCGAGACCCGGATAGAGTCGTGCGCCTACAAGCGTGAGCGTTGCGAGAAGCGCCAGCAGCGGGCCAAAGTCCGTGGCGAGACCGAACTGGCTCACGCTCTGCCAGGTCATCGCGGCACGAAGCCGGTCCACCAGGTAGGTGAGCGGGTTCGCCTGCGCGACGGCGCGAAGCCAGCCGGGCATGATCGCGAGAGGATAGATCGCGTTACTCGCGAAGAACAACGGCATGGTCAGTTCGCGCACGATATCGAAAACCGGCGACTCTCGCGTTCCCGGAAGTCGGGGGCAGGAGCGTGGTCAGCATCTTGATGGTGGTGCTCTTGCCGGCGCCATTGGGCCCAGCAGCCCGAAGATGATGCCACGCTCGACGGTGAGCCCGAGGTCCGCGACCGCAACGACGTCGCCGTAGGCGCGCCTGAAGTCAGAAGTCTGGATGACCGGTGACGATCCCGCTGATTGCGACATGATTCATCGGTATCCCGCGTAGTCGGTCCGGTCGCTTGCAGCGACCAGCCGGATTCCTCGCCTGGGCTCGAAGCCGCTCTGAACCAGTGGTATGTTCTGCCGCGCGATTGAACGATCTCTCACGCTTCGCGTTTGCATTATCGGGCAGGGCTCTCAAGCCGGACGGAAGGACTCGATGCGGATACTGGTCATCAATTGCGGAAGCTCGACACTCAAGTATGCGCTCTTCGATGCCGTGAGGGGCGCGCTAACGCGAATCGCGTCGGCGATCGTCGAATGGTCGGGAGGAGCCGCCGCGACCGTCGAACGTGCCCTGGCAACGCTGCCCTTCCCTCCCGACGTGATCGCCCACCGCGTCGTGCACGGCGGCGACCAGTTCGTGACGCCGGTCGCCATCGACGATGACGTGATCCTTCACCTGGCCGAACTGGTTCCGCTGGCTCCGCTGCACAACGCGGCGTCCATCGACGGCATCGCCGCGACTCGAGGCATCGGCGTTCCCCAGATCGCCGTTTTCGATACCGCGTTCTTCGCCGGCCTTCCCGAACGGGCGAGCCGGTGCCCCATTCCATCCCGCGCCGGAATTCGGCGCTACGGCTTCCACGGCTGGTCGCACCGTTCCGCTACGGAGCGGTGCGGTCTGATGCTCGGTTCGCCCGCGCCGACGCTCGTCACCCTTCATCTTGGCAGCGGCTGTTCCGCCGCCGCGATCGACCACGGGCGCGCCATCGACACCTCGATGGGTTACTCGCCGCTCGAAGGCTTGATGATGGGGACTCGCCCGGGTGATCTCGATGCGGGCGTTCTATTGCACCTGCAGCAGCAGGGCATGAGTGCCGTGGCACTCGAACACATGCTCTATCACGAGTCGGGATTGTACGCGATCGCCGGCTCCTCGGACATGCGAGCCCTCCTCGCGCGTGAGGATGCCGCTGCCCGTGATGCGGTGGAGCTGTTCTGCTACCGGATCGTGAAATACGTCGGCGCCTACCTCGCCGCGCTGGAGGGCCGGGCGCAGGCCATCGTCTTCACGGGCGGCATCGGTTCGGGCTCGGCGGAAATCCGTCGCCGGGTCTCGGAATCGCTCGCCTGGACCGGCCTGCGACTCGATCCGGCGCGGAACGCCCGTGACGAAGCGCGGATTTCCGACTCCACTTCGTCTCTCGTCGCCTTTGCGTTTGTCGCCGACGAGGAGAGCGCGATTGCGGCGGAAACTCTGCGCTGGTTCTCGCGCTGAATGACAGGCGAAATACATCTTCGGGAGGAGTTCACAGTCGCTTCATCGCCGGGGCGCTAAAGTCGGCGTGTCACCCGAGGGCGAGCGCCGGCGGTTCCTCCACGGCCTTCGCCGCGGGTCAGGCTTCGATGCGGGAATCGCAGGCACCCGCCGCCATCCTTCGAGCCGTCTGAAGCCGACTGGCTGCAACGCTGTCGTCCCGCGGCAGCGGTGCGTGTCCGACCGATGAATGGAGACGACGCCATGACCTCCGATTCGACCCCCTTCCGCGCAATCCTGGTTCCACTCGACGGTTCAACGCTCGCTGAACAGGCGCTGCCCCTTGCCTGCCAGTTCGCGGAGCGTACCGGTGGAAAAATTCGGCTGGTGCTGGTGCACGAGATGTCGGCGCCACCAGTCAATTTCAGTTCGAGCGGAGAATTCACCTCACTCGAGCTGGCCACCCGCAAATTCGAGCGCGGATACCTTCGGGAGATCAAAGCTCGCCTCCGCGCGTCAGGCACTCGGGTCTCCTCGGCCGTCACGCTGACCGGCGCGGTGGGTCCCGCCATCGCGCAATACGCTAGTGAGATGGCCGTGGAGCTGGTGGTGATGGCGACTCATGGGCGCGGCGGAGTCAGGCGGGTATGGATGGGAAGCGTCGCCGACGATCTGATCTCTCACCTCGAGTGTTCGCTGTTGCTGCTGCGGCCGGGGGAAGATGGATCCGTCCAGCCATACACCTTCACCGGAGGGGAAATTCTGGTTCCGCTCGATGGCTCCCCGCTCGCGGAGCAGGCCCTCCCTTCCGCAGGCGCACTGGCTCGGGCATGGGATGCTCCCCTCTCACTGCTCCAGGTCGTTCGTCCAGTGATGATGACGGACGAGTATGCGCTTCCGTTTCCCGCCAGATACGACGACGAGGTCACGGAAGTGTGCCGGCTCGAGGCGCAGCGGTACCTCGATCTCCAGGTTGCGAGCCTGGAAGCGCAGAAGCTCAGGGCCCATGGCCACGCCATCCTGAGCTGGAATGTCGTCACCGCCCTGCTCGACCGCGCGACGCCGGAGCGGGTCTCGTTCATCGTGATCGCCACGCATGGCCGGACCGGGCTCGAGCGGCTCGCGCTCGGGAGCGTGGCGGACAAGCTCGTGCGCGGCGCCGAGGTGCCGGTGCTGGTCTTTCGTCCGGGACTCGGCAAGCTCAAGCCCCGAGCGCAACGAATCGCGAAGGCGCGCGCCTAGAAACTCCCCGGAAAATCGGGAAGCGGGTGCCGGAATTTTCAGGTATAACTGAGGCGGGCTGGAACGGCGGGTGCGGTCGGCGCGGGATCCGCCGACCAGCGGAGTGGTGGTTGGATCGCTGGGTGACTGTGGAATCTTCGAGGGATTCAGTCCTCGGAAGGCGGATACGACGCGCGCAATGCGTTGAGAATCACCACAACATCGATCACTTCCTGGAGTAACGCACCGCTCACCGGCGGAATATAGCCCAGCCCGGCCGCGATCATCGCCGCGCCGCTCAGCCCCAGTCCCGCCCAGATGCTCTGACGCGCGAGTCGAAGCGTTCGCCGGCTGATGGCGATCGCCTCGCCGATCCGCGTCGGGTCATCCGCCAGCACCACGGCATCCGCCGCCTCCGCCGAGATGCCGCCGCCGCCACTCGCGAGCGCGATCCCGACCGTGGCGCTGCTGAGCGCGGGCGCGTCGTTGGTCCCATCTCCCACCATCAGAACTCGTAAGCCCTGCTCCGTCAATCCGCGCACGAACGCCACCTTCTCCGCGGGCAGCAGTCCTCCGTGGATTTCGTCCAGCCCGATCGCCTTTCCGACTCGCGACGCATTGGCCTCGTCGTCTCCCGACAGCATCACGGTCCGGCGTACCCCCATCCTTCGGAGCGTCGTAAAGAATTCGCCGAGGCCCGGGCGGACCCGGTCCGCATACTCGATCACGCCGGCGCCTTCGCCATCGATCGCGACGTAGGCGCGAAGGCCGGTGGCATCGCGGTCCGCAAGTACCGACCGAAGTCCAGCCTCGGCGCGCGGCGCCACGCGAACCACGTACGCCCAGCCACCGACGACAACCTCGCGCCCTTCGACGGTTCCGGTCACTCCTTCACCTGAAGCCTCCGAGACGGCGGTCGCCTCGGGGAGTGTGAGACCACGGGAGATCGCCTCTTCCACGAGCGTACGCGCGAGGAGATGGCCCGAGCCGAGCTCGACGCTGCCCGCGAGCCTGAGCATCGCGTTTGTCTCGAACGTCGGCGCGGCCAGCACCTCGGATACCTGAGGACGGCCTATGGTCAGCGTTCCGGTCTTGTCGAAGACGGCGACCGTAACACCGGCGAGCTGCTCGAGCGCGGAGCCGTGACGAAAGATGATGCCGAGGCGTGCCGCGCGGTTGATTCCTCCGACTACAGCCACCGGTGTCGCGAGGATGAGAGGACAGGGAGTCGCGACGACGAGGACGGCGAGCACTCGCACCGGATCGTGCGTGAGCAGATAGGCGCCGAGGCACGCCAGCAGCGTGATCGGCGTAAACCAGATCGCGTAACGATCCGCCAGCCGTTGCAGGGGCGATTTCTCCGCCTGCGCGGTCCGGACCAGCTCGACGATCCGGGCGTACTGGCTTTCGCGCGCCGGAGCGGAAGCGCGGATCGTGAGCGGCCCATCGAGATTGAGTGTGCCGCTCAGCACCCGGAGGCCGGGCGTCGCGGTGACCGGCAACGGCTCGCCGGTAAGGCGAGAAGTGTCTATCTGCGAATGACCCTTGAGCACCACCGCGTCGCACGGCAGGAGTTCACCGGGACGCACGAGCAGCTCGTAGCCGGCCGCGATGCCTTCGACTGCAATTTCTTCGATGCCGTTCGGCGTGATCCGATGTGCCTGGCGCGGAGCGGCCGCTTCCAGCTCACGCACGGCGCGGGATGCGCGGCCCTCGGCGTAGCGCTCGAGCGCCTCACCACCGGTCTGCATGAGGACGACGAGGAGACCTGGAATCGGCTGGTCGAGCAGGAATGCGGCGAGGATGGCGAACGAAGCGACGAGGTCGGCCGCGAAACGGCCCGAGAGCATACCCCGGCCGGTCCGCCAGAGGACCGGGACGCCGGTGACTGCGAGCGCGACGAGCCAGGCCCGATCCGCCGCGCCGGAACCGAGAGTGGCGCGGAGTGCAAAGCCGATCGCGATGCCGGCAAGAGCGCCACCCGGGAGCAGCGCCGAGCGGAGGGGAATCAGTGGCTGGGCGCCACTGCCTCCTCGTGTACCCGCCGCAGGCTGAACCCCACGCCACGCACCGTCGCCAGCACCGACTGCCCCGCGGCCTGCGTCAGCTTGCGACGGAGATTTCCCACGTGCACGTCCACGACGTTGCTCTCCGGGTCGAAGTGCATGTCCCATACCTTCTCCAGGAGCGTAGTCCGGCGCACAACCTCCTCCGGATGCAGCAGGAAATACTCGAGCAGCTGAAATTCTTTCGGCGTGAGGTCGAGGCGCGTGTCGCTTATCGTGGCGACGTGACGCAGCCGATCGAGCGTGATCGAGCCAAGTCGGAGTACCTCGAGACGCTCCGCGCCGCCTCGGCGGTGCAACGCACGGATTCGCGCCAGGAGCTCATCGAACCGGAACGGCTTGGCGAGGTAGTCGTCCGCGCCGGCGTCGAGCCCGCGGACTACATCTTCCACCGCGTCCCGGGAGGTCAGCATGAGGATCGGCGTGTTGCGCCCCTCGCGCCGGAGCTCGGTGGCGATCTGGAATCCGCTCTTCTTCGGCAGCACCACGTCGAGCAGGATCACGTCGTATTCGTAGACGTGCGCGAGCATCGTCGCCTCGTCGCCATCCGGCGCGACATCCACGACGTGGCCCTCCTCCTTGAGCCCCTGCTCAATGAACCCGGCGACCTTCCGGTCGTCCTCCACGACGAGAATTTTCATGAAGTCGAAGGTATGCTCGGCGACTGAATGATCTTGCAACTCCCCGTGAAGGTCTCTTCACGGAGGACTGACCTTCGATGCCGTTCGGATCGTGAGGCATGCAGGCTCCGCCTGTTCGGAGTCATTTCACCCTTTCTTCACCGGCTCCCCGCTAGCCTGCATTCAGGGGGGACCATGGAGCTAAGACACATCGTCGCCG
>JBDUEA010000208.1:0-5972 GCA_040002695.1 Gemmatimonadota bacterium | reverse complement strand
ATGCAGGAGCGATACTCGGGCCGGAGCCGCGCGATGGCGACTTCGATGGCCCCGCCCAGCTCCCGTGCTTCGAGCTCATCGAGGGGACTCTCGCCCTTGTCCCCCACCTGCAGCACCGTGGCCTCGACGGCATCCGGCGTCGCCGCATTGGGCGAGCCATCGAGAGAGAGCGTGTCGAGTTCCCGGCGTCGAAGGTGATCGATGGCCGCATTATTGGCGATCTTGAAGATCCAGCTGGAAAACTTGAACTCCGGGCGGTAGGACCCGATGGCATTCAGCGCCTTGATGAAGGTCTCTTGGGAGAGATCCTCGGCGAGCTGACGGTCCCGCACCATCCGGAAGACGAGGGAGAAGATCGGCCGCTCGTAGCGGCGGATGAGTTCGCGATAGGCGGCCTCCCGGCCAGCCAGCGCCAGGGCCACGACCTCCTGATCGGTCGCGGCGGCGAGATCAGGCGGTTTAGACATGCGGGGAAGGGCGGCTTGCCAAGCCGCTTCCGGCGGGACTACATTGGGCGCCTATGTTAGCCACAGATAGCAAGTTACCCGTCACGAGCGGCGCAGAGAAGCGGGCCTACGTGCGCGGGATTTTTACCGAGATCGCGCCGCGATACGATCTGCTCAATCATCTGCTCAGTCTGAACGTGGATCGGCGCTGGCGCCGGAACGCCGTCGGCCTGCTCGATTGGGAGCGCGCGCCCGCGGGCCGATACCTCGACCTCTGTGCCGGAACACTCGATCTCGCTGCGACACTCGCTCGACGACCCGGGTTCACGGGTCAGATCATTGGCGCGGATTTCGTTCTCCCGATGTTGCGGCTGGGCCGGCACAAGGCCGAGCGGGTGCAACCGCTCAACGCTGACGCGCTGGTACTGCCGTTCGCGGATGGAATCTTCGATGGGGCGACCGTCGGGTTCGGCGTCCGGAATCTCGCCGATCTCGATCAGGGACTCGCCGAGGCGGCCCGCGTGCTCCGGCCCGGAGCACGACTGGTGATCCTGGAATTCAGCACGCCGCCACGACAGCCGATGCGCGCTGCCTACTTCTTCTATTTCAAGCGGATGCTGCCGCTGATCGGTCGTCTCGTCTCCAAACATAGGACCGCCTACACCTACTTGCCAGAGTCGGTGCTCGCGTTTCCCGAGCCAGATGCGCTCAGCCGGCGACTGGCCGCGGCCGGTTTCGACGCGGTCGAATATCGCCTGCTCTTCGGCGGCATCTGCGCGATCCACTCCGGGGTGCGGACCTCCGGGTCCGTGGCCGGTCCGGCTCCGTCGACTCCCTCGCGCTGATCCCGCTACCTGGTTCCTTCCGACATGGCACTCGACACTCTCCGCGAATTCATCGCCGCCATCGACAAGTCCGGCGAGCTCGTCCGGGTCAGCCAGCCGGTGCGCGCGCGTCTCGAGATCGCCGAGATCGCCGACCGCGCGATGAAGAGCCCGGGAGGTGGACCGGCGCTGCTCTTCGAGCACGTGCTGCTCGACGATGGCCGCCGGAGCGCCTATCCCGTCGCCATCAATCTGTTCGGCTCGCTGCGCCGGATGTGTCTGGCGCTGGGCGTCGAGCGACTCGATGAGATCGGCGAGCGGATCGCCGAGCTGCTGAATCTCAAGGTGCCGGAAGGATTATTCGGGAAACTTTCCATGCTGCCGAAGCTGGCCGAAGTGGCCAAGTTTCCGCCCCGGATGCGCAGCGGACGTCCGCCCTGCCAGGAAGTGATCCAGCGCGGTGACGAGATCGATCTCGACTCTATTCCCTTTCTCACGACCTGGCCCCGGGACGGCGGACGTTACATCACGCTCCCGATGGTGATCACGACCGATCCGACGCGCGGGATCCGCAATGTCGGCATGTACCGGGTCCAGATACTCGGCAAAAATACGCTCGCGATGCACTGGCAGCGCCACAAGGTCGGCGCGGCCCACTGGCGGGAAATGGCCGAGAAGGGTGAGCGGATGCCCGTGGTCATCGCACTTGGCGCGGACCCTGCGAGCACATATTCGGCGTCGGCGCCGCTTCCGCCAACGATCGACGAATTCATCTTCGCCGGTTTCCTCCGCCGGGCTCCGGTGGAGCTGGCGAAGGCGGTCACCTGTGAGCTCGATGTCCCGGCCGAGTCCGACTTCGTGATCGAAGGGTACATCGATCCGGCGGAAGCGCTGGTGCTCGAAGGGCCGTTCGGCGATCACACCGGGTTCTACTCGCTTGCCGATTACTACCCTCGAGTGCACGTCACCGCGATCACGCGGCGCAAGGATCCGGTCTACCCGGCGACGCTCGTTGGTAAGCCTCCGATGGAAGATTATTACCTCGGGCACGCGACCGAGCGGATTTTTCTCCCACTGCTCAAGCTCACGGTGCCGGAGATCGTCGACTATCACATGCCGGCGCCGGGCATCTTCCACAACCTCGTCTTCGTCTCCATCGACAAGCAGTATCCCGGGCAGGCATACAAGGTCATGAATGCGCTGTGGGGACAGGGCCTCATGTCGCTGGCGAAGGTACTCGTGATCGTGGACAAGGGGGTCAATGTCCAGGATGCGGACGAGGCGTGGTGGGTAGCGCTCAACAACATCGATCCCGAGCGCGATGTGCGCTTCTCGATGGGCCCGGCGGACGTGCTCGATCACTCCAGCCGCGGCTTCACCTACGGCAGCAAGATGGGGATCGACGCGACGAGGAAGTGGAAGGAAGAGGGATTCACGCGCGACTGGCCCGATCTGATCGAGATGGATGCCGCGACGAAGCAGCGGGTGGATGAGCTGTGGCCGAAGCTGGGAATCGAACTGCCGGTGAGAGGTAAGCGGTGAGTGGTGAACGCGAGGTCAGGGGAGGGGCTGAGCGCGCTGCATCCAAAGCCGCGGGCCCGCTCACCGCTCACGCCTCACCGCTCACCGCCCGTGAAGGCCAGACGCTCTCTGGCGAGTCCCTGCTGGTCCGATACGTCAATTTCGTCAAACTCGCGCACACCCTCTTCGCCCTTCCATTCGCAATGCTCGGCGTCCTCGAGGCCTCGTTGCGGACGCGCGTTACACCGCGGATGGTGCTGCTCGTGCTCATCGCCTTTTCGAGCGCCCGCTGGGTGGCGATGGGATTCAATCGCATCGTCGATCGCGGCTTCGACGCGCGGAATCCCCGGACGATGAACCGCGAGCTGCCGCGCGGTGCCTTGAGTCTCACGCAGGCGTGGGTCTCTGTGATCGTGGCGGCCGCGCTCTTTCTCGGATCCGCGTTTGCGCTTAATCCGCTCTGCTTCCGGTTGAGTCCACTCGCCCTCGCGTGGATCATGCTCTACTCGCTCAGCAAGCGATTCACCTGGTGGCCGCACCTCTGGCTTGGCCTGAGTCTCGCGATCGCGCCGGTCGGTGGATATCTCGCGGTCACCGGTCACTGGGCGAGTCCGTGGTGGGTGCTCATCGCGATCAGCGCGGCGGTGGCGACGTGGGTCGCGGGGTTCGACATCTTCTATGCGCTTCCCGATGCTGGATTCGACGCCGGCGAGGGACTGCGCAGCGCAGTCGTTCGGCTGGGAGAGAAACGCAGCATCCTGCTGGCCAAGCTACTGCACGGGATAACGATTCCCGCACTCGCCCTGTTCGGCTACGGCGCCGGTTTCGGCGTCTGGTACTATGTCGGCATCGGCGTGGCAGCGTGCATCCTCGCCTACGAGCATCAACTGGTGCGACCCGGCGATCTTTCGCGACTCGACGCCGCTTTCTTCACCATGAACGGCGTCATGAGCGTGACGGTGTTTGGCTTCGCGCTGCTCGACAGGGTCTTGCTATGAAGAGCGGACAGAGCGGACGAGGCGGACAGGGCGGACAGGGCGGACGGAACGGACACTCCTCGACCTCACCAGCCGCTGGTGCGGTCCGGCCTCCGCCACCTCGTCCACCGGCGCATCCCCGCAAGTCACCCACACCCAATCGCCGAGGCCGCTGAGCATGCATCCTCTCCTGCTGGCGATCACGGGTGCATCGGGCGCGCCGTACGCGGTGCGGCTGCTCGAGGTGCTCGCCACGCACAAGGTGCCGGTCTGGCTGCTTGTGTCGAGCCACGGCCAGCGCCTGCTCGAGCAGGAATGCGGGATCCGGGACGAGGCCGGGCTTCGTGCTGCGACTGGCGGCGACTGGTCGAGCATCACGGTGTTCCCCGATGGCGACCGTGGCGCTGCACCCGCGTCAGGCTCCGCGAAGACGTCGGGCATGATCATCTGTCCCTGCTCCATGGGGACGGTCGCGGCGATCGCCGGAGGCACCAGCCGCTCACTGGTCGAGCGCGCCGCCGATGTGACACTCAAGGAGCGGCGACGCCTCGTGCTGGTGCCGCGAGAGACACCGCTCTCGCTCATTCACTTGCGTAACCTGACGACGGTGACCGAAGCAGGCGCCGTCGTAATGCCCGCGGCCCCGGGATTCTATCATCGGCCGACGGCGGTGTCGGACCTGGTGGATTTCATGGTCCAGCGGATACTGGATCACTGCGGCGTCGAGATCGAGATCGCGAAACGATGGAAGTGAACGAGAGTAGTGAGTACTGGGCAATGAGTACTGAGAGCGCCAACGATGAAGTGACACAGAACTCGGCACTCAGCACTCAGTACTCAGTACTGAGCACTCAGTCCTCAGTACTGAGCACGCAGTACCGTTTCGTATGCGTCTAGGCATCATCTCCGACACCCACGGCCTGCTCAGGCCCGAGGTGTTCGAAGCATTCCGCGAAGTCGATCACATCATCCATGCGGGGGACATTGGATCGGCGGATCTGCTCCTGGAGCTCGAGGCGATCGCTCCGGTCACTGCGGTCTACGGCAACACCGATGACCATGAGCTGAGACGGCGGCTCCCGGCCATCGCGGAAGCGCGGTTCGAAGGCGTCGATTTTCTCGTCACCCATGGCGACCGTTTCGGCTCACCGACTCCCGAGAAACTTCACGACGCCTTTCCTGCGGCGGAGGTGATCATCTACGGCCACACGCATCGTCCGTTGCTCACGACGATCGACCTCGTGGTCACCGTGATGAACCCGGGCGGGGCCGGCGCCCGAAGATTCAGTCTTCCGCCATCCGTCGGAATCATCGAGCTGGAATCGGGAATTCCGCCAAGGGCGCGGCTGCTGCCACTGCTCGATCTCGAAGCCTGATCGGCCGCCGGAAAGAATCGAGCCGAACCGGTCATCACACTTCCTTCCTCAACACGAATCGCCGTGCTTCTCGTCCTGCTCCTTCAACTCGCCGCCACTTCCGCTGACACGCTGGTCATCCGGCGCGCCACGACGCCACCGGTATTCGATGGTCGAGCGGACAGCGTGGAGTACGGGTCGCCAACTGCGATCATCACCAAGCCTGGTGGAGTGGTGCGACTCTGGCTCCGGCGTTCCGGGGAGAGCGTCTATCTCGCGGCGGAGCTGGATGACTCCTCCTTCTATTGGGGGGACGATCTGGTGATCGGTCTCGATACCGGCGGCGATCGAGCGAGCACACCCCAGCACGACGACTTCCAGTGGTACCTCCGGCGCGTGACCGACAGCAGCATCGTGTACCGCGGGCGGAACGGTACCTGGGAAGCGCCGCGGGATGATCCGGACTGGCGGCTCGGCTCCGAGCGTACGGGTGGAGGCTGGGAGCTTCGTTCGGTCAGCGATTCCTCGCGCTGGTCGCTCGAGCTCCGTCTGGATGGCGAGTGGTTTGCGGGTGAGTCGGGCCACGCTCCCGGCTTCACCGTTCGCACCTACGACGATGCGCCGCATGGCTGGTTCGTCTGGCCCGAACGCGCCGCCCTCAAGCACCCCACGGAGCTCGAGAGGCGGCCCGACCTCTGGGGGACGGTGGTCGAGGGGCCTCCGGGACCCGGCACCGGACACTGACTCCCGCGAATCCGCGGCGGCTGCTAGTATTGTGCGCCATGGATCCTCTTTCCGACGTCCTGCGGGCGATTCGTCTCGACGGTGCCTTCTTCTATCCGGTCGAGG
>JBDUEA010000207.1:0-6007 GCA_040002695.1 Gemmatimonadota bacterium | reverse complement strand
GTCGTGATGACGCCGAGGGTGAAGCAATGGGTTACAGCGAGAATGTGCGGAGCGAAGATGTTTCCAGCGGCGAGGTCCGGCGCAACGTACACGAGCCCGGTCGCCCCGGCACACAACCACATGAGCGCGGCGACGAAATGTTCGGCCGGCAGCCTGAATGGAGGTGGATGAACCTCGGCAACCGGATCGGCATTGAGCACGGGGAGAGGATGGGCTGGGGAAGCAACTGTCATCGGTGTGGCCCGCGAGCGCAACGCCTCGACTTCAGAGTAGAGCTTCGACAGGCGCGCGCGGGCTCAGATAGTCGAGCACATCGACCACCGAGTAGTGGTTACGTCCGGCGAGAAATGTCCCCATTGAGGCGAGGTCGTCGCCGCTGGTGATCAATGGCGGCTCCGCCTGTGCTTCACCCCGCAGCTGCGGATGCCCGATGTTCGCCATGAGTCCATTGCACAGGCAGCGTCGGCCCTCGGTATCCGCGACCGCGCCCCCTTTCTTCACATAGTCGTCCACCGGTTCGGCCGGACAGCGATATCCGATGCGGCCATCCTCGCGGTAGTAGGCCGTGCGCAGATAGCCGAGGTCACAAATTCGCTCTCGGGGCTCCGCCTTGCCGGCCGTGGGATCCTCCGGCCAGCGGACGATCTTGAATGGATAGCCGGTTGGCGAAGCGCGAGGATCCGTGAAGATCGTAATCGCGTGCTGCGCAGCCGCGAGGAGTACGGACCGCTTGAGCTCGTCGTCGATTCCGGATTCGTCCGCGTACGCGAAGAGTGTCCCGACCTGGATTCCGGCGGCCCCGGCCGCACGCGCCGCGCGCAGCGCGGACGGAGAGCCAGTTCCTCCTGCGAGCCAGAACGGAATACCCAGCTCGACGAGTTTGCCGGGATCGACCGCATCGCGCTCGCCATAAATTGGCTCGCCGCCCGAGGTCAGATGCATCTCGCCTCGCGGCGGCGCGTTGTGCCCGCCGGCCGTCGGACCCTCCACCACGAATCCATCGACTCGCCCGCTCGCCTTCCGCGCCAGCATCGTCGCCAGCGAATTGCTCGCGATGATCGCCAGAAATTGTGGCCGCCTGAGCGCGAGGAGAGGCGTATCGGCCGGCCATTGATCGCGAGGGTCGAAGGAAATGACCTCGGTCACTCCGGCCGGCGCCCCTTCGACATCGAGGCGCAGCGAAACTGCCTTGTGCTCGGCAAGAGCGTCGAGCACGCCCGGAATCTCCTTGGGAATGCCCGCGCCCATCAGCACGACGTCGACTCCGGCCAGCATCGCGCCGTAGAGCAGTGGGAGATTGGGCAGCTGCAGCTTCGTCAGAAGGTTCACGCCGACCAGACCCGCGTGTCCTTCCTTCGCGAGGTCAACCTCCACGAACGCCGCCAGCGCCGTGAGCAGATGGCGAGCCCTTGCCATTCCCTGTCGATGCATCGACACCAGCTTGTACGGAGTGCCGGGCGGACGCCCATCGGGGAGGAAGTATCGTCGAAGCACGGCATCCGCGACGCCGGGAATCGGAAAGCGCGACATTGCACGGCGCATCGCGCCGTCAAGGTCTCCATCCTGAAGCCGACGAACGAGCACCGAGTCGAGAGCGGTGGCAGAAACCACGCCCAGCTGCCCCGCCTCGGAGACTGCGCGCGCCAGGCGCCAGTTAGAGACGCCAACGCCCATCCCACCCTGGATGATTTCCGGCAGCGCGTCTGTCATCGGAGGAGCGGAGAGAATGCGGATGTCACTGCGCGAATCACGATCCGTGCGGCGTGGTCATCTGCCCTTCGACTCGAATCGTGCCAGAATCGTCCCGCCGGTGTGACCAACTCCGTACAGCCTTCTATCTGCATATCACTCACATCAGGGATAAGGCCAATGACCGGCCGCTAATGGACGGCCTCCGTGTCCCGAAAGGGCCGCTCGACAAGGCCACACGCTGGAGCGGAAGGAGCTGTCGCAGCGCAGCACGTACTCTCGCACCTGGGGTGTGAACTGGTCATGAAGAAGCAAGGAAAACTTCAACCGGGAGCGGGGGACGGCGGCGGACGCTGGACAGTGCCGGTGTCCGAAGGGAGGATAGAGATCGATTCGAGCCACCCGGATGGATCTTCCGGAGCGACTGCAGGTACCGAATGGGGTGCCTCCACTTCCCATGACTCCACCCCAAGGCTCGAAAGACATGAAGGCGCCTGACTCTGCTCCGCGAGTTCCGCGTCTCCGCGGTGATATTTTCTGACATATCTCCGACACCTTCCCCAAGCTCCCGGGGTACGGTTACATAGAGTACGCAACGTCATCCATGGAGAATGGACATGAAAAAGCCGCAGAAGACTCGCAACGCAGAGCATGGAGCTCGAGGTGCCGGGCCGAAGGATCACGCCGATGGTGGCACCAGACGCGAGGAAACCCCCTATCTCGAAGGCCGGGACCCCCTGCCCGAGGAGATTACCGGTCGCGCCAGTGCCACGGATGAGAGCCTGGTGGGACTCTTCCAGAACGACTCCGATGCGCACATGACCGACGGCTTCCAGGGCGGGAGCGAGGATGTATCGGAGGGAACCGAGAGCCGGCGGAATACCGATGACGAAGACGGTGCCGATGGAGTGACGCCCGCCCGGCAAATCGAACCAGACGGCACCAGGGACTGAGCGAACATCGGTGGATGGGCACGAGCAGATACTGAGACGATGCCCGATGCAGGGTCGGCTCGTGACCATCGTCAGTGCACTAGAATGGAAAAAGAATTCCCTTGTCCTTGAGCTTTTCGAATCGCCGGGCTGAAAACGAATACATCTGGGCCGGCCTCCGGCCACCCTCCTGCGACCACTCCTCGAGCGGTGTGAGGATATCGAGCGGCCCATCTTCCTTCGGAAATTCCGCTTGTCCAGCGTCCGTCCGAGTATCGCCTCGTAGACCCGCTGCAGCTGAGTCAAGGTGAATTTCCTGGGCAGCAGCTGAAACCCGACCGTCGTGTACTCCAGCTTGTTGCGCAACCGCTCCAGCCCGTAACTCAGAATCCGTCCGTGGTCAAAGGCGAGCTGCGGCAAGGCCTCGACGGAGCACCAGCGCGCCGCCGCGTTCAGGAAGTGAAAACCCCCGGCCGCAGGTTGCGGTCCGGGGGTTCTGCTGCTCGATCACGTCGCGCAGCCACCGGTGCGGTGGACGCTCGAGGCTCAGGCCTTCACGAAACGCTGAACAAAGGCGAGCGCCTTGTCGGCGACCTCCCGCCAGCCGCTGTCGATCGTCAGCGCATGGCCACGATTGGGCATCTCGACGATCTCGGTCACGCCCGGGTTGTCCTTCTGCTGCTTGAACGACGCGTGCGCGATCGCCCAGGGAACGGTGTGGTCCTTCTCGCCGGAGATGATCAGCAGCGGGCCCCGCTCCGGATTGTCGCTGTCCACCTTCACCTCAGTCCACGGATTCAGGTTGGCCGTCGCTGCCTGGAATAGCGGCGCGCCCGAGGCGGGGACGGCGTAGGTCTCGTAGAGCTGCTTCGCCTCCTCCTCAGACACGGCGTTGGCGAAGGCATAGCGGAACTGTTCGTACGTCAGCGGTATCGCCCGATTGCGATTCGCCGGATTACCCAGCACCGGCCAGGCGGACTTGAGCGCCGAGAGCGGAAGCGGAAGCACGCCGCGGAACGGCGCGGGATCGATCGCCACCGTCGCCACCGAGACCCCGCGACCGGCGAGGATCTGCGCGAGAAGGCCGCCGAACGAGTGGCCGATGACGGCCGGCTTCCGGCGCAGGCCACGAACGATGTCGGCGAAATGATCGGCCACCTGCCCCACTGTCTTGTGCGCCATCACCTCGGGATGCGCCTTCGCATCAGCCACGGTCTCGGGATCGTCGGGCCATCCTGGCGTGAGCGCGGTGAGTCCGGCCGCTTCGAATGCCGCCGACCATCGGTCCCAGCTGCTGGGCAGGAGCCAGAGACCGTGGACGAACACCACCGGCTGGAGACCGGTGCGGTTCGCCCGTTCGACCTGCTCGGCCTCGTGCTCGGTGATGCTGGCGGCCCCGCCGGGGGGCTTGCTGCTCGGTGAGGCGGTCATCGCGTCTCTCCAATGCGCGGTTGGTCATGATATGGCCTGAGTGGACACTTGAGCTCAAGACGATCGGTTAACGCTCTGCGGCATCGCCGCAACTTTCAACGATACCACGCTCAGGGCCAGGGATGGCAGTCGAATAGCATGTTCGGCGATGATGGCGGTTGCAGCCTGCTGTCGGCGCCATGAGCGTTCGTCCAGAGGGGAGGTTAGTGTTATCCGGAAGGGAGTGCCGGCGGATTCGGCGTTCGTTTCACCGTGGGCTGACCTGCGCAGGGAGGGTTCGTGGTTTCGTTCCGGCTCCGCGAATTCCCGATGCTCGTCATCGGCATGCTGCTCGTTCTCGCACCATCCGTGCGTGCCCAGGGGGGAGCGCCTCCAGTGCCCGTCACGGTCGCGTTTGGCCAGCTCCATTCGACGACGAAAGGTCTCCCCCGCCAGAGTGACCATATCTGGGCTCTGCGGCTCGCGTCGCCGCTCGTGCCGCTCGACGTCCGATACTTTCTGATCGAACCGGCCATCAGTTATGCCGGCTACCTGCAGCACGGAGGAGCGCCCCGGCACATGTTCATTTCCGAAGTCCAGCTGCAAGTTCAACCCGGCACCCATCCCATCGCCCCCTATCTCGGCGGTGGGGTCGGCCTCGGGATGACTCGCGACTCGAGTCGTACGGTCGCGAAACCGGTGTTCTCAGGAAGCGTCGGCATTCGCGCCGACCTCTCCCAGGCATGGGGAATCACCGGTGAGATGCGCCTCAGACGTACAAACTACTTCGAGGGGATGACGCGCGAACTCACCATCGGAGTGTACGGCACCATCCGCTGATTCCGCTCTTGCCGAACCCCTGGAGACTCACGGAGACCGGTTCATCCTCCGCCCGGCCGACCTCGCCAGAATGTCACTCCTACGATGAGCAACCCCGTCGTCAGCAGTACTGCCGTCCGCGGCTCCGGAGTGATGACCGCCGCTCGAGCTCCTTTGCTGCGTTCGATGACTGGCCCGGAAATGTCGGTGACGTTTCCAACGAACGCGGTTCCACTGGATTCCGAGAGCCCGAAGTAGTCCCACGCCCAGACCCAGACGCGAAAGGGACCCGCATTCGGCGCCAGATAGGGGACGGGACCAAATCCCGTCGCACAGGTGGCGAATGCCTCGCCTCCGCAGACGACCCACTGGCTCTGCGCCGACGCGGGGGCGACGAGGACGCCGGCAAGCAGGAGGGTAAGCACGACGGTACGCATGAGGACTCCATTTGAAAGGAGTCTCAACATGTCGTCCGGGTGTGACAGCGGCTGACCCGGGCCCTGGAAAGACGGAATGCCCTCGGGGAGCCGGGATTCCGCTTCAGTCGAGATGCTCGGCGGGAGAAGATGGCGACTCCCCGTTGGTGACGGGAAGGGTGAACTGGAACACCGCACCCCCGCCCGGTCGGCTGTCCACCCAGATCCTCCCTCCGTGTCGCTCAACGATCTGGCGGCAGATGGCGAGTCCGACGCCGGTGCCCGGATACTCCTCGCGACCGTGCAGCCGCTGGAAGATGATGAAGATCCGTTCGCCATGCTCCGGGGCGACACCCACGCCGTTGTCCTCGACCGAGATCAGCCAGACTCCCTCCAGCAGCTCCGATGAGATACGCACCCGCGGCGGCACCGTCGCGCGGAACTTGATGGCATTGCTGAGCAGGTTCTGAAAGACCTGCGTCATCTGCGTGGCGTCGACCCGCACCGTCGGCATCCAGTCGCAGGTGACTTCGGCCGCGCTCTCGGTGATCGACAGCTGCAATATCCGCTCGGCCTCCCGAACCACCGAACGCAGGTCCACGGTTTCCGGCTCCAGCGGGCGAGTGCGCGCGCGGCTGTAGGTGAGCAGGTCCTTGATCAGCGCGTGCATCCGCTCGACCCCCGTCACCGCATACTCGATGAACTCATCGGCGTCGGTCCCGAGTTTCCCGCGGTAGCGAT
>JBDUEA010000206.1:0-6034 GCA_040002695.1 Gemmatimonadota bacterium | reverse complement strand
GTCCAGCGCAATCAGGACGCGGTGTGGCTCGGTGACGTGAACGCGGGAGTCCAGCTGAGTCTCAAGGACGAACACTATTCGCGCCCGCTGAACACGAATTTCTATCAGTCAAAGCCGCTCGTCATGCCGGTGTCGTGGGCGAACGACGGGCGTGGCGGCTGCCGGTTCACCGAATGGGATGAGTCCACCTATCTCGCCCGCTGCTTCAGCGGTGCCCGCGTCATGCCTGCCGGAGAGACACTGCGATACGATTTCCGGCTCCTGCTCACTCCGTTTCATCCGATCGATCCGCACGCGCAATGGACTACCCGGTTCTTCCATGCGTACAAGTCACTCGACTCGGTGGCGGCGTACGGCGCCAACACGATCAACGTGCATCACGCCACGCCGATCAATCCGTTTATCAACTACCCCTTCCTGCGCCCCGGCCTGATGAAAGCGTATGTGGATTCTGCGCACGCGCGCGGCATGAAGGTGAAGATCTACTACACCGTCCGGGAGCTCACCAACAGCGCTCCGGAACTGTACATGCTCCGGAGCCTCGGCGATGAAGTGATTTCCGATGGACCGGGCGGCGGCCACTCGTGGCTGCAGGAGCACTTCGGCTCCCATTATATCGGCGGGTGGTACGTGCCGGAGCTGAGGGATGTGGCGGTGGTGACCAGCGGAGTTTCGCGGTGGCACAACTTCTACGTCGAGGGGCTGGGCTGGCTGGTGAAGAATGTCGGAATCGATGGACTCTATCTCGATGATGTCGCGTTTGACCGGACTACGATGAAACGAGTGCGGAAGGTGCTCGATCGCGGACGGCAGGGCGCACTCATCGATCTGCACTCGGCGAATCAGTACAATCCGAATGACGGCTTCGCGAGCAGTGCGAACCTCTACCTCGAACACTTCCCCTATCTCGATCGGCTCTGGTTCGGCGAATACTTCGACTACAACTCGCCGCCGGACTACTGGCTGGTGGAAATGTCAGGTGTGCCCTTCGGCCTGATGGGTGAAATGCTGCAGGATGGCGGTAATCCCTGGCGAGGGATGATCTACGGCATGACGAACCGGCTGCCCTGGGCCGGAGATCCACGCCCGATCTGGAAGGCGTGGGACGATTTTGGAATCGCCGACAGCCGGATGCTCGGCTACTGGACGCCCGAAAGCCCGGTCACGACCGGCCGGTCCGACGTCCTGGCCACATCGTACGTAAGAAAAGGACGGACCCTCGTGGCGCTCGCCAGCTGGGCGAAGGACACCACGCGCGTCCGCCTCGACATCGACTGGAAGGCACTGGGACTGGATTCCGCATCCGCGCATATCACGGCCGCGGAGATCAAGGACTTTCAGCCAGCTGCCACCTTCAACGCTGGTGATTCGATCCCGGTTCCCTCCGGCAAAGGCTGGCTCCTGACAATCAGTCCCTAGAATATCCTGCCGGACCGCTCCGCGGCGAGCAGCTTCTCCTTGCGCTCGACGCCCCAGCGGTAGCCGCCCAGTTCGCCGCCGGTCCGCACCACCCGATGGCAAGGGATGACGACGGCGACCGGGTTTCCGGCGCATGCCGACGCGACCGCACGCGCCGCTTTGGGCTGACCGATCAACTCCGCAATCTCCGAATACGAGCGGGTCTCGCCGTAGGGAATCTCCTGCAGCGCGCGCCAGACTTTCCATTGAAACGCTGTCGCCTGGAGATCGAGCGGCACCGCGATACCCGTCTCACCGGACTCGATGCGTCGAATGATCGCCCCGACCCACTTGCCCAGCCCGTTCTCCGCGCGCTCGAGTAACGCCTCCGGATACTCTTCCGCGAGTGCCCGTTCCAGTGACTCTTCAGAACTGCCCAGCGTCACGGCGCACACACCGCGCTCGGTCGCGGCGACGAGCAGGCGTCCGAACGCCGTCTCCGCGGTGGTAAACCGGATCTCCATCCCGCGTCCGCGCCGGCGATAGGTGGCCGGCGTCATGCCGAGGAATTCGTTGGAAGCGGCATAGCTGCGGCTGCTCGAGCTATAGCCGGCCTCATAGGTTGCTCTGCTCACGGTGTCCCCCTGCTTGAGCTTGCTCTTCAGCCGTTCCACCCGGAGCCCTGCCGCATATGCCCTGGGCGAAACGCCGACGAAGCGTTTGAAAGTGCGTTGCAGATGAAAGGCGCTGAGTCCGACCTCGCGGGCCAGAACGTCGAGCGTCACCGGAGTGTCCAGGTTCTTCTCCAGGTAGTCCCGCGCCCGCTCCACCGCCGCGGCCTGCGCTCCGACGGCACTCTTCGGATGGCAGCGAAGGCACGCGCGAAATCCCGCTTCCTCGGCCGATGCCGGCGTCGCGAAAAACGAGACATTCTTTCGGTTCGGCCGCCGCGACGGACAGCTCGGCCGGCAATAGATGCCCGTCGTCGCCACGGCGTAGACGAACTGCCCGTCGTGCGCGGCGTCGCGCTCGAGCACCGCACGCCAAACTGAATCCGGGTTCGCCCTGGAACCGATGGGCTCAATGGTCGTGGCCGTTGCTGCTGTACTCATCGATATCTCCCTGCTGAATCCGCTCCGTTGACTACCATCAAGATGGCGCCGGATGCTGCTGGAGACTACCCGGTTCTTGCGGTGGAATTCGCCATCCGCAGACGCCACCCACGTCCCTTCCGTTTCCCGTTTCCCGAGTCTCGTGAGACAGACAGGATACCGAGTGCGCGAACTGCGCATGGCATTTTTTCCTACAAAGCAGGCGGAGGCGTTTTTCCCCTAACCACGGATCGTCTACCCCACCACCGATCCACGACTTGCTTCAAGCCCTTCTGACCGTATTCGAACGGACATTTCCGGTACAGGTAGTTAAGTTTGTCCTATCCTGACAGCCTCAGCTGCGGTCCGAGTGAAGCCCACCGGCCCGACTAGTGTCGGATCGAACTTCATGAAGCCCCTGAATGCTCGAGCCAGGGGTCCGGCCGAGCGATGGGCAACCTCCTCGGACAAAGCAAGTTAGAGATCGATCATGGAACGGCGCCTGTGCGCCGCCTTGGGGTCTCCGTCGTCATGGTTTATCCATCTCGGCGAGATCGGTAATTGGGACGCCCCGGTTTGAAACGTGGCGATTGATTTGCGGTATGGTGGCGGAAACCCGCATTGCCATAGTTCGCTCTGGACCGTTCGCCGCCGACCAGCCTGAGGCCGGCGCGACCGGATTACGCATTCAGGAGGACGTCTGACTACTGCATCCATCATGGAATCCGAGAACATCAGTGCGCAGACGCCGGCGCGCATCACATTCTCCAAGGCGGATCCGGCCGGGTTCGCCCAGGAAGTCCGGCGGGACGTGAACGAGTACTTTTCTTCGCGCGGCCTGTCACCGAATGCCAACATCGCGATGGTGCTCAAGAGCGTTACCCTGCTGTCGCTGATGGTCGTACCCTACCTGCTGGTGCTCACCACCCATTTCAGCACGATCGAGCTCGTCGGCCTCGCCTTCGTCATGGGCGTCGGTGTGGCCGGCGTCGGATTTTCTGTGAGTCATGACGCGCTGCACGGCGCCTACTCCTCCCGTCCCTGGCTCAACACGCTGATCGGGTGCACCTTCGAGCTCGTCGGCGCGAACGGCTATATGTGGAAGATCACGCATAACGTGATTCACCATACGTACACGAACATCCAGGGCATGGACGAGGATCTCGAGGTCTCGCCGCTGCTCCGGCTCTCGCCAAATTCGGAGCTGCACTGGTTCCATCGGTATCAGCACTTCTACGCCTTTGCGACGTACAGTCTCTCGACGCTCTTCTGGGTATTCATCAAGGACTACAAGTATTTCATGCAGCGGGACATTGGCCCGTATCGCGGCCGGTCACACCCGCCGGGCGCGGTCGCCGGCCTGGTAATCGGGAAGGCCCTCTACTACGGCCTCGCCTTTGCGCTCCCGCTCGCCATTGCTCCCATCAGCTGGTTGCAGCTGCTCGTCGGGTTCCTCATCGTGCACCTGACGGCAGGCCTCATCCTCGGCGTCGTCTTCCAGCTGGCGCATGTCGTCGAAGGAACCGCGCATCCCATTCCGGCGAACTCCGGTGCAGTCGGCAATGAGTGGACGGTCCACGAAATGGATACCACCGCGGACTTCGGGCGCCGGAGCGCGCTCCTTACCTGGTACGTGGGCGGATTGAATCACCAGATCGAGCACCATCTCTTCCCCAAGGTCTGCAGTGTTCACTATCCGCGAATCAGCGCGCTGGTGCAGGCCGCGGCAGCCCGTCATGGGCTGGCGTATCACGATCATCCGACGCTCTGGGGCGCGATTCACTCGCATTATCTCACGCTTCGGAGCTTCGGCCGCGACGCGCTGGACGCCCGAAAAATGGAAGCCCGCGCGGCCTGAACGCGGCGCTCTACTCCAGAACGCAACAGGGTCCGGGAATTCCCGGACCCTGTTGCCGTTTGTGCCTGCGAGCGCGGCAGCCAGACTTCAGTGCGCGTCCACCGGCGCCATTGGCGGGCCCTTCCTCGACCGGAGGAGCAGAATCGCGGGCGCCACGGACACGAAGGCGATCAGGATGAAGATCCACGAATCGTTGTAGGCGAGCATCGTGGCCTGTGCCATCACCTGACGGTCCACGAGCGCGAGGGCACCCTGCCGCGCCGCAACCGGGCCATAGCCGTGCGAGGAGAGCATCGCGGCAAAGGCGCGAAGCCGCTCATCGAGCAGCGGATTGCCCGCATAGACGTTGGTGAGCAGGTCGGCGCGATGAAACTGCGTACGTGTCGTGAGATAATTCGCGAGGATCGCGATGCCGAAGGACCCGCCGAGCTGGCGAGCAAGATTGATCAATCCTGAGGCCTGCTGTGCTTCCTGCGGCCTGATGCTCGCGTACGCCACGCTGTTGATCGGCGTGAAGAGGAAGCCGAGGCCGGCGCCGCGGATGATGAGCGCAATCCGCACGTCTCCCTCTCCCGCGGCCGTCGTCAGGTGCCCCAGGTACCACATCGCTCCGACGAACAGCGACACTCCAATCCCGATGAGAATCCGCGGGTCCACCAGCGGTTTTGCTCCGGTAAGCAGCCGTCCACAGATGAGCGCCGTTACGGCCGTAGCGAGGCCGCCGGGCAGCAGGGCCAGTCCTGTTTCGGTCGGAGTGAAATGCAGCAGGGTTTCCGTGAACAACGGAAAGAGAAAAACCCCACCGTACAGCCCGAATCCCAGTGACACGAATAGAAAGATCGACGCCGCGAGCTCCCGGTTGCGCAGCACGTGGAAGTCGATGACCGGGTGCTTGTTGCGCGGGGATAGCTCCCACCAGATCATCGCGCTGAGCGCGCAACCCGCGATGACCGCGAGCCGCGTGATCCAGATATCCGCGAACCAGTCCTTCTGGTTGCCTTCTTCGAGCACGTACTGCAGGCAGGCGAGTCCCAGCATCAGGAGGCCGATGCCGAGCCAGTCGATGTCTCCCCGGTGGCGCCGCGCGTCCGGCGCATCCTTGAGAAAGGTGCCGACCAGGAAGGCGGAAATCACAGCGATGGGAATGTTGATGAAGAAGCACCAGTTCCAGTTGTAATTATCCGTGATCCAGCCGCCGAGCGTGGGTCCCAGGGTCGGGGCCACGATGATGCCGAGGAGGAAGATCGACTGGACCAGTGCCTGCTGTTCGCGTGGAAATATCTGGCGGATCGTCGCCTGCGCCGTCGAGAGGAGCGCCGCGCCGCCGGCGCCCTGCAGCACGCGCCAGGCAACGAGCTCGATCAGCGAGTGGGAAATGCCACAGAGGAATGAGGCGACCGCGAACAGGATGATCGAGAAAATCAGGTACCGGCGCCGTCCGAATCGCTCGGTGAAGAACGCCGTCATCGGAAGCACCACCACATTCGACAGGATGTAGCCCGTCGCCACCCACCCTATTTCCTGCTGCGTGGCGCCGAGATTTCCCGCCATTTGCGGAAGCGCGACGTTCACGATCGTGGTATCGAGCACCTCCATGATCGCCGCGGTGATGAGGCCGAGGAGAATGAGCCAGCGGTATTCGCTGATGTCGGATTGCTCGGCCGACAGTGCGTGGGCCGCGGCCGGC
>JBDUEA010000205.1:0-6096 GCA_040002695.1 Gemmatimonadota bacterium | reverse complement strand
CCCTTCCGCGACGCGGCCGACAGCGCGCCGCAATCGGGCGATCGTCGCCACCACCAGATGGATCCCGCGAATGTGCGTGAGGCCATTCGGGAAGCTGCGCTCGACGAGGCCGAAGGCGCCGATATGCTCATGGTGAAGCCCGCGCTGGCGTATCTCGACGTAATCAGGGCCGTGCGGGCGACCACTACGCTGCCGGTGGCAGCGTACAGTGTGAGCGGCGAATACTCGATGCTTAAGGCAGCGGCAGAGCGCGGCTGGCTCGATGAGCGGCGCGCGGTGATGGAATCGCTGGTCGGCATCCGGCGCGCCGGCGCCGACGTGATCATTACCTATTATGCCGAACAGGCCGCGCGATGGCTGCGGGAGGAGGAGTCGTGACTCGCTCAGAGACGCTGTTCGAGCGGGCGCAACGAGTGATCCCTGGCGGCGTGAACAGCCCGGTCCGTGCATTCCGCGCCGTTGGTGGAACGCCGCGATTCATGTCCGCGGGGTCCGGCTCATGGCTCGAAGACGTCGACGGACACCGGTATCTGGATCTCGTTCTGGCCTGGGGACCGCTCATCCTCGGCCATCGACATCCTGAGGTGGTGGAGGCCGTGGAGCGGGCGCTTGCCCGCGGATTCTGCTACGGAACTCCGGTCGAGGATGAAGTGCGCCTTGCCGAACGGGTCGTGCAGACCTTTCCGGGCATGGAGATGATTCGGTTCGTGGTGTCGGGAACCGAAGCCACGATGAGCGCCATTCGCCTGGCACGCGCGGCCACCGGTCGCAGGGTGATCATCAAGTTCGCTGGGGCCTACCATGGGCACGCCGATCAGCTGCTTGCGATGGCCGGCTCGGGCGTCGCGACACTCGGGCTTCCGGAATCCCCCGGTGTCACCGCGGGTGCGGTCGCGGATACACTGATCCTGCCGTATAACGATCTGCCTGCGGTCCAGGCTGCCTTCGATGAACATGGCACGAGCATCGCTGCCATCATCACGGAGCCGGTCTCCGGAAACATGGGGGTGGTTCCTCCGGCTCCCGACTTTCTGCCCGGTCTTCGAACGCTCACTACACGGGCGGGGGCGCTCCTCATTTTCGACGAGGTCATGACCGGATGGCGCGTTCATCCCGGCGGAGCGCAGGCGCTCTATTGCGTGCGACCGGATATCACCTGTCTTGGGAAAGTCGTGGGAGGCGGAATGCCGGCCGCCGCCTACGGCGGCTCCGCGGATCTGATGCGTCTCATCGCCCCTGCGGGGCCAGTTTACCAGGCCGGTACGCTTGCGGGGCATCCGCTCGCGATGGCAGCCGGACTCGCGACCCTCGAGGTGCTGGGACGACCGGGGGTCTGGTCGGCGGCCGATGAATGGGCGTCCGCCGCGGGCGCGGCCTTTGACGGCGCAGCGGTACGATATGGAGTGCCCGTCTGCGTGCAGCGGGTCGGCACTATGCTCACCTGCTTCATGACAGACCGGCCAGTCCGCAATTTTTCCGAAGCGATGGCGACTGACCGCGGCGCATACGCCGCCTTGTTTCACGGGATGCTTTCCAACGGCATTTACCTCCCGCCCTCGGCGCTCGAGTCGATATTCACTTCGAGTGCTCATGATGCGGAGGGGATGGAGCGGCTCGAGGCGGCGCTCGACGCGACGTTCAGGAGTCACGCGGGGATGACGACGGGCGTCCGCGCCGGTACTGTATGAAAATGCACGACCTCCTGAATCCCGCCCCGTTTGCGCCGCCGCGAATTCATCGCGCCTTGTCTTCCCGATGATGTCGTGCTGTTGTCCCATGTCCGCGGAATCCACCTAGCGGGACGCACGACCACATCGCCACCTTTTGGCTTCGGTCGCCCGCAGGAAGGATTCTGGGGCGTTTTTCTTTGCGCGTGAGTCCGGCACGCTTGGTGAAAATGCCCATGAACGACAAGACGACCATTTCTCCGAATTCGCCTTCCCGGAACTCCGAACTCCGCCAGGGACCCGAGCGCCTGGTCTCATGGACTCTCCAGCGCTTTTCCGCGTCACCACACGATGGCTACGACCGGCTGGTCTGGAAGGCTGCGCGCTGATCGACATGATAGCGTCGCTCCAGGAGCCGATAACGGTCCGGTATCTCGACAGGATGTTTTCCTTTCCGGAGACCTACGAATTCCGGAACCGCCTCGTGGACCGGTATCACCGGGAGCGCGGAGGCCGATGCGAGTGGAGTCTCAGACCTCCAGGTCGTCGCTCTGGGGGATGTTGATACCCTTGTCATCCTGATGGGCCCGAGGCAAGCTGGCAAATCTGTCACGTCTGCTGCAAGCCGCCGGTCGTGCGGCGTCGACCGGTGTCGCCTCTATTCAGGACGGCACTCTACCCTACCAGCGCACTGTGGTGGGAATCCTCGCCACGATCGGGCAGCGCGCGGATCGAGTGCCCGGTGCTGATCTCGCCTGGCATCGACTGGAGTCGGAACCCCGCAGGGTTTCTCGATCTCGTGATGAGCGGACGGAGATCCCGAGGCCAGCGAGGAATCCCGCGGCCACTGGGCAGAGTGCCTGTGGTGTGCCTATATTCTCGGCGCCGATCCGCGCCATCCCTGTTCGCGCCGGCTCGAGGGGCGGTAGCTCAGCTGGGAGAGCACCTGGTTTGCAACCAGGGGGTCGTGGGTTCGAACCCCATCCGCTCCATTCCGCAGTTCCGCAACAATCCGTCCGACCAGCAGATCATTCGGTGCCCACATTCACTGGAGCGGTTCATGAGAACCTTCTGGCAGCCATTGGTCCTGCTCGCGCTGGCCACTTTGCCACTCCAGGCACAGAACGAGGCCGCCCTCAAGCAGTATTTCGAAGGTCGAACGCTGACGGTGAAGCTCGACATGCCTGCTACCGAACAGGGGGTGGACGTGTTTCCCGACGCCTCGCCGGCGATCGATTTCAACAAGTATGCGCAGCGGATCAAGACGTACGGCACTGCGATTCACAACGGCCAGTCGATGCTGGTGACCAAGATCAAGGTGAAGGACAAGCTGATCGAGTTTCAACTCGGCGGGGGAGGGTTCGGAACCTTCAGCGACAACACGAGCACCAGCGTCTACACTCCGACCGCGGAAAAGACCAAGCGCGAGCGTGACATCGAGCACGATCTCAAGACGGAGACCGAGCCCGCCGCGCGCCGGAAGCTGCAAGAGGAACTGGATGGCCTCAAGCGGGATCGCGAACGGGAGGATGCGAGACTCAAGGCGATGACCGCGGATGCGCAGGAAAAGAAACGGGAGACCGTCCGGACTCAGGCTCTCGGTGCCGGCTCGCGGTTCAATCTCCGATTCGCCAAAGGCGTCCCGGCAAGCGCCCTGACGCCGGAGGCGATCATGCGTGCGCTGGACGATTATCTGGATTTTTCGACGGTGCCCGGAGATGGAATCAGCGGGAGCACGGCCCTGGCCGGAGCGAACACCGGGGCAGGACGACCCGATGGTGCGTGCCAGATCCCTGCAGTCGGAAACGGGGGGTTGAGGAAAGGACTGAGCCGAGCCGAAGTGGAGACGCTGATGGGCAAGCCGGAGCGGGCCACAGAACGTTCTGAAGGCAGTTTGAAAGTTGTCGCCGCGGTCTATTCCAGCTCGGACAGCCACATCGAAGCGGAATTCGTCGAGGGCGTGCTGGTCCGTTACGCAATCTCTTCTCGTTGACCGGTCCGGGCAGGGCGACTCGTCTCCAGAACAGGCTGCACGAACCGCGGGCTATCGGCTCCGGAGACCGCGGATTCCCGTCACAAACAACGTGATCGTATAGATGACGGCGAGTGTTACGCTCTTCGCCATCGTCGTGTAGAAGGCGTCGCGAGTCACCCCATCGACCTTGTTGCGGACGTCGAAGAAATCCGTGACCAGCAGCAATGCGCCGAGCGCGGCGCAAAGTCCAAGCAGGAACGCGATGACGGTGAGGACGCGCTGATTCAGGAGGCTCCCCGCATTGCCCAGGTGCAGACCGGCGGCGACGGCTGCAAGTCCGATGAGAAGCAGTGAGAAGTTGTCGAACGTGGTACTCAGTGCGGCAAACTCCCACTGCGAGTTGGACTGGTGCTGCACAATCCACAGGATGCCGAAATCGATCAGAGTGGCGATGAGCAGGGCCACACCGACACCGAGGAGCAGGGTCGAGACCATCGGTTTGAAGCTTCTCGCCTCCAGGGGCCTGGTTGCGCCCTGCGGCGTAAGGATTGGCGAAGCTGGCATCGGGTCTCCTGGACGTAGGAAGGGTCGGATCTCGGGCTCAAACCGGGTCAAATTGGTGCGCAGCGCCCTTGCGTTCCCTGTGCTGTAGGGCGGGTGCTACACGCCCTACCCGCGCCGCCGCAGCCGGCCGGATGCCGGGGTGCGTCCCGATTGCGGAAGGTGTGTTTGGTGAGTTCATAAGCTATTGCAGAGGTGTAATTTAGGCTAGGTGCGAATGGGTGTTCGGTGAATGCTGGACGTGGCCCGCCAGTTGCTAACCCATGGGCTCGGCAGCTCTCATCTTCCACCACGAGGCATTCATGCGTTTCCGTACCCTGTCGGCCTTCGCGTTCATGGGCCTGCTTGCCGGGGTCCAGCCCGCCCAGGCCAAGCTCACCACCAACGCATCCGGCCAATGGCAGTACATCGTGCTCGGACCCCAGTTCGGGCAGTACGCGGGTTACCATGCCCTGGTGGTCAACTTCGCTCCCACCACTGTCGCGGGCCCCTGGGCACGCAACATCGCCATCTTTGATTCGCAGTCACTCGGTGGCGCGACGATCAAGGATGTGCTCGTGAATGGGCAGAGCACTGGCTGGCACACGAGCTATGCGGGCGGCTGCCTCGCGAGCGCGCTCGGCGGGCCCTCCATGTGCCTTCCGTCCTCACAGGTCGCTGTGGTAACGGGATCTAATCTCGCTTCGAGCTTCATCGTCGTGCTGGACCGGCCGATTGGCGGCAAGGGTGCGCCCACCGGCTGGAACGTACAGTGGGACGGCAACAATACGCCGACCCCCGGCACTAACGGTGGCTTCACGACCACGGCGGTGGTGGGACCCCCGCCGGTCGTGACGCCGGAACCGGTGACTATGACGCTGCTGGCGACGGGCCTGACTGGAGTTGGCGGAATGGGGCTGCGTCGGCGCAGGAAGAACGCCGCTTGAGATCGACCAGCTTGACTTGATGGAGTTGCCAGGGCGCCTCGAAGGAGGCGCCCGTTTTTTTGGTCTAGTTTGTCGTCAGCATCCCACCGGATACTTTCCTGCCAGCCCAGGTCTCACCCTCTTCCATGGATCGCATGCTTCACGCACTGTCCCCGGCAATCCTGTTGGTGCTTCTCACTCCGGTGGTCGCCGCGCTCGCTGGGCAGAGGACTCGACGCCTCGGGTTCGCGGGTTTGTGCGCACTCGGGTTCGGGCTGGCGAGTCTTTCGGTCGCCACCGGAAAGAGCATCGCCCATCTGGGGTCCGGTGTATTCGCGGAGCCGGCAGGACTGGCGACGCTTTCCAGCGGATTTCTCATCGCGGAATCCGGGTTGATCCTTGCCGGCGCGGCCTTTGCGTTCCTCGCTGGAGTAGCGGCGCTTCGTACTCGGGCGGCACGAAGCGATCGGGCGCTCGGGGTTCTCGTGGGCGGTATGGCGCTACTGGAATGCGTTTCGGTCCGGCCGCTGTTTTCGGCTGCCGGAGTCGCATGGACCCTCCCCGCCGCCCTCTCGGCGTCTGCGGTGCTCGGCGCGTTGGTGAAGCTCGGACCAATTGTGGGGGCATCGCGGTGGAGCATCAAGCTCGGCAGGCTGGCGGAAACACGCACGGCTTTGCCCGGCTCACCTTGGAAGATTGCCGACGGGATCGCGCTGGTGGCGCTCGTAATCGGATCCCTCGGTATCGTGGCGAGCGACCACCTGATTGGCGTGCTCGGTGGGTGCCTGCTCGCGGGAGCAGCGGCGCAGGCGCTGGCCGTGCGGAACGGATCCGCCGGTCTCCTGCCCGTACTTCCAATTCTGAGTCTCGGACTGGTGCCGGTCTACTGGCTCATGGCAACGATTGCAGGACCTGCCGGTCTATCGATGACCGCGCTTCCTGATGCGCCGTTCAGTCTGGCCGCCGAGATTCTCCTGATTCCCGGACT